>NZ_JAACYW010000012.1 GCF_015356825.1 Catenulispora rubra | reverse complement strand
CACCGCCCCCCGGGCGGCACGACTGTCCCGCGTCCGCGCCTGGCCTCTCCCCAGTCCCAGCGCTGATGCGTTTGCAATCCAGGATGTGCATGCGAGAATCGAGGGAGTGCAGTAACCTGCGAAACTCGGGGCACAGCTGGCGTTGCAAGTGATTAGCAGCGATTGCACCTGCAAATTATCGCGAGTGCGGGCCAGCCGTCAAGAGGGACCGCGGCCGAACGGGAGGAGACGCCGTGAGCGACGATGTAGTCATGCGCAACCGCGCATTACAGACCGAGTGGTACGGCGAACCGCTCGGCGACCGCTTCCGCCGGCTCCTGGACCGTCTGACCCTGTCCCAGGCCCAGCTGGCGGACGTCCTCGGCCTGTCCGCGCCGATGATCTCCCAGCTGATGAGCGGCGTCCGGGCCAAGATCAGCAACCCGGCGGTCCTGGCCCGGCTGGCCGTCGTCGAGCAGATGGCCGGCGATCCGGCGTTCGTCGTCCTGCCGCCGGCGGCGCGCGCCGAAGAACTGGCCCGCCTGGTGCACGAGGCGCCCACCAACAGCAGCACCGTGGCCATCAACCACGCGGGGTCGGGGTCGACGCCGGTGGGCGGCGAGAGCGCGGGCGGCGATCCCGTCGCGGCCGTGCAGGGCGTGCTCCGCGCCGTGGCCTCGGCGGCTGAACTGGACGGCGCGGCGAAGGCGCTGGACGCCGACTACCCGGCGCTCGCCGAAGTGCTGCGCGTCTACGGCACGCTCAAGACCGCGGACGCGCGAGCCCACTACGAACGCACCGTTCGCTGAGCGGGACGAACCCGAACCAGAACCAGAACCAGAACCAGAACCTACTGAACGTCCGCCCGCACCAGAACCAACGACCCGTTCAAGAACGGCTGCGTCCGAAGCTCCCCGAACCGCGCGTCCCAGGCCCCTGATTCCAGGTCCCGCCGCAGGTGCTCGGTGTACTGCTCGCCGGTCGCCGCGTCGACGAAGCTCCACGCCGAGCACGACTGCCGCGCCGCCGGGTCCAGCAGGCGCTCCGGCCGGCCGTAGTACGCCTCGTTGAACCCGTCGGTGCAGTCCACCGGGATCGGCACCGGCGTCACCTCGCTGCGTCCGCCCAGCGCCGCGGTGATGTCGCCGATGGCCGGGTAGCGCCGCGCCTCGGTGTCCAGGACCAGCGGCGCGTACTCGTACAGCCAGAAGTCGCGCACCAGATCCGGATCGCACGTCAGGACCACGACCGGCCCGCGGGCGACCCGGCGCAGCTCGCGCAGCCCCGCCTTCAGGTCGCTCCACTGGTGCACGCTGAACGTGGTCATGGCGCCGTCGAAGGCGTCGTCGGGGAACGGCAGGTTCTCCGCGACGGCGTCGATCGCGACCGGCAGATGCGCGGGCCGCTGCGCACGCATCGACGCCGAGGGCTCGACCGCGGTCACGTCGAACGCCGCCGACTCGTACGAGCCCGCCCCGGCCCCGACGTTCAGCACCGTCCGTGCCCCGGCCAGAGCCTGCTCTATCAGGGCACCGATACGCGGTTCCGGCTGCCGGTAAGCGGAATAGCCGGTGCCGATCGTGCCGTAGTCGGCGTCGCCGGCGCTGCCGTCAGTGCTTCGCTGTGTCATGCGAAAGACCCTATAGCCCCTTACAAGTCCAGCGCCCGGACCGTCTCGCCGGGGTCCGGCCCGAGGATCGACGCCAGCCGGGGCCCGAGGTCGCGGCACGCAGCCAGCACCATCGGCACCAGGCGGGGGAAGTCGGCCTCTGAAAGCCGTTCGGCGGGCCCGGCGATCGTGATGGAACCAAGAGCCACTCCGACAGAGCCCGCCGGATCCGCGGAGCCCGCGTCCTCCCGATAGGCCAACAACGGCGCCGACACACCGTTGACGCCGGGATGGTTCTCACCGAACGACGCCTCGTACCCACGATCGCGAATCGCCGCCAGCTGCCTGCGATCCAGCCCGCCGAGGTCCATCGCCGCCGACTCCGCCTCGGGCAGATACGCCAGGATGATCCGTCCGCTGGCCCCGACCGCCAACGGCGACCGCTCGCCGAGCAGCCCCGCCGGGTCCAGGATCGGCCCCGAAGGCGCCGGCACACCGAGCACCAACACGCGCGTCGCCCCCGAGCGCAGGTGCAGCACGACCGCCTCGCCGGTGAGATGCGCCAGCCGTGTGATGACCGGCTGGATCGCGCGCAGCATCGCCGGACGCGGGCCGATCAGCGTGGCCAGCGCGACCGATCGCCCGGCCAGGCGGTAGCCGCTGCGTCCCAGGTGATCGAGGTAGCCGCCGCGCTCCAACTCCCGCAGGACGCGGAAGGTCTGCGACTCCGACAGCCCGACGCGCTCGGCGACCGCGCGCAGCGACGCCGGCTGGCGCATTCCGGCCAGCGCCTCCAGCAGCTGAAGCCCGCGTAGCGCCGTGCTCACCCGGCCAATACTTGCATATTGTGCAAGTTAAGTAGTGGCGGTCGCGGCGAGCGTGCGGCAATGACGGCATGAGCGCACCGTCCAACCCCGAAGGCGTCACCGGCCGCCTCGTCACCTGGATCCACGACGTCACCTGGGACGACGTCCCCGCCGAGGTCCGCACCCGGGCTGCGCACCTGCTCCTCGACGGCCTCGGCTGCGCCCTGGTCGGCGCGCAGCTGCCCTGGTCGCGCCTGGCGACCGAGGCGGTGCTCGGCATCGAGGGCGGCGGCGACGCGGTCGTCATCGGCACCGGCCGCACCAGCACGCCGGTCGGCGCCGCGCTGCTCAACAGCACCTACATCCAGGGCTTCGAGCTGGACGACTTCCATCCGCTCGCGCCGCTGCACAGCGCCTCTCTGCTGCTGCCCTCGCTGCTCGCGACGGCCGGCCACACCGGCCGCGACGTCAGCGGCCGCGAGCTGCTGCTGGCCGCGCTGGTCGGGTTCGAAGTGGGTCCGCGGATCGGCTACTCGATCGGAGGCACCGCGATGCTCTCGCGCGGCTGGCACTCCGGGCCGGTCTTCGGCGCCTCCTCGGCCGCCGCGGCGTGCGCGAAACTGCGCGGCCTGGACCCGGCGCAGACCGAGGACGCCCTCGGGTTCGCCGCGACGCAGTCGGCGGGCTTGATGTCGGCGCAGTATGAGGCGATGGGCAAGCGGATGCAGCACGGCTTCGCAGCCCGCAACGGCTTCTACTCCGCGGCCCTGGCGGCCGCCGGCTACACCGGCATCGACCAGGTCTACGAACGCGAATACGGCGGCTACGTCGCGGTCTACGGCGAAGGCCACCCGACGGATCCCGAGGCGATCGTCAGGGGTCTGGGAGAGAGCTGGGAGACCACGCTGGCGATGGTGAAGTCCTGGGCCGTCATGGGCGGTCTGCACGGCGCTGTCCAGGCCGCGCAGGCGCTGCGGGGCAGGCTTGCCGGAGGTGCCGTGGAACGCACCGAGCGCATCGAGCGCATCGACATCCGCGTCGGCGACGTGATCTACCACCACGGCTGGTGGCCGCCGCAGCGCCCGCTGGAGGCGATCGGCGGCCAGATGAACATCGGCTACGCCACCGCCGTCACCCTCCTCGACGGCACCGCGCTGCCCGAGCAGTTCACCGCGGCCCGGCTCGACGCCGACGACGTCTGGCGGCTGCTGGAGCGCACGCACGTCACGCTCGACCGGTCGATCGACGAGCTGCCTCTGACCGAGCGGTTCCAGACCCACGTCACGCTGACGTTCGCCGACGGATCCACCGACACCGAGCGCGTGATCTCCCCGCACGGCAGCCCCGCCGACCCGATCACGAACGACGAGGTGGTCGCGAAGTTCCGCAGGCTGACCGACCGGGTCATGGCACCCGAGCGGGCCGGCGCGATCGTCGAGGCCGTCCAAGGCCTCGCCGAGGCGCCCTCGATCGCGCCGCTCGTGGCGTTGCTGGCCCCGCCGGTCGGAAGGGCGCTGGACTGATGACGCTTGCCCCGCAGCCCCCAGCAGCGCTCACCCCGGAGGACTCATGACCACACCCGCACGCGCCCGCCTGCGCGAACTGCTCGCTGCCCGGCAGCTCATCGTCGCCCCGGGCGTCTACGACGGCATCAGCGCCCAATTGGCCCGGCGTACCGGCCACGTCGCGGCCTACCTCACTGGCGCCGGCGTCGCAGCCTCCGGATTCGGGCTGCCCGACATCGGCCTGGTCACCCAGACCGAGATGGTCGAACGCGCCCGGATGGCGGTGCGGGCGCTCGGGGACGTGCCGCTGCTGGCCGACGCCGACACCGGCTACGGCGCGCCGATCAACGTGATCCGGACCGTGCGCGAGTACGAGGACGCCGGGGTCGCCGCGATCCAGCTGGAGGACCAGGCGTTCCCGAAGAAGTGCGGCCACCTGCCCGACAAGGAGCTGGTCGGCGCCGACGACTTCGCTCGCACGCTCGGCGCCGCCCTGGAGGCGCGCAGCGACGACGCGATGCTGGTCATCGCCCGCACCGACGTCCGCGGACCGCTGGGGATCGACGAGGCGATCGCGCGCGCCAACCGCTACGCCGCCGAAGGTGCGGACATCCTGTTCGTCGAGGCACCGCAGAGCACTGAGGAGATCGAGCGGATCGCCGCCGAGGTGCGCGCGCCGTTGCTGCTCAACCTCGTCATCGGCGGCCTCACGCCGGAGCAGTCGGCCGAGCGCCTTCAGCAGCTCGGCTTCGCCGTCGCGATCCACCCCTCCGCCGTCCTGGCACATAGCGCGCTCGGTGCGCTGACCGCGCTGTGCCAGCTGCGCGGGATCAAGCCCGACGAGTTCGTGCCGACCAGGCCCGAGGAGTTCTTCAACCTCGTCGGCATGGCCGAGTGGTTCGAGCTCGGTGAGAAGTACCGGGCCGCGCCGACTGAACAAGGAGCCTGATATGCCTGACATGGGCATGACGACTGTGGGCATGACGATGATCGAGCGCATCCTCGCTCGCAAAGCCGGCCTGGCCTCGGTGGCCGTCGGCGACACCGTGACCGTGGACGTCGACATGACGGTCCTGATCGACCTCCAGTTCGCCACGATGTGGCTGCCGCCGCTGCGGATCGCCGACCCGGACAAGGTCGCGATCGTCATGGACCACGCCGTGCCGGCACCGACGATCAAGGACGCGGCCGGCGGGCCGAACGCCCGCAAATTCGCCGCCGACTTCGGCATCGAACGGTTCTACGACGTCGGCCGGCACGGCATCTGCCACCAGGTCATCGCCGAGAACGGCCTGGCCCGCCCCGGCGAGGTGCTGGCCTGCACCGACAGCCACACCTGCGCCGGCGGGGCGTACAACACCGCGGCGCGCGGGCTGGGCCCGGCGGAGGTCTACTCGATCCTGTGCACCGGACGCACGTGGTTCCAGGTCTCGCCGACGATCCGCTACGAGTTCGTGGGGGAGTTGCCGCCGGGGGTCAGCGGCAAGGACGTCTTCCTGCACATCGCCAACGAATACGGCGACGCCACGAACCTCAACCTCGAATATGGCGGCCCCGGCCTGGCGTCAATCCCGCTGCACGATCGGCGCACCATAGCTACACAGGGAGCCGAAATCTCCGCTGACTTCTCGACTTTCGCCTTCGACGACGTGCTCGCGGCGCACTTCGAAGCGCTCGGTATCGCAGGGTTCGAAGCCGCCGAGGCCGACCCGGACGCGGCCTACGCCGACGTGCGCGAGATCGACCTGTCCGGCCTGGTGCCGTACGTCGCGCGCCCCGGGACCGTGTCGTGCAACGGCTTGCCGGTCACCGACATCGAGCCGCGCAGGATCGACCAGGCGTTCATCGGCTCGTGTGCCAACGGCCAGCTCGACGACCTGCGGATCGCCGCCGAGGTGCTGCGCGGCAAGCAGGTGGCGCGAGGGGTGCGGCTGATCGTCACGCCGGCCAGCCAGCAGGTCTACCGCGACGCGATGCGGCTGGGCTACCTCCAAGACATCGCCGACGCCGGCGGCGTGGTCACGAACGCTACGTGCGGCGCGTGCTTCGGCTACCACATGGGGGTCGTCGGGCCCGGCGAGGTGTGCCTGACGTCCTCGACGCGCAATTTCACCGGCCGGATGGGGTCGCCGGAAGCCGAGATCTACATGGCCTCCCCGGCCACGGTCGCGGCTTCGGCGATCGCCGGCCACATCACCGACGCCCGAGCGGAGGCCGCGCGATGAGCGAGCAGGACCTCGAAGTCAGCGGCCGGGTCTGGGTCTTCGGCCACGGCCTGACCACCGACGACATGTACCCGCCGGACGCGATGAAGCTCGACCTCCCCGAGGCCGCGAAGCAGGTCTTCTACGCGGTCCGTCCCGGCTGGACCAGCGAGGTGCGGCACGGCGACATCGTGGTGGCGGGCCGCAACTTCGGCCTCGGGTCCTCCCGGCCGGTCGCGGCGTTGTTCCGGCAACTCGGCGTGGCCGCGCTGATCGCCGAGGAGTTCAACTCGCTGTTCTTCCGCAACGCCGTCAACGCGGGCCTTCCGGCCATGACGGTGCCCGACGCGACGTCGGTGTTCCGCGACGGCGACATCGCCGCGATCGATCTCGCCACTGGCACGTGGGCGAATCAGAGCACGCACACGTCGGGGACGGTCCCGGTGCTGCCATCTCTCGTCCTGGAGATCATCGCGAACGGTGGAGTCCTCCCGCGACTCGCGCAACAGGGCTACCTGCCGGCCGAGCTTGCCGAACTGCTCAGCTCGCCGTCGGTGGCGGCGGCCGGACAGGGGAGCGGCGCATGAGCGAGCTGGCTCCCGGGATCCTGCGCATTCCGACGCGCGGCGACAACGAGAACTGCTTCCTCGTCGCCGACGAGGACGGGCTGACGCTCGTCGACGTGGGCTGGAAGAGCGCGCCGACGGCTATCCGGCAGGCGATCGAGTCGACCGGCCGCACGCTGGCGGACGTCAAGCGGATCGTCATCACGCACGCGCACCCGGACCACGTCCGGGGCCTCGCCGAGGTGGCGGCTCGGACCGATGCCGAGGTGCTGATCCACGAGCTGGAGGCGCCGTGGCTGGCAGCCGGACGCGTGCCGCGCTCGGGCCGGTCGGGAGCGTTCGGACGGGCCGTCGACCGGCTGCCGTTGCTGCACTGGGAGCCGGTCGCGGCGACGCGGACCGTCGTGGACGGTGCGCGGATCGGATCGCTGCGGGTGATTCACACGCCGGGCCACAGCCCCGGGCACATCGTGTTGCTTCACGAGCCTAGCCGGGCTTTGCTGGTCGGCGACGCGGTCTTCAACCGCGGCGGGCTCAGTAGCGGTCAGGATGCGCTCGCCGCCGATCCGGTGGTGCGTGATGCTTCCTATGCGTTCATGCCTCGCGATGTGACGGCGGTGGGGTTCGCGCACGGAGCGCCGCTCGTCGGCGATGCCGTGACCAGCCTGAACGCCTGGCTGGATCGCTAGGGTCCGGTCGTGCTGCGGCGCGCGTATCGCAGGCATATCGAAAAGCCCATACATGCCGGATACGCGGCGCCGCATTGACTGGACCAATGACTTTGACCGTCGGGCCGATCAGTGCTGCCGAACATCTGGCGTTCGTGCGGGCGCAGCGGTGGGTCAGCTTTCTGCAGACGCCGGCCTGGGCCCAGGTGAAGACCGAGTGGCGGAGCGAGTCGCTGGGCTGGTTCGACGGTGAGCAGCTGGTCGGGGCGGGACTCGTGCTGCATCGTCCGGTGCCGCGGCTGCGGAGCCGCACGCTGGCCTATCTGCCCGAGGGGCCGGTCATCGATTGGACCGGCGACGTCGAGCGCTGGCTTGACCCACTGGCCGCTCATCTGAAGGCGCACGGCGCGTTCGCGGTCCGGCTCGGCCCGCCGGTGCGCACCGACACCTGGAGCGCCGCGCAGGTCAAGGAAGGCTTCGCCGATCCGGAGGTCAGGCGGCTCACCGAGCTGCCCGGCCAGCCCGACCTGGTCGGCGTCCGGTTGGCGAACGTGCTCAGGGACGCCGGCTGGCTGCCTCAGAACCCTGAGGACGGCTTTGGCACCGGGCATCCGCAGTTCAAGTTCGAGGTCCCGCTGAGCGGCCGGACCGATGATGACGTGCTCGGCGGCATGAACCAGCTGTGGCGGCGGAACATCAGGAAGGCGGCGAAGGAGGGCGTCAAGGTCACGGTCGGCGACGACGTCCAGGCCTTCCACGCGCTCTACGTCCACACCGCCGAGCGCGACCACTTCACGCCCCGGCCGCTGCGCTACTTCGAGACGATGATCGCGGCGATGCGCGCCGAGGACCCGGAGCGGATCAGGCTCTACTTCGCGCACCACGAGGACGACCTGGTGGCCGCGACGATGCTGGTGCGCGTCGGCACGCACGCCTGCTACGCCTACGGCGCCTCCTCGACCGCCAAGCGTGAGGTGCGCGGCTCCAACGCGTGTCAGTGGACGATGACGCGCGACGCGCTGGCCGCCGGCTGCGACGTCTACGACCTGCGCGGCATCACCCCGACGCTGGACGCGGACGACCCGCACGCCGGGCTGATCCAGTTCAAGGTCGGCACCGGCGGCCGGGCTGTGCGGCACGTGGGGGAGTGGGACCTGCCGCTGCGGCCGGCGCTGTATCGGGCGTTCCAGCTGTACATGAAGCAGCGCGCCTGACGGTTCGCGCTGGTTGAGACTGGCAGGTGCACCGCGCGCTGCACGCCCCGCACGCACGCCCCGTGCCGCACGTGCGAAGCCCACTGCGCCAGACCCCGCTACATCAGCGCCGCCGCCACCTCGTCCAGGCGACTGCCTCGCGAAGCTTTGACGAGTACCACGTCCCCGTCGCCGACGTGCTCGCGCAGCCAGGCGACGGCCGCCGCGTTGTCGGGCACCGGGACCGCACGCTCGCCGGCGCCGTCGGCGATGGCGCGCGCCGCCGTGCCGACCGCGACCACCACATCGGAGCGCGAGGACGCGTACCTGCCGATCGCGCGGTGCTCGGCGGGGCTGATGTCGCCAAGCTCCAGCATCTCGCCGAGCACGGCGATGCGGCGGCTGCCCTCGATCGCCGCGAGGGCGTCCAGGGCGGCGCGGGTCGAGTCGGGGTTGGCGTTGTAGGAGTCGTTGAGCAGGCGCGCGCCGCCTGCCAGCTCGCGCAGTTCCATGCGCCACTTCGACAGCGAGGCGGTCGCCAGTGCCTTCGCCGTCACGTCCAGCGGCACACCGGCCACCAGTGCCGCCGCCGCTGCGGCCGCCGCGTTGAGCGCCTGGTGCGCACCCACCAGCGGCAGCGTGACGACTGCTGCGGCGTCGCCGTTCCGCACCGTGAACGACGGCCGCCCGAGCTGGTCCAGCACCAGGTACAGCACCTGCACGTCGGCCCGCTCGTCGCGGCCGAAGGTCAGGACCGGGCCGTCGGTGTACGCGCGCATCGCGGACACGCGCGGGTCGTCGGCGTTGAGCACGGCCGTGCCGCCGGGCGCCAGGCCCCGCACCAGCTCGCCCTTGGCCTGCGTGATGGCGCCGCGCGAGCCGAACTCGCCGAGGTGCGCCAGCCCGACGTTCAGCACGACCGCGACGTCCGGCGCGACCAGGCCGGTCAGCGCCGCGATGTCGCCGACGTGCCGGGCTCCCATCTCCAGCACCAGGAAGCGGGTGTCGGCGTCGGCGCGCAGCATGGTCAGCGGCACGCCGAGCTCGTTGTTCAGCGAACCGAGCGTGGCGACCGTCGCCGCGGTGCTCGCCAGCACCGCCGTGATCAGGTCCTTGGTGCCGGTCTTGCCCTGCGAGCCGGTCACCGCCACCACGGTCAGCCCGGGCCGCAGCCGCGCCACGACGTGCGCGGCGAGCGCCTGCAACGCGGCGCGCACGTCCGGGACGACGACCGTCGGCAGCGCCGTGGCCCGCGCCCCGAGCACGGCCACCGCTCCGGCCGCCGCGGCCTGGCCGACGTAGTCGTGGCCGTCGGCGTGCTCGCCGGCGAACGCGACGAACAGGCCGCCGGGCTCGGCCTGCCGGCTATCGAGCACGGCCGGCGCGGTCACCGTCACGCTGCCGGTCACGGTGCCGCCGCCGACGTGTCCTGCGACGACGGCAGCGATCTCGTCGAGGCTGAGCGGAATCATGCGGCTGGCCCGTAAGAAGTCATGCGGTCCAGTGAATGCGGCGCCGTATATCGCCGGTGTATCGAAAACCCCATACATACCGGCAACGCCGCATTGTCTTGACTGGACGCCATGACCTCATCCTCGACGCGCCCCACGACGGGAATCACCATCTATGGATGCGGCCAGGACGAGGCTGTCTTGTTCCGGGAGTTGGCGCCGCGCTTCGACATCGTCGCCACCATCACCGACGCCGCGGTATCCGAAGTAAATACCGAACTTGTCGCGGGAAACCGGTGTATCAGCGTCGGTCATAAGACGCGCATCACCAACGACACGCTTCTCGCGCTCAGCCGCGCTGGCGTGGCGTACATCTCCACCAGGAGTATCGGCTACAACCACCTCGACGTCGAATACGCGAACAGCATCGGCATCGCCGTGGAGAACGTCAGCTATTCGCCCGACAGTGTCGCCGACTACACCCTGATGTTGATGCTGATGGCTGTACGCCACGCGAAATCCATCGTGCGCCGTACCGACGTCCACGACTACCGACTCCATGAGGTGCGCGGCCGTGAGCTGCGTGATCTGACTGTCGGTGTGGTCGGAACGGGCCGCATCGGCGCGGCGGTCATGGATCGCCTGCGAGGTTTCGGCTGCCGTGTTTTGGCCCATGACCGTGGCCCTGAAAGCAAAAGCGATGCCGACTATGTACCGCTCGACGAGCTTCTACAGAACAGCGACATAGTCACGCTCCACACACCCCTGACCGCAGATACCCATCACCTCCTGAATCGCGAACGTATAGAGCGACTCAGGCCCGGCGCGGTCGTCGTCAACACCGGCCGCGGTTCTCTCCTCGACACCGCGGCCCTTCTCCATGCGCTGGAAAGCGGTCGACTGGGAGGTGCGGCGCTCGACGTCCTTGAAGGAGAAGAAGGGATCTTCTATGCGGACTGCCGAGAGCGTCCCATCGACAGCAAAGCGCTACTGCGGTTGCAAGAGCTGCCGAATGTGCTCGTCAGTCCGCACACCGCGTATTACACCGATCACGCACTGAGCGACACCGTCGAGAACTCCATCATCAACTGTCTGAAGTTCGAGAGTAGGAATCACCATGGATAAGCTGAAGATCGGCATCATGTTCGGGGGCTGTTCCGAGGAGCACCCCGTCTCCGTCAAGTCCGTGCGGGAAGTCGCGGGGGCTCTCGACACCACGAAGTACGAGCCCGTCTATATCGGGATCACGCAGAGCGGCGCATGGCGGCTCTGTGACAGCCCGGAGGGGGACTGGGAGAACGGCGACAGCCGTCCGGTCGTGCTCTCGACGGACCGGCGTGTGCGCGGGTTGCTGGTCCTCGACGAGGGCAAGTACGAGACGATCGGCCTGGACCTGGTCCTGCCGGTGCTGCACGGCAAGCTCGGCGAGGACGGCGCGATCCAGGGCCTGCTGGAGTTGGCAGGCATTCCGTACGTGGGCTGCGATGTTCAGGCCTCCGTCCTGTGCATCGACAAGACACTTACTTACCTCGTCGCCCAGGGCGCCGGCATCGCGACGCCGAAGTTCCGGACGCTCATGCCGGACCAGGCCATCGACCCCGGCGAGCTGACCTATCCCGTCTTCGTCAAGCCGGCGCGGTCGGGGTCGTCCTTCGGCGTCAGCAAGGTGTCCAGCCGCGATGAGCTGGCCGGCGCGGTGGAGGAGGCCCGGCTCTACGACTCGAAGGTGCTCATCGAGCAGGCGGTCGTCGGCAGCGAGATCGGCTGCGCCGTGTTGGGGACCGGCGCGGACCTGATCACCGGTGAGGTGGACCGCGTCGCACTGACGCACGGCTTCTTCAAGATCCACCAGGAGAGCTCGCCGGAGACCGGCTCGGAGAACGCCTCGGTCATCGTCCCCGCCGATATTCCGGCCGAGTCGCGCGCACTGGTTCAGGAGACTGCGAAGGCCGTGTACCGCGCGCTGGGATGCCGGGGGCTGTCCCGCGTGGACCTGTTCCTGAAGGTGGACGGGACCGTCGTCCTCAACGAGGTCAACACCCTGCCCGGCCTGACCTCCTACAGCCGCTACCCGCGGATGATGGCGGCCGCGGGCTTGTCGATGACCGAGGTGATCGACCGGCTGGTGGAGCTGGCCTTGACCGGGGAGCTCCGGTGACCGACGACTTCGTCTTCGTGGACCAGCTCGTGCCCGGTGTCCGCTGGGACGCCAAGTACGCCACCTGGGACAACTTCACCGGCAAGCCGGTGGACGGTTACCTGGTCAACCGTGTCGTCGGGACGACGGCGCTGTGTCTGGCGCTGGAACAGGCGCAGAAGGAGGCCGGCTCGCTCGGATTCGGGCTGGTGCTCTGGGACGGGTACCGTCCGCAGCGCGCCGTGGACTGCTTCCTGCGCTGGTCGCAGCAGCCTGAGGACGGTCGGACGAAGTCGCGGCACTACCCGAACATCGACCGCGCCGGGATGTTCGAGCAGGGGTACGTCGCCGCCAAGTCGGGTCACAGCCGCGGCAGCACGGTCGACCTGACGCTGTACGACCTGGCCACCGGCGAGCTTGCCGCGATGGGTGGCGGCCACGACCTGATGGACCCGGTCTCGCATCACGGCGCCGGCGGGATAGCGCAGGCGGAGGCGGCGAACCGCGAAGCCCTGCGCTCCGTCATGGCGGTCAGCGGGTTCCGTGCCTACGACTACGAATGGTGGCACTACACGCTGGAGGAGGAGCCGTACCCCGACACGTACTTCGACTTCCCGATCACATAGTTCCCGATCACATAGGTGAGCTGGAGTGACTGGGCCCGATACGTGCGAGCCGCAGTGCGGTCGGCACGTATCGGATGTCGGAGGCGTCGGCGGTAGGCGTGCGGTACGGGGCCGGGAGCGGCAGCCGGACCGTGACGCGCAGGCCGCCGCCGGGGCGGGGGGTCAGGGTGAGGGTGCCGTCGTGGGCCCGGGTGATGCTGTCGACGATGGCCAGCCCGAGGCCGACGCCCGCGTGGTCGGTGTGGACGCGTTCGGAGCCGCGCTGGAACGGCTCAGTGAGCGTGGCGACCAGCTCCGGGGCGAGCTGGTCGCCGGTGTTCTCCACGGTGAGCTCGACGTCGTCGCCACGGATGCCGGTGCTGACCCAGATGATGCCTTGGCTTCCCTCGCCGGCCAGGTTGTGGACGATCGCGTTGTGGACCAGGTTCGTCGCCAGCTGGAGCAGCAGCGCCGGCGAGCCGATGGCCGGCGCCGGGGCGCACGAGGTCTCGATGAGCAGGTCGTGCTTCTCCGCCAGGGGCAGGAGCGTTTCGGTGGCCTCCTCGGCCATCAGCGACAGGTCGGCCTCCTCGCGCGCGAAGGAGCGCTGGTTGGCGCGGCTGAGCAGCAGCAGCGCCTCGGTGAGGTCGATGGCCCGGGTGTTGACGACGTGGAGCCGGTCGATGAGCCGGTCGGTGTCGCGGCCGGCGTCGTTGCGGGCCGCATCCAGGAGCGACTGCGTGATGGCCAGCGGCGTGCGCAGCTCGTGGGAGGCGTTGGAGGCGAAGCGCTGCTGCTCGGCGACGTGCGCTTCCAGCCGCGCGAGCATGGTGTCGAAGGTGTCGGCCAGCTCGCGGAACTCGTCAGTGCGCCCCTCCATCTCGATCCGGTGCGCCAGCGACCCCGTCGCAGCCAGGCGCGTGGCGTCGGTGATGCGGGTCAGCGGCGCGAGCATCCGGCCGGCCAGGAACCAGCCCCCGACCAGGCCGAGCAGGAGCAGGAACGCGAGCGCCACGGCCGCGGCGGGCGCGAAGCCGCGCATCAGGTCCGAGCGGCTGGGGCCCAGGATGAGGATGACGGGATTGCCGCCGGTTCCGGGCGCGGGCGCGGCCGCCATCTGGCCCGGCGACGGCTTCGGCGGGTCGTGGTCCGGGAGCCACCGCAGCGCGAAGACCCAGGCCACGGCGATCAGCAGGGATCCGGCGAGCATGACGATGCCGGCGTAGCTGAAGGTGAGCTTGAGGCGTGCGCTCATGCCCGCCGGCCTAGCCACGGTGTGCTCCCTCGGTCTCGGCGCTGGCTACTGCTCCGGCCTCCGCTCCGGTCTCGGCGTCGATGCGATAGCCGACGCCCGGAACCGTGGCGATGATCCACGGCTCCCCGAGCCGCTTGCGCAGCGCCGAGACGGTGATCCGCACGGCGTTGGTGAAGGGATCGGCGTTCTCATCCCAGGCACGCTCCAGCAGCTGCTCGGCACTGACCACACCACCCTCGGCAGCGATGAGCACCTCCAAGACGGCGAACTGCTTGCGCGTCAGAGCGACGTACCGGTCATCGCGGTAGACCTCGCGCCGAAACGGATCCAGCCGCAACCCGGCGATCTCCCGTATCGGAGGCCGACTGTGCGCACGCCGACGATCCAACGCCCGCAGCCGCAACACGAGCTCCCGCAGCGCGAACGGCTTGGTGAGGTAGTCATCGGCCCCCAACTCGAACCCGGAGGCCTTGTCATCGAGCCGGTCGGCAGCCGTGAGCATGAGGATCGGCATCCCGCTGCCGGAGGCCACGATGCGCTTAGCGATCTCATCACCCGAGGGCCCAGGAATGTCCCGATCCAAGACAGCGATGTCATAGCTGTTGACACTCAGCAACTCCAGCGCGGTGTGCCCATCCCCGGCGATGTCCGCCGCAATCGCATCCAACCGCAGCCCATCACGAATGGCCTCGGCCATAAAGGGCTCATCCTCCACCACCAACACACGCATGCACCCGATGGTACGAGGCACCGCATATCGTCGGCATACCGAAAAAGGCACCGGCGCACACGAAGCCCCAGCTCACGACGGTGAACTGGGACCTGGTTCGGGTAATTCCGGTGGCTAGTCGCCGCTGGGCAGCAACACCTGCTTGATCCCACTCGACCCGCTCATCACCGCCTGATAAGCCTCGGCGGCCTGCTCCAACGCCCAAGTCCGCACCGGCGGCGCCGCCAGGATGCCGTGCTCGAACAGCGGCCTGAACTGGTCGAAGACGCCCGCGACGTGGGCTCCGTCCAGGAACACGCTGGCCAGGCCCGTGACGCGCAGCTGCCGGTTGTAGATCTCCGCCGGCGAGAACGAGATCCGCGGATCGCGGGCGCTGAAGATGCCGACCATGCGTCCGCCGAAGCCCAGGCTGCGTAGCGCGGGCTCGAACAGCGGCCCGCCGACGGTGTCCAGGACCAGGTCCGCGCCGCGTCCGCCGGTCAGGTCGAGCACGGCCTCGGCCAAGTCGACACTGCCGTCGGCCGCGCCGGTGTCGATGAAGTGCTCCACGCCGTCGGGGCGGTGCCGGGCGGCGATGATCGGCTCGGCGCCGCGCCAGCGGGCGATCGCGGTCGCGGCTCGGCCGACCATGCCGGAGCCGCCGGTGATGAGCAGCGTCTCGCCAGCCTTCACCTCCATGAGGTTGATGACCGTCTCGAAGGCCGTGAGGTGGGAGCGGCCGATCGCGGCGGCTTCGGCCATCGTCAGGTTCGCGGGCTTGCGGGACAGCCAGGTCTCGGGCAGGGCGACGAAGCGTGCGTGCGTGCCCGCTCGCTTCATACCCAGGGCCGGGCCGCTGCCCCAGACCTCCTGACCCTCGCGGTCGCCGCCGGAGACGACCACCCCGGCGAAGTCGACGCCGGGGATCATCGGCAGCGGCGTGCCGAGCCAGCCCCCGGCGTTGGCGACGTCGAGCGGGTTGACTGCGGCGGCGTGCACCTCGACGAGCACTTCGCCCGGGCCCGGCTCGGGGATCGGCTCGTCACCGTGGACCAGCGCCTGGTCCGGTGATCCGGCGGCTTTGAGAACGATGGCTTCCATCTGCGTTGTCCTTTTCGTATTCATCGGTCTGTCGGTGATGGTTGAGGTCGTCAGGACTGCGGCGCTTCGGCCGCGAGCCCGACCAGGGCCTGGTAGGCGGGGTAGCTCAGCAGGCTGGAGTCGTAGACCGTCGTCAGACGGCTGATCTTGCCCGCGCCATCCAGCGCGATGGCGGTGTGACCGCGATGCTGCTTCGCGAGCGCCGGAGACGCCGTCCACTCGTAGCCGCCGCCCTGCCGACTGCCTTCGACGTGCACAAGCGCGGCGCCGGGGCCATACGGGAGCTGCATGAGCGCACGCGTGTAGTAACGCTGCAACTGAAGCTGGCCACGGACGCGGGTATGCGCAGCGAGGTCCTCATAGACGACGTCAGCGGACATCAGCGCAACAGCCGCAGCAGCGTCCCGTGCTAGGAATGCGGCCTGGAGCCGTTGTGCCGCCTGGACTATGGCGTGGTCCGCGTTCTGTGCGGAGTCGTGGAAGTCGGTGGGATAGGCGCTGCCGTCAGAGAACGGAAACAGCGAACTGCGACGGTCCCAGTAGTCGACCCAGCGGGTGATCTTACGGTTCCCGTCGAACGTGACCGACGACAGCGCACGAACCTCCGCGCCGAAGAACGCAGGAGTGTCGACGAACTCGACGCTCGCGCTACGAGCGTCGCCGACGATCGTCAGCGGATAGGACAGCGCTCCCGCCGGGGCGCCGGCGAGCAGCGACGTGAACTCGGTGTTGATCGCCTGCCACCCGGACAGCACGAGGCCCAGGGTGCCGTCGCTGTAGCTGGGGTTCGAGGTCGAGAAGTGCGCCATGAACGCCGCGGTGTCGTGGTTGCTCTTCGCAGCGAAGACGCGGCGGAAGATGTCGGCGACCTCCGGCGTGCAGTGCGAGGTGTCGACGGTGTGCGGCGGGTACGACGGATGCTGCGAATGCGTCGCATCGTTCGCATCCGACGCCTGCGACGGCCTCCGCGCCGCGCTACCCGCCTGCATCGCCGCCGTAGCGTTCGCGGCTCGGGCGCCGAAGACGCCGGCGGCGCCGAGACCGGCCGCGCTCCCGGCGACCGCGCCGATGCGGAGCAGTGTCCGCCTGTCAGGGTTCTGCTGGTCGACGTGCGACATCGGTGATCCCCTCTCGTCCTGATGACTTAAAGCTTGAAGTGACCGTAACCTCGGATCACTTCACGGCGCAAGTCATTTCGAAGACTGATCACTTCACGTGTTAAGCTACGGCGCGTGGATGACGTGCCGGAACCCCGCTGGCTGGACGCCGACGAGCAACAGGCGTGGCTCGCCCTGGCCGGAACCATGAACCGACTCCCGGCCGCGCTCGACGCGCAGCTGCGCCGCGACGCCGGGATCACGCACTTCGAGTACCAGGTGCTGGCACTGCTCTCGGAGGCACCGGAGCGCACCCTGCGCATGAGCACCCTGGCAGCCCAGGCCGAGGGCTCGCTTCCGCGGCTGTCCCAGGTGGTCGTACGGATGGAACAGCGCGGCTGGGTACGACGCACGCCCGACCCCGCGGACGGCCGCTACACGCTGGCGACCCTCACCGACGACGGCTGGGAGAAGGTGGTCCAGGCCGCACCCGGGCACGTCGAGGAAGTCCGCCGACTGGTCCTGGACCAGCTCACGAAGGCGCAGCTGCGGCAACTGCGCGACATCGGCCGACGGATCAGGCGCGGCATCGACCCGGACGGCCAGAGCGCCGAGTAGGTCAAGGTCGGCGAGGGCGAAGACAGCAAAAAGGTCGGCAGCCACAGCGGGCTGCCGACCGTAGCGAGCGTGCGGCTGCCTGTGGTCAGGCCGGCCGCCAGAAACCTTTCAGGAAGAAACCACCGCGTGCGCAGTAACCCCGGTCGAATAACCGGGATCAAACGCCGCCGCCACCAGAATCCGCTCCATCTCCCGCACGATCTCCTCCTCCTGCGCGGGCGTCACCACCTCGGTGTCGACCCGCAGCATGATGTTGACCGTGTCCGGAACGGGATTGACCTCCATGAACGTCTGCGCGTCCGGCACATCCGTGTGCGGCCCCCAGGTCAGCGTGGTCAGCGGCAGCGCGGCTTGGATCTCCTCCGGCGTCGGGAGCGGGCCGGGCCGGGCCGCGGCGGTCGCGCGCCGCAGGTCGTTGAAGTAACACAGCAGGTCCACCGCCTCGCCGGTCTCGGCCTGGAGGCGGTCGAACATCGCGAACAGGTCGCGCGGGTCGAAGTAGCTGAACTTGCCGGCCCTCAGCTGCGAGCGCCAGGCCCGCAGCGCGACGGTGTCGAAGTCGGTGTCGGCCACGTCGACCACGCACAGGCACGAGGCCACCAGCGGCGTCACCGATTCCCGCAGCCCCGGCCGGAAACGGTTGCTGACGAATGTCCGGATCGCGCTGGGGCTCTTCCCGGACACCTTCGCCAAGGCCACCGCGTACGCGGCGAGCAGGACCGAACCGGTGTTGGCGCCGGTGCGCGCGGCGATCGAGGTCGTGGCGAGGTACATGGCCTGGGAGTCGAAGACGAGATCCCACCACTGCGGACTGCGGGGCTCGTACTTGGAGTCGAAGCGGTGGCCGGGCGCCGAGCGCACCAACTTCTCCCAGTACTCCATCGAGGCGGCGCTCTGTCGCAGGGCGGCGGGGGTCTGCTGCTGCTTGGCCAGCTCGAACGGCTGCATCCCCTCGCGCGGCGCCAGTCGCTCGCCGGTGTCCTGGTTCAGGTTCTCCAGGTCGGCGACGAGCGCTTCGAAGCCGAGGCCGTCGATGGCGACGTGCGGGTACATCGCGGTGAACCACACCGGGACGCCCTCCTGCCGGATGACGGCCATGCACACCGGCCAGTCCGCGGTGATGTCGAACGGCGCCTTCTCGTACCCGATCCGCACGGCCTCGGCCACCTCGGCCGGGTCCTCGTCCGGCCCGACGTCGACGATGTCCAGCGCGACCTCGCCGGAGGAATACAGCACCTGCACCGGCTCGCCGTCGTCCCGGAACCGGAACCGGGTCCGCAGCGAGTGGTTGCGCTCCACGATGAACCCCAGAAGGTTGACGATGTTCTCCACCGTCGTCCCCTCGGCCAGCGGCATCGTGCCGCCGATCATCACGGCCTCCCCGGCGAGCTGCATCATCCGCAGGACGTTGCGCTGGCCCCAGGTCACGTCGGACTCGCCCGAACCGTCACCCGAGAACGGCACCAGAATCCGGTCTCCCACCACCCGCACCATCGATTCTCTCCAGCCCAGCCCGAACCCCCGTTGGGACGGGACTCATCGTCGAACAGACGGGCCCGGCAGTCAATGCTCTGTGTTGGGTGCCCCATTTCCACAAGGCTTTGCGTCACGCACACCTATTCCGCAAGGCTCTGTTCCATAAGGCTCTGCGTTCCCACGACGATCGCCAGCGCCAGCCGCTCGGCGTCCGGGGTGCCGGGCTCGGCGGTGTACGCCATGATCCGCAGGTCGTCCCCGGCGACGATGAGCGTGTCGCAGTCCAGCGCGATGCGGCCGACCGAGGGGTGCTCGACGACCTTCTGCTTCGACAGGTCGGCCGGCGGCGGAGGCGTGTCGCCGGCCTCCCACAGGCCGGCGAAGCGGGGACTGTCCTCGGCGAGGTCGCGGACGAGTCGGCGCAGGCTCTGGTCGGCCGGGTAGCGGGAGGCGGTCAGGCGCAGGTCGGCGACCAGGCGCGCTTCGTGGTCGGCCTGTTCCCGGGCGGTGTGCACGGTGCGGTTCAGGCCGTGCAGGTTGCGCCAGATCGCATTGCGCTCCAGGCCGTGCAACCGGGAGGTCTCTCCCATGAGCGCGTCGTAGGGCGCATTGGCGGTCAGGAGTGTCCAGGTGGCGTCGTAGACGACCACCGGCGTGTGCGACAGCCGGTCCAGCAGCCGCTGCACGCTCGGCGTGAGCCGCGAGGGGACGAGGTCGGGGCCCGGCATCGCGTGCCCGGCCAGCCGGTACAGCACCTCGCGCTCGGCGTCGGGCAGCCGCAGCGCCTGCGCCAGCGCCTCGACCACGTGGACGGATGGCGCGGTGGCCCGTCCCTGCTCCAGCCGGGTGAGGTAGTCGGCCGAGATCCCGGCGAGCGCGGCCAACTCCTCGCGCCGCAGCCCGGCGGCCCGGCGGCGGCGCCCGGCCGGCATGCCGACGGCCTCGGGCGCGACCCGGTCCCGCGAGCGGCGCACCATCCGGCCGAACTCCGAGGACTCCATGCCTCCAGTCTGGGCGTGCGCGGCGTGATTGTCCTGGTCCTGGCAGTCCTAGGAAAAGCGGACGGCTGGTTGACCTGGCGGCGCGGGCCGAGACTCGGAACGAAGCAAGCCCCCGAAGCAGCAAGATCCCCGAAGCGCCAACCCGAAGCAGCAAGAGGTAACGACATGACCGCCACGGAACCCGGAACCGTCCTCATCACCGGCCCGACCCGGGGCCTGGGCCGCGCCACAGCCCTGTCCCTGGCCTCCCGCCCCGACGGCGACCGCCCGGACCTGCTCCTGGTGGGCCGGCCTGGAAAGGCCCTTGAGGACGTCGCACAAGCGGCGCGCAATCGCGGTGCGACCGTACACACCATCGGCTGCGACCTATCGCGGCTCGCTGAGGTGCGGAAAGCAGCCGCTGCTGCGCGCCAGTTGCTGGCGAGCGGAGCCGTTCGGCCGCTGCGTGCGCTGATCGCCAACGCCGGCGCCATGTCGGCCGACACCCGGCAGACCTCCGCCGACGGCTACGAGCTCACCTTCGCGGTCGGGTATCTCGCGCATGCGCAGCTCATCGCCGACCTGCGCGATGTTCTCAGCGCGCCGGCGCGCGTCGTGATGCTCGGTTCGAACACGTATCACGCCAACATCTATCGGCGCCTGATGGGAGTGCCCGCGGCGGACTGGCGCGATCCGGTGGAGATCGCGCGTCCCGCGACTGCCGAGACGAAGCCGAGTTTCAAGGCCGGCGGTGTCGCCTACTCCAACACCAAACTCGCGATCCTTTACTACGCCCACGAACTCCAGCGTCAGGTGGCGCCAGCTGTCAACGTGGTCGTGTTCGAGCCCGGCTGGATGCCCGGCACCGACCTGAGCCGGGGGATGCCGGCGGCGGCGCAGGCGATGGGACGTGGGCTCGGGCGTCTGCCCGGGGTTGCTACGCCTAAGCGTTCTGGGGTGGCTTTGGCTTCGGTGGCGCTGGATGCGAAGTGGGAGCAGCTGCGTGACGGTGCGTTCGTGGTGCGGGACAAGGTGACCGAAGTGAAGCCGATTGCTCAGGATCGGGAGCGGGAGCGGCGGTTGTGGCAGGCCACTGAGCAGCTGCTGCTGGACAGTGCACACGTCTGAGCGCTACGGGCCACCACTCACTCGACTGCTACTGACCGGCGATGCGGTCGACCATGGCCTTCGCCCCCATGAGCCCGGCCGCGACCTGGTCGGCGCCGGGCTGGCCCAGCACGACTCCGGTGATCGTCGTCTGCTTGCCGCCGATCGTGCGGACGGCCCGGAACGCGAAGCAGCCGCCGGCGGCGTTGTCCGATCCGGTCTTCACGCCGACGAACCCGTCGTGGCCGAGCAGCGTGTCGGTGTTGGCCACGGTCCCGGCGACCGGCAGTGTCGTGCTCGGCATGGAGACGATGCTCGCGAACACCGGCAGGGTCATCGCCTGCTGGACGACGCGTACCTGGTCGGCCGCGGTCGAGACCGTGCTCTGCTCGAAGCCGCTGGGGTCGGTGTAGCGGGTGTCGTTCATGCCGAGCGACTGCGCGGCGGCGTTCATCTGGGAGACGAACTGGTCTGTTGAGCCGGCGTCCCATTTGGCCAGCACCGCGGCGATGTTGTTCGCCGACGGGAGCAACAGCGCTTGTAGCGCTTGCCGTTCGGTCAGCTGTTCGCCGGCGGCTATCGACACGATCGACTGCCCCAGCGCGCGCCGGTGCGCGGTGTCTGCGACGTCGGACGCGGAGAGCGTGAGCGTCGGACCGTCCTGGCCGGCCTGCAGGGGGTGGTCACGGAGGACGAGGTAGGCCGTCATCACCTTGGTGACGCTGGCGATCGGCGCGGCGCGCTGGTTCGGGCCGACCTGGATCTGCGACTGGCCGGACTCGATGAACGCGGCCTGGCCGTGCGCGGGCCAGACCGTGCTCGGGAGCGCTTGGGCGTCGGCGTGATCGGGCGCGCTTTGGCGACCGGACGCGGACGCGGAACCGCTTGGGGCGCCGGAGAAGAAGGAAGGCGGCGAGGAACGCGGCCTGCCCTGCGTGCCGTCGGCTGTCGGCGAGCCACAACCGGATACCCCGATCAGTACCGCGCCGAGCACTCCGAAGGAGGCGGCGATCGTGGATCGGTTACAGCGTAACGCTTTTCGCGCTTGTTCGGAGGTAGCCACGCATTCAGTCAAGGAGACGTGGCGTTGCCGGCATGTATCCGGTTTTCGGTATGCCGGCGATATGCCTCGGACGGCCGTCGGCGCGGGCGGTCAACCCGTGCAGGCGCCGGCGTGCCGCCTCAGGCCCCGTCGGCCAGCGGATGCAGCTCGACCACGAGGTCCAGGCGATCGGCCCACACGATCAGCGCGATCATCCGCGGCAGCTGCTCGCCGTCCTCCCAGCGCTGCAACGACGACCGGCTGACCCCGACGATCAGCCCCAGGTCCGTCTGCGAGATCTTGCGCGCCATCCGGCGTGACTTCAGCGGCGGCGCTATTCGGCGCATTTCCCGCAATTCCCAGGGCGCGTCGTCATCCGGCGCCGGGGCGGCGGGCTCCGCGCCGGCCAGCCGGTCCACCAGCCCTATGCGGAATCCCAGCTCGCGGGCCCATTTCAACAGATGGGCCAGGCTGGGCGAGTCGTAGCACTTCTCCCAGTCCTGCAGGGTCCGGCTCGAAACGCTCAGGACGGTGCCCAGTGCGTCGCGCGACAGCCCCGCCGCCTGCCTGGCGGCCATGAGTTGTGACTGGATCGCGTGTGAACGGCGTTGCGCCGCCGTGTTGACCCGCAGCCCCATCGAGAACACCCCGCATATCTCAGTGCTCTGTCACGGAAGAAAGCTACAGGATCACCCAAAGTCGGACAACGGTTTCTCACTCGATCGGTGAGACGGGTCGGAGCGCGTTCGGTGCCGTCCGCCGGTGGCGCGCCGAGGCGCGTCGGAGGTGGCGATGCGGCCGACGCGAATTCGGTGATTGTCGGTGCTGTGCCGCTTTGCACCCTGTACGGTGCACTGTGTCGGAACACTGAGGGCCATGTATCGACCGATCGTCGCACTGCATCGGCGCTGACATGGGTGGATCGGTGCCAAGACCGCACCTTGTGCCCTGTCTGAGTCGGGAAAGGTTTCTTTCGCCGACTTGTTCAGGTTCTGATCAAGATCTTGTTCATGGTCAAAGCGATCAAAGAAGATCGGAGCAACAGTGCAATTTGCATCCTTCCGACGGACCGTCCTCGCGGCCGCCTCCCTCGCGGCCATCGCGACGGGTGCACCGAACACGGCCGTGCGTGCGGTCACCACTCTGGCGCGGCACTCCAGCACCGCAGCTATGGTCATTCCGGACGTTTTCATCTCACATATGGGCAATAATCCCGGCCCTGCCACCCTGCTTGCGCCGCTCTCGGCGAACTGCTGAGTTCTGCAAGTCAGTCGTCAAGGACTTCGGCAAGCAGATCTGCAACCTCGCGTGGAAATCCTCCTGTGCAGGCCACGTTCGGGGCCACCAAAGACGGAGGTCTGCGGCAGCAGCGCCGGGCCGGGGATCGGCTCCGGGGGCGCGGGGTTCTCACGGGAGGAAGCGGGCCATGGGTCCACAGTGTCAGGGCTGGATCAAGTCCAGTTTCAGTAACAGCACGGCCAACTGCGTCGAGGTGCAGTTCGTCGTCGGGCAGGACGGCGCGGCGGAGGCGCGGGTCCGGAACAGCCGGGTGTCCGGCGGGCCGGAGCTGGTGTTCGACCGGGCCGAGTGGGAGGCCTTCGAGCTCGGGGTGTTCAACCACGAGTTCGAGATGCCCTGCTAGGCAGGCCTCCGGCTTGCGGTAGGCGACGCGGCCCCGCCTCGGGGATTTCCCCGGCGGGGTCGCACGCGGCCGAAATCCCCACTGGCGGATCGTAGAACTCTGATTATCCTGCAAGAGGGGGCCCGTCGCAGCTCGGCGGGCGCAGGAGGGGGGATCCGTGGCGCACGGAGGACCGAGCGATCCGGGTGCCGACGGGGTGTCCTCCTGGCTTTCGGGCACGGCCCGGGACGTGGTGCAGGCGCGCGACATCACCGGCGGCATCCACATCCACCCGGCCGAGGCCGGCGGCGTCGTGCCGCGTCCGCGCCAACTGCCCGCCGCGGTGTCAGTGTTCGTAGGCCGCGAGCGGGAGTTCGGACTCCTGCGGGGCTGGGCGCTGGGCGGGTCCGGGGCGAAGGGCATGCTCCTCATCGCCGGCACCGCCGGGGTCGGCAAGACGTCGCTGGCGGTCGGCTTCGCGCACGACGTCCGCGAGAAGTTCCCCGACGGGCAGCTGTTCGTGAACCTGCGCGGCTACGACCCGGGAGCGCCGCTGGCTCCGTCCGCAGCGCTCGAACGCTTCCTGCACGCGCTGGGCGTTCCGCCCGCGTCGATTCCAGCCGACCTGGAGGAGCGCGCCGAGCTCTACCGCACGCTGCTGGCCGACCGCAGGATCCTGATCGTCCTGGACAACGCCGTCACGGCCGGCCAGGTCCGTCCGCTGCTGCCCGGCGGCGCGGAGTGCCTGGTCCTGGTCACCACGCGGGGCAGGCTCTCCGGCCTGACCGCACGCGAAGGCGCGCACCGCATCACCCTCGGCCTCCTGGACCGGGACGAGGCGGTCGCCCTCTTCGTCGCCGCCACGACCACCTACCGCGAGCCCGACCCGCCCGAGCAGGTGGCCGAGCTGGTCGACCTGTGCGCGCGGCTTCCGCTGGCGCTGCGCATCGTGGCCGAACGTGCCGCTGTCAGGCCCATGATGCCGTTGCGCGCTCTGATCGCGGATCTGCGCAGCGAGTCGTCGTTGTGGAGCGCGCTGTCGGTGGAGGACAACGTCGACGCCGACGCGGTGCGATCGGTGTTCGCCTGGTCGTACCGCGCGCTGCCGGCGCCGGCGGCCAAGGCGTTTCGGCGTCTGGGCCTGCATCCCGGTCCGGAGTTCGGGTCCGGAGTGGCCGTGGCGCTGGTCGGCGATGACGAGCGTCGGGCCAGGGGGCTCGTCGACTTGCTGGTCGGTGCACACCTGCTGGAGCAGACCGGCCCCGACCGCTATCAGTTCCATGATTTGTTGCGCGCCTATGCCTTGAGTCAGGTCGCCAGCGACGAAAGCCCGGAGGACCGGGCCGCGGCGTTGAAGCGTGCGATCGAGTGGTACCTGCACACCGCGTATGCCGCTGTCGCCGCGACCCAGTCCCTGGTTCCGTCAGTCGTCTTGGAGCCGCCGGATCCGTATCTCCAGATACCTACGTTCGAGTCCCCGGCGGAGGCCATGAGTTGGTATGCCTCTGAGCGGGCCAACCTGGCCACGGCCGTACAAAGCGCTGCCGACGCGGGGTTCTTGACGCTCGCTTGGCAGTTGCCGGCCATCCTGTTTCCTCTGCACGACGCGTACGGCGTGCTGAACGACTGGTCGCAGACGGCGCGTCAGGGTCTGGAGGCGGCCCGCGCCGACGGTGACGTGACCGGGCAGGCCGCGCTCCTGCACAGCCTCGGCGCCGCGTACCGGGCTGCGCGGGATCTGGAGCGGGCCGAAGCGAGCTACGACGAGGCGCTTGCGCTGTATTCGTCGGTCGGGGACTGGAGCGGGGTCCTGCGCACGGCGAACGCCCTGGGCTTGTGCCACTTGCGCCGCCGTCATCTGGATTCGGCCATCGCCATGTTCGAGAAGACACTCGCCCTGGCCGAGCAACACGGCGACCTCGCTTGGTACGGCGTGGCCCACGACAACCTCGCGACCGTCTATGACGGGATGGGACTGCCTCAGCTCGCCGTCGAGCATGCCGAGAAGGCCTTGGAGCACTACCGCGCGGCGGATGCTGACGCGTACACGCTCATCGATCCGTATCTCGCGTTGGCGCGGACCAGCCGCGAGGCGGGCGATCTCGTCCAGGCCGGGGCACATCTGGCTGCCGCGAGCGAGATCATGGAGTCCGGGATCGTCTTTCAGACGCTGACGTACGCCATCCTGCGTGAACATGCCGATCAGGAACTCGCGGCGGGTCGCTTTGAGCAGGCTCTGGAAGAGAACTCACGATCGGCGGCTCTGGCACGGGACCTCGGGGACCGTTTGCGCGAAGTGATCGCCATCGACGCTGTGGGCCAGGCGCTGCTGGCCCTGGGGCGTTCCGAGGAGGCCGTCGACTTTCATCGGACGGCGATCACGGCCGGCTCGCCGCATCTGCTCAATGGTTTCGAGCAGGCCGTGGTCCTGCGCCATCTTGCCGGCGCGCTGGAACAGACGGGGCAGGTGGATAAGGCGCAAAGTGCGCGTGAAGAGGCGGTGACGTTGCTGGGGGAGTTCGCAGATCCGCGTGCCCGGGCGCTGCGTGATGCGTTGTAGTTGAGGTCACGCGATATCGTGTCCGGACATCGACCTGGGAACGATCATGGGAGGCAGGCCTGTGGGACAGCATGGGAAAGCACCGGAGGACGTGGAGAAGGTGTTCCAGTTGTTCGATCTGGACGGCGACGGCCTGATCACGGCTGAGGAACTCAAGGACGCGCTCGCCGAGCTCGGCGAGGACGTCACCGTCGAGGACGCCGCCGAGCGGATCAGCACCGGTGACACCGACAACGACGGGACACTGAGCCTGGCCGAGTTCCAGGCCATGATGGCGGGCTGAGGCTGCGCTGGATCGGTGGGGCGGCGGGTCGGCCTTGCTGGGGATCGGCCGTGCTTGGGCTCGGCCTTGCTTGGAAGTGGAAGACCTGTCGGTCGCGCGCAACGGGAGGCGCGCGCGGCCGACAGGCGGCGGGGATGCGTGAGCTGATCGCGATGCGTCAGTCGGGCAGGCGGTCCGTGAGCAGGAACGCGGTGAGCGGTCCGGTGACGCGCGGATCCGTGAAGTCCACGCCGTGCCCGGACGCGTCGAGGGTGACCATGGCGGCCCGGTGCCCGAAGGCGAGCAGGGTCTGGCGGGCGCCCGCGTACGCGGTGTCGGGGTCGTGGAGGTTCTGCAGCATCAGCACGTCGCGCGGGCCGTCCGGGTTGGGGCGGACCGGCGGCTCGGTCGGGCGGTAGTGCCAGAACGCGCAGGGCCAGACGTTGCCCGACATGCCGTTGGTGAGCGGGTAGCGCTGGCGGTCGGCGGCCGTGCGGGACGCGTAGTAGGACGGGTCGCTGGGCCAAGCTGAGTCGCCGCAGATCACGGCGTCTTGGGCGGCGATGAAGTTGTCCGGGATCACCAAAGGCAGGCCGGGGCTGGACTGACTGGGTTGGCTGGACTGGCCGCCCGGGACGGCGGTGGCCCGGGTCGCGGCCAGCTGCCAGGCGTGAGCCGCCAGCGGGTAGTAGCTCGGGTTGGTCAGCGAGGAGTACGTCAGGGCGCGCAGGCTGTTGCCGTCGAAGACCAGGCCGTCGGGGAGCGTCAGCGGGGACTTGTCGAGGTCGGCCGTCAGGCGGAAATAGGTGGCGCGGACGGCGGCGGGGGTGGCGCCGAGGTGCAGGGTGGCGTCGCGGGCGGCCAGGTAGGCGGCCAGTGCCGGGAAGGTCTGGGCCGCGCCCTGGCTGAACAGGCTGATGCCCTCGCGGACGCCGCCGGGGGCCACCGTGCTGTCCAGGACCACGTGGTCGGCGTGCGTGGGGAACAGACTCGCGTAGACCTGGCCGAGGTACGTGCCGTAGGAGTTGCCGAGGTAGGAGATCTTGTGCTCGCCCAGGGCGGCGCGGATGCGGTCCAGGTCGCGTGCGGAGTCGGCGGTGCTGATGTCCGCCAGGTAGGGGCCGCCGGCCGCCGCGCAGTCGTCGGCGACGGTGTGGGCGAAGGCGAGGTTGGCGGTGATCGAGCCGTCGGGGGCCGGGAAGGGGTAGTTGAGCTCGGCGGCGCGGTCGGCGGTGGGGAGGTCGCAGCTCACCGGTGTGCTGTTGCCGACGCCGCGTTCGTCGAAGCCGATCAGGTCGTAGGAGCCCAGTACGGCGGAGGGGAGCTCTTTGGCCATCTGGCCCGGGTAGTCCAGGCCCGAGCCGCCGGGGCCGCCCGCCGCGACGAGTCCCGCGCGCCGTGGGTGCGGCCGCTGGTCGCGCTGGTCGTCACGGCGGTCTTCGCGGTCCCGCTGTACCTGGTCGTGGTGAACGTGTTCAAGCCCGGCGGCCACATCACCGGCTCCCCGGCGTCGGTGCCGTGGCCGCCGACCCTGGACAACCTGAAGGCGGCGCTGGACCGGCCGGACAACCTCTACTGGGACGGCCTGATCAACAGCGCCGAGATCACGACGGTCTCGATCGTCGTGCTGGCCCTGCTGTCGGCGACGCTCGGCCACTACCTGGCCCGCACCCGCAGCCGGTTCGCCCGCGTGACACTGCTGGTGCTGCTGGCCGGTCTGATGGTCCCGCCGCAGGTGATCCTGGTCCCGGTGGTGCGGATCCTGCGGCTGACCCACCTGATGTCGACACTGACCGGGATGGTCGCGTTCAACGTCGGGTACTACATCCCGTTCGGCGTGTTCGTGTTCGCCGGCTTCATCCGCTCGATCCCGATCGAGCTGGAGGAGGCCGCCGCGCTGGACGGCGCCGGACGCTGGCGCACGTTCTGGACGGTCGTCTTCCCGCTGCTGCGGCCGGCGACGGCGAGCGTGCTGATCTTCCTCGGGGTGTGGATCTGGAACGACTTCCTGGATCCGCTGATCATCCTCGGGCCGGTCGGCGGGACCACGGTCACCGTCGGCGTGTACCGGGCCCTCGGCGAGCACCAGTCCAACTACGGCCAGCTGTTCGGCCTGATGTTCCTGGCGGCCCTGCCGGTGGTCGTCTTCTACTTCCTGTTGCAGAAGCACTTCGTCAAGGGCCTGACCGGCGGCGCGGTCAAGGGCTGAAAGGGATTCATGACGCTCATTCGGTCGATTCCCGGGGCTGTGTCGATTTCAGGAGCTAGGTCGATTTCAGGGGCTAGGGCCTGGGTGGTGACCGCCGGCCGGTCGTGCGCGGTGCTGCGGTTGGACGCCCGCGACCGGCTGCTGTCGGCGCATTGGGGACGCGAGCTGGGGTTGGAGCAGGCCGCGGCGCTGGTCGGGGTCTCGGTGCCGGTGACTGCCGGCGCTGCGGCGCCCGGGTTCGGGGCCGTCGGGCACGGCGGCGCCTGGCCTTTCGAGGAGGACGTCGAGGGACCGCTGGAACTGGCGGTCGGCGCGGCGTTCCAGTTCGGTCACGCGCAGCTGGCAGTGCGTTTTGCGGACGGGACACGGGAACTGGAGTTGGAGTTCGTCTCAGCACTCATTGAGAACTCTGATACCGAGGACACGGCCGAGCTCGTCCTGAGCTTCGCCGACCGCCACTATCCACTGGCTGTGGAAAGCCGGTACCGGGTTCGCAGCGGTAGCCCGGTGATCGAACGGCGGTTGGTCCTGCGGCACACGGGATCGGCTGGTGAGGAGATCATCAGTATCCTGCGAGCGGACTCCGCGTCGTGGACGCTGCCGCCGCTGGCCGACTACCGGCTGAGCCAGGTGCGCGGGCGGTGGGCCGCCGAAACCCGGCTGCATCGGTCGTCGCCACCGTTCGGCGAAACGCTGCTGACCAGCCGTCGCGGCATCACCGGCCACCATGCGAACCCGTGGGTCATGGTCGACGACGGCACCGCCGGCGCGACGCACGGCCAGGTCTTCGGATGCGCGCTGGCGTGGAGCGGGAGCTGGCAGATCACGGTCGAGCGCACGTCCGCCGACCGGACCGTCGTCGCGGCGGGCTTCGGGCCCGACGGCGCGGTGTGGCCGCTGGCGCCTGGCGAGGTGCTGACGACTCCGGTCAGCGCGGGCATCTGGACCGATGGCGGCTTCGACGCGGCCTCGCAGGCCTGGCACGCGTACGTGCTGGACCATGTGCTGCCGCACGCGGAGGAACTGCGGCCGGTCGTCTACAACTCGTGGGAGGCGACGGGATTCGACGTCTCCCTAGAAGGACAACTGGCGCTCGCCCGGCAGGCGGCGGGGATCGGCGTCGAGCTGTTCGTCATGGACGACGGCTGGTTCGGCTCCCGCACCTCCGACCGGACCGGCCTGGGGGACTGGTGGCCCAACCCGGACCGCTTCCCCGACGGCCTCGCGCCGCTGGTCAAGGGCGTCCGTGAGCTGGGGATGGACTTCGGGCTGTGGGTCGAGCCGGAGATGGTGAATCCGGACTCTGATCTGTATCGCGAGCATCCCGACTGGGTGCTGCACCAGCCCTTTCGGCAACGCAGTGAGCACCGGAACCAGCTGGTGCTGAACCTGGCCCGGCCGGACGTGGCCGAGTGGGTCCACGAATGGCTGGACCGGCTGGTCGCCGAGAACGACATCGGGTTCCTGAAGTGGGACATGAACCGGCCGTTCACGGAGGTGGGGTGGCCGGAGGCCGGTAACGGCGGCGGCGATCTCGTCTGGCGCAGGTACGTCGAGAACCTGTACGCCTTGCTGGACAAGCTGCGCGCCGGTCATCCGTCACTCCGGATCGAGTCGTGCAGCGGCGGCGGAGGACGTCTCGACGCCGGGATGCTGGCGCGCGTCGACCAGGTCTGGACGTCGGACAACACCGACGCGCTGGACCGGCTGGCGATCCAGGAGGGCTTCGCGCAGGTGTACCCGGCGCGGGTGATGTCGGCGTGGGTGACCGACTCGCCGAACCCGCACACCGGCCGGCGGATGCCGCTGGAGTTCCGGTTCCACGTGGCGATGTCCGGCGTGCTGGGGATCGGCGGCGACCTCGCGGAGTGGAGCGAGGAGGAACTGGTGACGGCGCGCGAGATGGTGGCCGCCTACAAGCGGATCCGTCCCGTCGTGCAGCACGGCGTGCGGTACACGCACGGCAACGCTTCCGGAGACCTGAGCGGGGCCGAATACGTGGCCGCAGACCGTTCGGAGGCGGTGGTGTTCGTCTATCGGCGGGAGCGGCGGTTCGCGCAGATGGAGCGGCCGGTGGTGCTACGCGGCGTCGACGCCGGCGGGCGGTATCGCGACGTGGGGAGCGGCATCGTGCACCACGGCGCGGTGTTGCTGAGCCGGGGACTGCCGATGGCGCTCGGCGGCGGGGACCCGGTCAGCACGATGGTGCACCTGGTGCGGGAAGGATGAGGGGATGCGCGCGGCACAAGTGGTCGGATTCGGGCGGCCGGTCGAGGTCGTGGACGTGCCGGAGCCGGTGGTCGAGGGACCGCAGGACGTGGTGGTCCGCATCGCGGGCGCGGGGATCTGCCGGACCGACCTGCACATCGTCGAGGGCGGCCTGGAAGCGGCGTTCTCGCAGCGGTTGCCGCTGACGCTGGGGCACGAGAACGCGGGCTGGGTCGAGGCCGTCGGCGGCGGGGTGTCGCACCTGGCGGTCGGCGATCCGGTGATCGTGCACCCGGCGGTCACCTGCGGGTTCTGCGACGCCTGCCGCCGCGGCGCCGACATGCACTGCGCGACGTGGCGCTTCCCCGGCGTCGACGGCTGGCCCGGCGGCTACGCGGAGCTGATGCGCACCTCGGCGCGGGCGTTGGTGAAGCTGGCGCCGGAGGCGTCGCCGGCCCGCCTGGCGCCGTTCGCCGACGCGGGGCTGACGGCGATGCACGCGGTGCAGCGGCTGACGCCGTTCGCGGGTGTCGGCGCGACCGTGGTCTGTCTCGGCTCCGGCGGTGTGGGGCAGATCGCGGTGCAGCTGCTGAAGATCCTGACGCCGGCCCGCGTGGTCGTCGTGGAGCCGGACGAGGCGCGCGCTCAGACTGCCCGCGAGCTGGGAGCCGACGACGTCATCGCGCTCCCCGCCGAAGCCGCCGCCGACGCGGTCCTCGACCTGACCGCCGGCCGCGGTGCCCAGGCGGTGCTCGATCTGGTCGGCGAGGGCGACGTCCCGCAGCAGGCACTGCGCATGCTGGCCAAGGGCGCCGTCTACTCGATCGTCGGCTACGGCGGCGGCGCGCGCATCGAGCACCTGGACATGATCAACAGGGAGTTGACCATCCTCGGCAACCAGATCGGCACGCACGCGGAACTCGGCGAGCTGATGGCCCTGGCCGCCGCCGGACGCGTCACGCTGAGCACGGAGACGTTCTCGTTGGAGGCGGCGGCGGAGGCGATGGCTGCGGTGGCTGATGGACGCGTCGGCGGACGGGCGGTTCTGGTGCCGGGAGGCTAGACGGAATTACCCCAAACGTCGAGCATCCACTGAGGTCAATCCCATGATCGGCGTAGCGCGCATTACTCGTGTCGGCGTGTCCTCAGCACTGCCGGAGCTGGCGATGATCAGTGTGCTGCTGCTCAGCGCGGGTGCCGCGATCGCTTGGGACAGCCGGCATCGGCGTGCCCGGCGAGGCCGTGCAAGGTGCCGACCGGCGGTGGTCGGTGCGAGACGCATGCCGATCGGCTTGCGGAAGTCGCCAAGGTGCTCGCGGCGGCACAGCGGGCGGTCGCGGACGCTGTTGCGGCTGGCGTTGATCGGCGGCGGCTGACCGGGGTTGTGGGTTCTGCGTTGTTGGCCATGCGGGCTGAAGTGTGCCTGCTTCGCTGCCCGATGGCGTCCCCGTTGCTCAAGTTACAGCTGAGCCGTCGCCCGGCTTCAGCTGAGCCGCGTGCGGTGCAGCGCGATGAGCAGACGCCAGACTCGAGCCGCCACCTCGGTCGCCGTGCCGGGTACGAGTCCGTGCAGCCAGTCGGCCAGCACTCCCGTGAACGTGCCGGCCACCGCTGCCGCGACCAGTTCCGCTTCGGGTGCTCCCGCCAGTTCGCGTTCCGCGCGACTTCGTTCCCTGAGATCCCGGTGCAGGACCATGCCGAGCGGGCCGCCGCCTCCCGGGGTGAGGAGCGCGGTGTAGACCGTGTGGTGCTGGTCCAGTCCGGTGAAGAACTCCTCCAGGGCCGGTGGCGGGGATTCAGGATCCGGGATTCCGCGCCAGGCGTGCAGTGCGTCGACCGCTTCTCGGACGATGTCCGCGCACGCGTCGACGGCGAGGTCTTCCAGCCCCTGGTAGTGCAGGTAGAACGTGGCTCGGCCGACGTGTGCGCGGTGGACGACGTCGGCGACGCTGACGTCGCTCAGCGGCTGCTCGGCGCAGGCTTCGAAGAGCGCCGCACGCAGTCGCTCCCGGGTCCGTGCGGCGCGGGGATCTTGGACACCGCTCACCGAGCCAACAGTACTGCCGCCAGCGCCAGGGCTCCGGGCAGTGCCTGGGCCACGAGGATGCGGCGGTTCGCCGTGGCCGCTCCGTAGAGGCCCGCGATCACTACGCAGCTCAGGAAGAACACCTTCACGGAGAAGGCGGTCGGGGCGCCTGCGATGAGGCCCCACACCAGGCCCGCGGCCAGGAATCCGTTGTACAGGCCCTGATTTGCGGCCAGCGGGGCGGTGGCGCGGGCCATGTCGGGGTCGAAGCCGGAGAGTTCACGGCCCGGCTTCTTCTGCCACAGGAACATCTCCAGGATCAGGATGTAGGCGTGGAGGGCTGCGACCAGGCCGGTGAGGATGTTCGCTGTCGTCTGCACGGGTCCACCTTTCTAGACTGGTGTCCAGAATAGATGGACGAGTGTCCAGAAAGCTAGTCTGCTGCTTCTGCTCGACGGCGCGTGTCGTCGTCGTCACGTCACCGAGCCGCCGGTTCGAAGCCGTTCGCGTCGGCGTCGGCGTCGGCGTCCGTGTCGGCGTCGGCGTCCGCGAACGCGGCGCTGATCCGCGTCGTGAAGAACCGGGCGGCGCTGTCGAGGGCGGCGTCTGCTTCGTCGAGCCGGCCGTAGTGGAGCTGGTAGACGTGCGGCAGGTCGCTGCCGATCTCCAGCGTGACCTCCACGTTGGCGGTGCCCGCGCGACCGGCCAGGCGGACCGCGTCGTCGAGCAGGAGCTCGTTCGTTCCGACCTGGATGAGCAGCGGCGGGAGGCCGGTCAGGTCCGCGAACAGCGGGCTGGCCAGGGGCTGCGTGCGGTCTCCCGCGCCGATGTAGAGGTCTGCGTAGGCGCGGATGTCGGCCTCGATGAAGATGGGGTCGGCGCCGTGCTTGCTGCGCATGCTGGCGCCGCTCAGCGTCAGGTCGACCCACGGCGAGAACGCGGCTGTGGCGGCGGGCAACGGCAGCCCGGCGTCGCGGGCCGCGAGGAGCGTGGCGATGGCCAGGCCGCTGCCGGCGGAGTCACCGGCCACGACGAGCCCGCGCGCGTCAACACCGGTCGCCAGCAGCTCGCGGTAGGCCGCGAGCCCGTCCTCGACGGCCGCGGGGAAGGGGTTCTCCGGCGCCAGACGGTAGTCGAGGGACGTGGCGCGGAGCCCGGCCCGGCGCGCCAGCTCGCCGACCAGGCCGGCGTGCGTGTCCGGCGAGCCGATGACGTAGCCGCCGCCGTGCAGGTAGAGCAGGTGCCCGTGGTCGGCGGCGCCCTTCGGCGTCAGCTCCAGCGCCGGGCGCCCGCCGAGCACCGTGCGGCGGGTGGCGACGTCCTCCGGCGCCTGCCGGGCGATGGCCGCCGCGAAGCCGCTGCGCTGCTCCTCGACGCTCGGCGGCGTCTCGGGGCGCGGGGCGGAGCGGAGCAGGGCGTCGATGGCTTCACGCTGCTGTCGGGACATGATCGGGCCTCCTTGGACGATGGCGGACGGCCGCTGCGGCCGCCGCACTCGGTCTGCCAAGATGGATTCTCGGGAATCCATCTACATCCAGTTAACCACATTCCAAGGAAGATGATTCCAAGGAATCTATCGGAGCCACCGTGAGCCGCGTCACACCCATCTTCACCGACCTAGTCCGCGTCGAGACCCGCCTCTACAACGCCGCCACCGCCCGCCTCCGCACCGAGCAGGGCACCGGCCTCGGCCAATTCGAGTTCCTGGAGATCATCCACCGCATCCCCGCCTGCCGCGTCCTCGACATCGTCAACGAGGTGGCGATCACCGTAGGCGCCGTCAGCAAGGCAGTGGACCGCCTGGTAGCCGCCGGCTGGTGCACCCGCGAACCCCACCCCCAAGACCGCCGCTCATCCGTCCTCCGCCTCACCCCCGAGGGCGAGAAGACACTGGCCGCAGCCCGCCCCGTCGTCGAGAACGAACTCGCGGCGCTGACAGCCTCCCTCTCCGACGACGACCTGACGCGGCTCGCGGAGATCCTGGCCAGGCTGCGCGCGAGCCTTGAGGCGGGGTCTCACGGACAGCCGGGCTGAGGGGCGACGCAGCACTTCGCGCGAGTTTTCGGCAGCCGTGGTTCACTGACTTTTCGCTTTCGTGAAGACCGACGACTACTGATCACGCCGGCTGGGCGCGACAAGATTGGAGTGGGCTGATAGATCGCAACATCCGCCAGGTGCCTGAAGGGCTCACCGATCGAGCCGAATCGTTCGTGCGGATCCACGGCGTTCGTTCGGACCCCGTGCCTCTGAACGATCGTCGTGATCGTTGGCCGGCCGCCGGTGGGGACGCCAGGCAGCTTTGAGGGCTGTCATCTACCCCGGTTCGGACAAACACGGGTTGTGGGCGGGCTGAATATCCCAGAATTGTCGGACCTCAGATCTCCCCGACAGTCGCCCGAGGGGACGCGCCCGAATCGCGTTGCGTCCAGCCCGCGTATACGTCCCGCTGCTCATCTCCATCGGGTATGCCGCGTGCCATTGGTGCCACCTGATGCCCTAAGCACACTAGTCGCCTACTGCATCGTTCGGTCAGGTCAGACCACAATTCGCCGCGAGGTCACGGCAGGTTGGCGGCGTCCAGCCGTGCGATGAGACTCGGTTTGCGCTGATGAGTCGAGCGCAGCTCCGCGAGCCTCTCGGCGAACTGCGCGGATCGACCGCGGCGGCGACTGATCTCCGCGAGATCGATGAGCAGTTGGACAGCGGTGTCGTATGAGTCCGGCTTCTTCGCAGCGATGAGGTCCGCGACGTCGGCCCACGGACGTTCGCCCCGGTCCGTGAGCACGGCGAGCCGACTTTCACGTTGGCGCTGCGCCTCCTGCTCGCGCAGTGCCCGCAGTCGCTCCTGTTCCCGCTGCCGCGCCGCCTCGCGGATGTCTGCCAGGGAACGAGACGGCGATGTCTGGTGCCCACAGGCGTTCGAGCGGAAGAACGTGCAGACGGTCTTCGTACGTATATGACCGCTGACCAAGGTTCACGACCGCTCCGCCGATGAACTCGCTGCCGAGCTTGTCCCGTAGCAGCCGTAGTCCGGCGAAGTCGTTCCCGGTCACGGTGCCGGACGCCTTGACCTCGATTGCGGCGACGGAGCCCGAAGCAGTCTCGATGACGAGGTCGACTTCTTGATGGTCGCGCGTACGGAAGTGGGAGAACGCGACCTCCTGGTCCGCCCAGCCTGCCTGCTTCATCAGTTCGTTCACGGCGAACGTCTCGACGAGGTGACCGAACTGCGTCAGTGCCGCGGGCATCCGCCCCGACAGCTTCTGCGAGGTGAGCCCGATGAGGTGGGCGGCGAGCCCGGTGTCGACGATATGAGCTTTCGCGCTGCGGATCGCGCGGTTCGCGGTCGAGCGGGTGAACGGCTCGAGGCGGTGGATGAGAAAGACAGCTTCCAGGAGCCCGAGGTAGTCCTTGACGGTCGTGGCATCCAATCCGACGGCATCGGCCATGTTCGCCACGTTGACCACTTGACCGGTCTGATCGGCGAGTCGGCGCAAGACCTGCGGAAGCACCTGACGTTGCCGGACCTTGCGGATCTCTAGAACATCGCGCTCGACGACCAGCGTCACGAAGTCGCGGAACCAACGGTCACGAGAACGTCCAGAATCGCGCGCCAATGCCAGCGGGAACCCGCCGGCCAGGACGATGCGCTCGTAGTCACTGCGCGTGGTCGCGGCGGGATCACTGACCACGAGAGATGCCGGATCGCTGATCAGGGCGTCGAGGGCGGTCTCCCTGACACCGTTGATCTCGCCTTGGGACAGCGGCCACATGGTGACGACGTGGGCTCGACCGGTCAACGACTGGCCGGCGGCCGGGAGGGAACCGTACCGGGTGGATCCGGTCAGGATGAACCGCCCGGCCCGCAGGTCCTTGTTCAGCTCGGCCTTGATGGCGTCGAGGAGCTGCGGTACGTGCTGGAACTCGTCGATGCAGACGGGCGCCGGGCGGTCGGCCCCCACGAACAGTTCGACGTCCGCCGCCACAGCGCGCCTGGTCGGCAGATCATCGAGATCCAGGACCTGCACCCCTTCGGCTTCAGCGCAGGCCATCAGGAGAGTGCTCTTGCCGACGGTGCGCGCCCCGGTCAGAACCACTACCGGTTCGTCGGCAAGCAACTCCGCAAGGGCGGGCTGAAGGTGGCGGGCGATCAGCCGCTGTTCGATCACGATGCTCCTCCGGTCGGGATCCGCGGGCTCCAAGCTAGCACTTCCGCGACTTCAAAATCCCAGAATCGCCCACATTGTTTCCCAGAATTGTCGGACCTCCGATATCCCCGACAGCCGCCCGAGGGGACGCGCCCGAATCGCGTTGCGTCCAGCCCACGCATAGGAGGCTGGAACAGTGAACCGACTGGCTGCCGCCACCTCCCCGTACCTCCTCCAGCACGCCGACAACCCCGTCGACTGGTACCAGTGGGGCGAGGAGGCCTTCGCTGAGGCGCGGCGCCGGGACGTGCCGCTGCTCATCTCGATCGGGTATGCCGCGTGCCATTGGTGCCAGCTGATGCGTTAAGGACATTGGTCGCCAACTGCGGTGTTCGGGCAGGCCAGACCGTAGTCCATCGCGAAATCACGGCAGATTGGCGGCGTCCAGCCGTGCGATGAGACTCGGTTTGCGCTGATGGGCGGCGCGCAGTTCGGCGAGCCGTTCGGCGAACTGCGCGGTTCGTCCGCGGCGGCGGCTGATCTCTGCGAGATCGGTGAGCAGTCGGACAGCGGTGTCGTATGAGTTCGGCTTCTTCGCGGCGATCAGGTCCGCGACGTCGGCCCACGGCCGCTCGCCGCGGTCCGAGAGCAGGGCCAGCCGGCTTTCACGGTGGCGCTGAGCTTCCAGGTCGCGCAGTTCCCGCTGTCGCTCCAGTTCCCGCTGTTGTTCTGCTTCGCGGATGTCGGCCTGGGAAGCTGCCGCTTCCAAGAGTGACGACAGCCTGCGTCGAACGGTCGAGGGCTTGGGGGCGCGGGGCTGAAGGCTCCGCAGGACTTCCTTGCGGGCACGAGTGTGGTCGTCGGACAGCAAGCGACGAATTGTGTCGTCCTTCTGCTTGTCGGTGAGCCCGCAGATCCAGGAGCCGACGGCCGCGTCCTGATCGACGGCGGGCTGATCGGCTATCGGTGCCGAGGCCGCTGCTGCGGCTTTCAGCAGGTTTGGATCGACGCGCAGGAAGTCTGCCAATGCACGCTGGGGCGCCGTCAGCTTCGCGAGGCCTGCGGGGACAGGTGGCTCGTCGCCATAGTCCTCTTCCTGGCTGCCGTCTGACTGGTCGCCCTCGTACTCGTCCAAGAGGTAGGAGGTGCCGGCCAGCCAGGCCAGGTAGAGCGGACGTAGATCGCCTGCGGACAGCTCGTTCCGTATGTTGACGAACAAGCCGAGTGAGCCGGGGACTTCGTCCCCCCAGTCGTCGCCGCTCTCGTCCTGGCTTTGGAACTCCAGCACGATGTTCTTCCCGCTGCGGCGAGCGCTGAAGGTTTCGTCGTTGACGTATTCGGCTGCGGCATCCAGGTCGAGCCAGGACAGCGGCAGACGTAGCATCAGGGTCCGCGTACCCCAGTTTGCGAAGTACAAGTGCGCGTCGTAGCAAAGGTCCATCAGGGCAGATGGGCTTCCTCGGAAGTCGCCCCACTGGTACTCATTGACGAACCGAGTCCGAGTGATCTCCGCCCGCGTCGACAACGCGCGCACGTACTCGTACTCATCGTCGGTGAGCGGCCGGTCCAGTGCCAGGAATTCGTAGTACTGATACTCGCTCACGTCTACGCCCCCGTGAGCCGGTGGCGGTATGCCGCGATCCACTCCGACCCGGCCGGCGGTGGGGACGGCATAGGCAGGTCCAGGATTCCGACGCGCTGCCGCTCTTTGCCTTGACGGCAAACTGCGGCGATACCAGGTCCGGGAACCTCGTCAACACCGGTGACCGTCACTTCGGTGCCGAGGAGGACGGTCTTGAAGGGGAAGTCGACATTCTCACCGATCATGACGGCGAAGCTGCTCGTCTGCTCGTACTCGTCGTAAGCATCGGCGATCGCTTCTTCGACCAAGGCGTCGAGCTCTCGCTTGCTCAGCGTGTCCACACCGATGACGCTACCGCGCCATGTCGGTCGGAGCAGTCACATCTGGGAGTGAACCGATGTCGAAGCGTCGAGCAGGTCGAGATAACCGTCGACGGCCTGCCAGAGGTGGTCCTCGGGGTAGCGGCCGTCGTGACGTTGCGAACGTCGCCAGTCGACGTCATCCCAATAGCGATCCCGGACTGCGCGAAGGTGCGCGGTCGACGTCTCGAGTTCGCGGGAGATCTGCTCGGCCAGCATGTCGTCATCGGCACCCGCGAGCCGGAACGGCTCAGCGCGCCGCTCGGCCAGGGCATCGAGCGCAGCCGTCTGGACCCCGTCCTCGCGCGACCAGACGGGCATCGGCCTGCGGATCTCATGGTTCGTCACCGGCCACTCCGCCGGGCGCCACCGCTTCAAGACCGGCGTCTTGTCCAGCCTGAGCAGGTGAGCGAGCGCGGTGCAGCCCGGTGGCTCGACGCCCCACGGAAGTTCGTCGGCGGGTAGCCCCACCACGAGGGCCACGTTCACGGCATCGAGATCCTCACCGGGACGATCGAGCAGGGGGCCGAAAGTGTACAAAGCGACAATCCCGTCCTCGCCGTCGACCAGCGAGCCGAGCTTGTCGCAATCCTCGGCGATGGTGCGCAGCCGTCGAACGGCGGTGTTGTGACGCATGGTCGACCTCCTGGACCAAGCATGCAGGCCGGTTGGTGTCTTGGACAGGAGATCGATGGGACATCACCCGGGATCTCCTGGCCGGCGGTCACCGGGAATACGGGTCGGACAGGGTCATGGGTGTTCGTGCGATGTGGAGGGCTTGTTCGGGGAATCGCGGACCCGCCGTGTAATAGCGGGCCCGTGTGCGGCCGACGGGTTCGAGTACTTCAGCTGTGACGAGATCCCGCAGATCACGCTGGGCCTGCTGCATGCTGAGATTTTCGGCGTGCTCATAGCGGGATCGACGGACTCGGCCGGCCATCGCGACGTCATGAAGGGCGGACAGGATCCGATCGTCGCGGCCCGAGCTTGCCGCGAAGCCTGACAACTCTGTCCACACCCGCCCTGAGCGGTCGAGCCGTCCTTGCACCGTCTGAGCTTGTTGGTGGTAAGCCGTGAGATTGAAGCGGACCCAACCGGAAACGTCCTGATCCGGAAGGTACTCAGCACCGCGGCGGGCGAGCTCACGGTAGTACTCCCAAGTGTTGCCAGGCCGTCCCAGCCACGCCTCGATGGAAGAGAACTCGGGAGCGAGAACTCCTTCGCGCGCGATCATGAGCGTCTGCAACGACCGCGACATACGCCCGTTGCCGTCGGCCCACGGGTGGATGGACACCAGATCCAGGTGTGCCATCGCCGCGCGGACAAGGGGGTGGTTCAGGTCGTCGTGGTTCAGCCAGTCGATGAGCTCATGCATGAGGTTGGGGACAGTGGCCGCCTCCGGGGCGGTGTACGCGGCGATGCTGGGGTCGCGGGCATCGGTGACATAGACGGCTCCGCGGCGCCACTGCCCGGCTGGCTTCCGCTTGTTGTGCCGGTGGCCTTGCAGCATCCAGTGCAGCCCGTTGAGGAAGCCTGTGCTGTAGCTGAAGTCAGCCGAATCGTGCAGCGTCTGGATGTACGTCATCATTTGCTGGTAGGCAAGTATCTCTTGACGGTTCACATCGGAGACTTCGACGTCGCGTTCGCCATCAAGCAGGTCTTCGACATCGACAGTCGAAACCTTGAAGCCCTCGATCGAGTTCGATGCCGCGACGGCATCGGCTGTGAGGAACTTCCGCAATCTTGCGGTCCACTTCGACGGCGAGACGTTCACCTGGTGTTTCAAACTCTCCCGGGCGCGATCGATTTCGCCGAGTACGCGCTGGTCGTCGGCGCCGAGCTTGGGTGTCGGGTAGAGCATGTCTCAATGATAGATTGACGTAATCATTGCGTCAAACTTGGTGTGGGTTTTCCCGCACGTCATGGCCCACGACCCGATGTGCAGCCATGGTGCCGTACAACATGGGAGCACGGCCCGGGTCGAGGTGGGGTATGGGAGGCTGGCCCCATGAACCGGCTCGCGGACGCGACCTCCCCCTACCTCCTCCAGCACGCCGACAACCCCGTCGACTGGTACCAGTGGGGCGAGGAGGCCTTCGCTGAGGCGCGGCGCCGGGACGTGCCGCTGCTCATCTCGATCGGGTACGCCGCGTGCCATTGGTGTCATGTCATGGCGCATGAGAGCTTCGAGGATGAGGCGACCGCCGCTCTCATGAACGAGAAGTACGTGTGCGTGAAGGTCGATCGTGAGGAGCGCCCGGACGTCGATGCCGTCTACATGGCGGCTACGCAGGCCATGACCGGTGGTGGCGGGTGGCCGATGACGGTCTTCGCGACGCCTGACGGCAAGCCTTTCCAGGCCGGGACCTACTACCCGCCGGTTGCTCGGCATGGCCTGCCGGCGTTTCAGCAGTTGCTGGTCGCCGTCGATCGCGCGTGGGGTGACATCCGGGACGATGTGCTGCGGGCCGGGGATGGCCTGGTAGCTGAGCTGGCGCATCACGCCCGGGTTGTCGCCGGTGCGGAGGGGGTGCCGGATCCGGCGGCGTTGGGGGTTGCTGTCGGGGCGTTGCGGCGGGAGTTCGACGGCGAGCGCGGTGGGTTCGGTGGTGCGCCGAAGTTTCCGCCGTCCATGACGCTGGAGCAGTTGCTCCGTCACCATGCCCGGACCGGGGACGCCGATGCGCTCGTGATGGTCCGGCAGACGTGCGAGGCGATGGCGCGCGGCGGCATGTACGACCAGCTCGGCGGCGGTTTCGCGCGCTACTCCGTCGACGACGCGTGGGTGGTGCCGCACTTCGAGAAGATGCTCTACGACAATGCCCTGCTTCTCCGCGCCTACCTGCACCTGTGGCGCGCGACCGGCGACGCCCTCGCGCTGCGCGTCGTCAACGAGACCGCCGACTGGATGCTGCGCGAGCTGTGGCTCGACGGCGCCGGCGGCCTCGCCTCGTCGCTGGACGCCGACACCGACGGTGTCGAGGGCAAGTTCTACGCCTGGGACGCCGACCAGCTCGAAGCCGTCCTGGGCGAGGAAGACGCCGCCTGGGCCGCGACGGTCTTCAACGTCACGGCCGAGGGCACCTTCGAGCACGGCCTGTCCGTCCTCCAGCTGTTGCAGGACCCTGATGACGCCGAGCGCTTCGGAAACGTACGCAGCCGTCTGTTCGAAGCCCGCCGCGCCGAGCGCACCGCCCCGGGACGCGACGACAAGGCCGTGGCGGCGTGGAACGGTCTGGCGGTGGCGGCGCTGGCCGAGGCCGGGGCGCTGACCGGGCGCCCCGAGCTCGTGACGGCGGCGGGTCAGACCGCTGAGATGCTCGAGCGCGTGCACTGGGACGACAAGGCGAAGCGCTTGACGCGCACCTCGCGCGACGGCGTTGCCGGCGCGCAGAATCCGGGCGTTCTGGAGGACTACGCCGACGTCGCCGAAGGGCTTCTCGCCCTGTACGCCGTCACCGGCGAGCCGCGCTGGTTCGCCTTCGCGGGCCGGTTGCTGGACGTCGTCCTCGACAACTTCCGCGACGAATCAGGCCTCTTCTACGACACCGCCGACGACGCCGAGACCCTGATCTTCCGCCCGGCCGACCCGACCGACAACGCCACCCCCGGCGGTACCTCCGCGGCCGCCGGAGCCCTGCTCACCTACGCCGCGCTCACCGGCTCGGGACGCCACCGCGAGGCCGCCGAGCAGGCGCTGCGCTTCACCGGTGCGCTGGCCGAGAAGGCGCCGAGGTTCGCGGGCTGGGGACTGGCGGCGGCCGAGGCGCTGGCGGACGGGCCGCGCGAGGTGGCGATCGTCGGCGAGTGGAGCGGAGAGGCAGCAGAGGGAGGAGATGAGGACGCCTTCCGGGCCCTCCACCAAGCCGCCCTCCGCAGCACCGCTCCCGGCCTCGTCATCGCCGTGACCCCGCCGACGGAAGCGGACTCCGCCACTGTCCCCGAGCTGCTCCACGACCGGCCCACCATCGCCGGTGAACCGGCCGCGTACGTCTGCCGGGGCTTCGTATGCCAGACCCCTACAACCGATCTCAGTGAGCTGACAGCACAGCTGGGCTAGCTGGCAGGGCTGGACACGGGGCTGGACGCGGGGCTGGACACCGGGGTGCTGCCGCCCGCGTTCTTCTGCTGCAGCAGCTTCGACATCTCGCTGCTCGGAACCTTCGGAGCGCTCGGCCGCGGCTTGGCCCAGACCGCCGCGATCGCCTTGTCCCACACCGCCGACTGCACGACCGCCGTCGCCTGGTCCGTGGTCAGCCCGAGCTTGCCGGCAGTGGTGGTGCCCTTCTCCTGCACCGCGTTGAGCACCTGGATCTCGATCGCGATGCCGTCCGTGCGGTACCACTCGACGTCGATCCGCTTCGCGGACGGGTCGCCGTTGCCGGCCGGCCATTCCGGACCGTCGAACACCTGCAGGTGGCTGCCGTCGGGCAGGGTCCGCTCCGTGAAGTACGGCGGCAGCGAGCCACCGCTCTGGTCCTGGTAGCTGGAGCGGATGACGTTCAGCGAGACGCTGCCGGCCTGCCCGTCGTAGCCGATGCGCAGCGTGGCGTACGGCCCGGCCGGCCCGTCCGAGCCCTCCGAGTACAGCACCTTCTCGCCGGTGAAGTGGTACGGCGCCAGCACCTGCTCCAGCCAGCCGGCCATGTCGTCGCCGCTCACCGGCGGGACGGCGGGCGTCTTCGTCGTGCTGGTGGTGGTCGGCGTCGGCGTCGCGGCCGGGCCGGTGAGGCCGCCGACCGCCGAGGACTTCGGGGCCGTCGGCGTCGCGCCGGAGCCGGCCGAGACGGTCGCCGGGCTCCCGTGGCCGGGGGCGCCGACGGCCGCCACCACGCCGAAGACCGCGGTCACGCTGGCCGCGGCGCCGGCGATCTGCGCGACGCGCCGGTTGCGGCGCTTGCGCACGCCGCGCTCGATGCCGCCGGCGGTGAGCTTGCCGATGTTCGGGTTCAGGTTCTCCGTCGCGCTCCGCATGACACCGTTGAGGTTGTCGGGCATGTCAGCTTCCTTCTTTCTCGGATCCACAGTGTGGTGTTCAGGTGAGGGCGAGTTCCGGAAGCAGATCCCCGAGCGTGCCGCGCAGCCGGGTCAGGGCCCGGTTCGTGCGTGTGCGCACCGCGCCCGAGCTGGCGCCCATGATGTGCGCCACCTCCTCGACACTGCGGTCCTCCCAGAACCGCAGAACCAGCACGGCGCGGTCCTTGGCCGGCAGGGCCGCCAGGCCCTCCAGCAAGGTCATGCGCAGGGACGCGTCCGCCTCGTGGAACTCGGCCTCGGGCAGGCTGGAGGAGGGCAGCTCCCGCGAGCTGCGCTTCCGCCGCGCCGAAATGAACGTCCGGGTCAGCACGGTCTGCGCATAGGCGTCGGGGTTCTCGATACGCCGCTTGCGGCCCCAGACCGCGTAGACCTTGCCGAGCGTCTCCTGAACGAGGTCCTCGGCCTGATGCCAGTCCCCGCACATCAGGTACGCGGTACGGAACAGGTGCTGGGTCCGCGCTGAAGCGAACTCCAAGAACTCTTCATCGTGCTTCGCCATGGCCACCGCGCTTCCTTCGTCGAACATTCCACCCGTACCGACGCGGGGTCCGGTGCCGGTGTTACAGGCGCGGCGCTGTGGCCGTCCGCGATCTGTGGATCCGCCGCCGAGCCTACGTCTTCGTTCCGGCGGCCGCGGGCGCCGTCCTAGTCATTTCGGTGCGCATTTCTACGTCGCCTGACGGATCAGGCTTCTGGCGCCTCGCGCCTACGCTGAAGCCAGGCGCCAGTCAGGCAGCTGGAGCCGCCGAACGCGTTCAGGTATGTACCGCAAGAACACTTCCGCCGTGTGGTCCCGGGGTGTGGCCCGGTTCGGCACGCTGCAGTTCCGGCACGCTGCAAAACTTCACAAGAGACTTCACAAGAGAGACGGGCACAGGGACGGTCACTGGGCTGAGTCGTCGTGAGGGTCAACGGCACCACGTTGTGTGGACGTGCGCCGGTACCCGCGTCGGCTCTTGAAAGGACTGGAGATTGCGGTGAACCGCGCGTGGTGAGCGCGCGTTGATGGTTACAGGTCTCGCGGACCTCCCTGGGGGGACCAGGGGGCAAGGCGGGGCGTTCGCTCAAGGCGAACGCCCCGCCTTTATTCGTGCGCTCGCCAGGCTGTCCTAGACGTTGTAATCGTGTAATCGTAGATACATGGCTACACGTGAAGAGCTGATCGAGAAGACACGAGGATGGTTCACAGGACGGCTGCCGGAGGACCTGTTCGAGGGCGCGCCGGAGGTCACGGTCGACCGCGAGGAGATCACGGTCGTCGGGCGGATACCGGAGCCGGCCTACACCGAGGGCGCCTCGGAGGCGGAGAAGGCCGCCACCGTCGAGGGCCGGATCAAGGAGTTCCGGGAGCGCACGCGCGAGGCGCGCATGGCCGTGGCCCGGGACGCGGAGCACAAGTTCGGGCGCAAGGTCTCCTGGGGCGTGCGGTGCGGTGACCAGGGGCGTTTGTTCACGCACCTGTCCGTGCCGGTGATGACCCGGCTGAAGCAGCCCGAGCGCGCGCTGCTGGACACGCTGGTGGACGGCGGCGTCGCCCGGAGCCGGAGCGAGGCGCTGGCCTGGTGCGTGCGGCTCGTGGAGAAGCACGCCGGCGACTGGGTCGGCGACCTGCGGGACGCGATGCGCAAGGTGGAGGAGGTCCGGGAGGCCGGACCGGACCGCGAGAGTGAGAGCACGAGCGAGAGCGGCGAGCCTGATGAGAGCGGGCAGGCGGACGCCTAGGCCCCGCTTCTCCGTAGCCGGTCCTCCGGGACAGCTCATTACGGTTCGCTGAACGGCGGCGTCGCATGGGGTGCGGCGCCGCTGTCGGCGTCTAGCGTCGGCGGTATGAGGGTTCTCGTCACCGGTTCCGCCGGGTTCATCGGGTCGCATGTCGTCGAGGCGCTGGAAGCCGCCGGGCACGAGGTCGTGGGATTGGACCTGGTGAACGGTGCCGATGTCCGGGACGCCGAGGACGTTCGCAGAGCCCTGCGGGGTGTGGACGCCGTCTGCCACCAGGCGGCGAAGGTCGGCCTGGACCGCACGGTCGGCGACGCGCCGGACTACGTGTCGCACAACGACTTCGGCACGTCGGTGCTGCTGGCCGAGATGGCCGAGGCGGGGGTGCAGGCGTTGGCGTTCGCGTCGTCGATGGTCGTCTACGGCGAGGGCCGGTACGAGTGCGCCGAGCACGGCTGCGTCCGTCCCGGTCCGCGGCGCGAAGAGGATCTGATCTCAGGGTTCTTCGAACCCCCGTGCCCGATCTGCGCGGAGCCGTTGGCCCCGGGACTGGTCGCTGAGGACGCGCCGCTCGATCCGCGCAACATCTACGCCGCCTCGAAGCTGATGACCGAGCATCTGGCTGCCTCGTGGGCGCGCCTGTCCGACGGCGTCCGCGCCGTGGCCCTGCGCTACCACAACGTCTACGGCCCGCGGCTGCCGCGCGACACGCCCTACGCGGGGGTCGCGGCGCTGTTCAGGTCGGCGCTGATGCGCGGCGAGGCGCCGGCGGTGTTCGAGGACGGCGGTCAGCGGCGCGACTTCGTGCACGTGCGCGACATCGCGACCGCGAACGTCGCCGCGCTGGAGTGGGCCGCCGGTGCCGCTCGTGCCGCTGGTGCCGCCGACGCTGCCGACACGGACGGTGCCGCCAGAGCTACCGGATGCGGCCCCGGCGAACTGCGCGCCTACAACGTCGGCAGCGGAACCCCGCGCACCGTCGGCGAGATGGCCGCCGAACTGGCGCGCGCGATGGACGGCCCGCCGCCGGTGGTGACCGGCGGCTACCGGCTCGGGGACGTGCGGCACATCACCGCCTCCAGCGCGCGGATCCGCGACGAGCTCGGCTGGCGGCCGCGCGTGGAGTTCGCCGACGGGATGGCGGAGTTCGCGCTAACCCATTCGCTCGCGTAGCGCGCCGAGCGGGCCCGCCTTGCTCAAGCTGTCGGTATGAGCACTGACTACAGCGGCGGCCAGGATCCTGCGAACACCGTGATGGTGAGCACGATGAACGACCTGCCGGGGTTCCGCATCGAACGCGTGTTGGGCGAGTGCTTCGGGCTGACGGTCCGCGCGCGCAACATCGGCAGCTCGTTCGGGTCGGCGATGAAGTCGCTGAAGGGCGGCGAGCTGAAGGGCCAGACGAAGATGCTCGTCGACAGCCGGATGGAGGCGATGGCCCGGCTGACCGAGGAGGCCGCGCGCCGGGGCGGGAACGCGGTGCTGGCGATGCGGTTCGAGACGTCGCCCGGCGAGCTCGGTACGGAGATCTGCGCTTACGGGACGGCGTGCGTGGCGACGCCGCTCAACGCGCCGCAGGGCTAGCAGCCAGAGCTGGAACCGGAACTGGAGCTAGAGACCAGAGGCTGGAACCAGAGGCTGGAACTAGCGCCAATACTCAGCGCCCGAGGAACTTGCCGAGCTTCTTCGGCTTGGGATACCGCACCGACACCTCGCCGAACAGCGCCATCCCGCGCAGCACCACGACCGGCGAGTCCGGCGTGATCGGCACGTCCCCGGCGGCGTTCCGGTCCGAGCCGCTGCGCGAGCCGAACACCGCGGTGCCCTCGTCGCGCACGACGACGCCGTGCGGCACCTTGATCTCGATCGAGCCGAACACCGCGTTGGCGATGATGACCACCTCGCGCTGGGTCAGCACGGCCTCGCGCAGGTCGATGGTGACCGAGCCGAAGACGGCCGCCGCGGTGGTCGTCGACGGCACGACCCAGCGCCCGCCGCGCTTCTGCTCGGCGAAGACGGCCGTGATTTTCGAACCCGGCGCGTAATCCGCGGGCATCGGCGGAATCGGTGAGGTGGGACCGGCGAGGGTCGCGGCGTGCCGCTGCGGCAGGTCCGACAGCAACGGCGACAGCTCGCCGAGGGTCTTGGCCTTGTAGGCGAGATCGATGCGCTCGTTGTGCTCTTCGACGTCGAGGCGGCCCTCCGCGTAGGCCTCCCTCAGGGCTTCCGCGACGTGGTCCCGGTCGGCATCGGAAGCGCGCATGGTGTTGTGGGGGTCGTTGGCCGGAAAGGCTGCGGGCACGCTCACCTTGTGCACTATACGCGCGGCGATCCTGGAAGGGACTTACTCCTCCGCGCTGGTCTCCACGTTCAGCGAGGCCTCGCGCACGGCGGCCTCGGGGTCCCCGGCGCGCACCGCGTCCAGCAGGGTGCTGTGCCCGGCGACGAGGAAGCGGTCGAAGTCTGTGCGCAGCGCGCGCTCCGTCAACACGGTGCGCAGTGCGCTGCCGATCTCCAGGTAGAGGTCGAGCAGGAGCGGGTTGCCGGCGGCGGCGACCATCGCGGTGTGGAAGTTCGCGTCGGCCTCGACCCACTCGTCGACCCAGGACGTGTCGCTGTGATCGGCCTTCTCGACCTTGCGCGCCGCGACGTCCCGGGCGGCCAGCGCGCGGTCGCACGCTTCGAGGTCGGCCGGGGTGGCGCGGCGGGCGGCCAGGCGCGCCGCCTCGACCTCGATCGCGCGGCGGACCTCCTGGACGTGGTCGTGCGTCGTGGCCTGGATCTCGCGCCGCAGCGCGCCGGAGAGCTCGCTGCGGGCCCGGACGTACGTCCCGTCGCCGCGCCGCACCTCCAGCAGGCCGGCGTGGGCCAGCGCCCGCACCGCCTCGCGGACCGTGCCGCGGCCCACGTTCAGAGCCTCGACGAGCTCCGGCTCGGTGGGGATGCGGGCGTCCACCGCCCACGCGCCGCTGCTGATCTGTTCGCGGAGCTTGTCGATGACTTCGTCGACCAGTGAGCCGCGCTGGATGCCGGTGAGTCCGTTCGCCACAGACGGCAGTCTTTCAGCTCGCGGCCGCGGTGGCCGAGCCGGAGTCCCCGTCGGGCGCTGTCAACGTGCCGCGCTTGGGTGAACCCACGTAGGACGCGACCACTCCCTGGGCCAGGACCACGGCGACCATGATGCCCAGCGGGACGGTCCAGCTGTGCAGGGCGTGGCCGAGGACGCCGAACATGATCGGGCCCGTCGCGGCGATCAGGTAGCCGGCGGACTGGGAGAACGCGGACAGCGCCGCGGTGCCCTCCGGGGTACCGCCGCGCAGCCCGATCATCGTCAGGACCAGCGGGAAGGCGGCCATGCCGACGCCGATCAGGACCGCGGCCAGGTAGGCCAGCGAGGCCGGGGCGACGATCAGGGTGACGAAGCCGAGCCCGAAGACCACGCCGAGGCTCATGGCCAGCAGGCGCTGGCTGCGCAGGCGCGCGGCCGTCAGCGGCACGATGAAGGACAGCGGCGCGTTGACCGCGAACGTCACGCTCAGCACGGTGCCGGCCGCCGCGGCGGACATGCCGTGGTCGTGCAGGACGGTCGGGATCCAGCCCATGACCACGTAGCCGGACATGCTCTGCAGGCCGAAGGCGAAGGTCATGGCCCAGGCGAGCTTGTTCTTGGCCAGCGACTTCAGCGGGATGTGCGGCCGCTGCGCGACGCCGGAGGTGGCCGCGGCGGCGGCGACACCGCGGTCGTGGCGGCGGCGGTGCGGATGGCTGACCAGCCACAGCGCGAGGCCGGCCAGGGCCGGGACGGTCCAGAACCCCAGGCCGGCGGAGGGGCCGCCGAGGGTGTTGGACAGCGGGACCGCGATGCCCGCGGCGACCGTGGAGCCCAGGGCGATCATCGTGGAGTAGATGCCGGTGACGGCGCCGATGCGGTGCGGGAAGTAGGTGCGCACCACGACCGGCAGCAGGACGTTGCCCAGCGCGATGCCGATGCCGGCCAGGACCGAGCCGGCGAGCAGGCCCGGGACGTCCGGGATGCCGCGCACCGCGGAGCCGGCGACCAGCACGGCCAGGCTCGCGGCCAGGACCGAGCCGGCGCCGTGGCGGCGGGCCAGCCAGGAACCGGCCGGGCCGGCGAAGGCGAAGATCACGACCCAGAGCGTGGGCAGCAGGGTGACCACGCCGGCGCCGAGGTGCAGGCGGTCGCGGAGCTGGTCGAGCAGGGGGCCGGTGGAGGAGACGCCGAGCCGCAGGTTGGCCGCGACCAGGATGATGCCGCCCAGGATCAGGGCACTGCCGGCGAGCTGCTGCTGGCGGCGCTCTTCCGGCTCGGCCGGTGCGGTGGGTTCGGTGAGGCGCTCGAGGCTTTCCAGGCTTTCCAGGAGGCCCGGCTCCAGGAGGTCCGGTTCGCGGGTGTCGGGCCGCTCGAGCGATATCGTCATGCGTACGATGGTAAGACGTATGATGTTTGTGTTTCAAGTTCGCACGACCCGGTGTGGCACACCGCACAAGCAGGGCTTCCAGGGGCTCCGCGGCTCGCGAGTACGCTGGCGGCATGCCTGACTTCGAGTACGCCGACCTCCTGCCGACGGGGCCGGACGAGACCCCGTACCGCCTGCTCACGACCGGGGGCGTCAGCACCGTCGAGGCCGGCGGGCGCACCTTCCTGCAGGTCGAGCCGGAGGCGCTGCGGCTGCTCACCGAGACCGCGATGCACGACATCGCGCACTACCTGCGTCCCGGGCACCTGCAGCAGCTGCGCAACATCCTGGACGACCCGGAGGCCTCGCCGAACGACCGGTTCGTGGCGCTGGACCTGCTGAAGAACGTCAACATCTCGGCCGGCGGCATCCTGCCGATGTGCCAGGACACCGGCACGGCGATCGTGATGGGCAAGCGCGGCCAGCAGGTGCTGACCGCCGGCGGCGACGAGGCGCACATCGCGCGCGGCGTGTACGACGCCTACACCCGGCTGAACCTGCGCTACTCGCAGATGGCGCCGCTGACGATGTGGGACGAGAAGAACACCGGCTCGAACCTGCCGGCGCAGGTGGAGCTGTACGCCACGGACGGGGACGCGTACAAGTTCCTGTTCATGGCCAAGGGCGGCGGGTCGGCGAACAAGTCGTACCTGTATCAGGAGACGAAGGCGATCCTGAACCCCAAGGCGATGCTGAAGTTCCTGGAGGAGAAGATCCGCTCGCTGGGCACCGCGGCGTGCCCGCCGTACCACCTGGCGATCGTGATCGGCGGCACCTCGGCGGAGTTCGCGCTGAAGACCGCCAAGTACGCCTCGGCGCGCTACCTGGACACCCTGCCGAAGCAGGGCTCGATCACCGCCCACGGCTTCCGCGACCTGGAACTGGAGGCCGAGGTCCTGGAACTGACCCGCCGCATCGGCATCGGCGCGCAGTTCGGCGGCAAGTACTTCTGCCACGACGTCCGCGTGATCCGCCTGCCCCGCCACGGCGCCTCCCTCCCGGTGGCGATGGCCGTGTCCTGCTCGGCGGACCGCCAGGCGCTGGGCAAGATCACCCGCGACGGCGTCTTCCTGGAGCAGCTGGAGTTCGAACCCGGCCACTTCCTCCCGGAGACCACCGACGAGCACCTGGACGACGACGTCGTGCGCGTGGACCTGTCGCGCCCGATGGCCGAGATCCGCTCGGAACTGTCGAAGTACCCGGTGAAGACCCGCCTGGCCCTGACCGGCACCCTGGTCGTGGCGCGCGACATCGCGCACGCGAAGATCAAGGAGCGCCTCGACGCCGGCGAACCGATGCCGCAGTACATGAAGGACCACCCGGTCTACTACGCGGGCCCGGCGAAGACCCCCGAGGGCTACGCCTCCGGCTCCTTCGGCCCGACGACAGCAGGCCGCATGGACTCCTACGTCGCGCAGTTCCAGGCCGCCGGCGGCTCGATGGTGATGCTGGCCAAGGGCAACCGCTCGAAGCAGGTCACCGACGCCTGCGCCGAGCACGGCGGCTTCTACCTCGGCTCGATCGGCGGCCCGGCGGCCCGCCTGGCGCAGGACTGCATCAAGAAGGTCGAGGTGCTGGAGTACGCCGAGCTCGGGATGGAGGCCGTGTGGCGGATCGAGGTGGAGGACTTCCCGGCTTTCATCGTGGTGGATGACAAGGGGAATGACTTTTTTCAGGACACGACTGGTCCGGTGATGCGGATTGGGAGTAAGCCGCCTGTGGCGTGAGGTGTGGCTCTGACGAGCTTTGGTGAAGCCCCGGCACACGGTTCGTGCGCCGGGGCTTTGTTGTAGCTGGAGCAAGTTCAAGCAAGTTCCTGGCCTCTGGATCAGCCGTCACGGCAAGCTGAGACCTATCAGCCGTCAGCCACCGCAACGGAGGGCACCATGGCACTGCATATGCTCGGCAAGGACCCTGACAGCAAAAACGGCGGCTCTCCGACGGTCTACTACGACGACGAGACCGGGAACTATGTCCTTCAGGGCTGGAAGGTGTCGGACGCCGCGAGGCTGGCTCAGATGTCCATCCCCGAGCACGAGACCGTGATCGAGTTCCCGGCACGGATGATGCAGTTCTTCCCGGAGGTGAAGGGTGGCGTCGGAGACGACGTTCGCTGAGCTGTTCGCAGCCACGCGTGAGTCGGCCGTCCATCTGGAGATGCGTGACGGCTACATGCTGGATGATCCGTCATTCCTCGCGTGGCTTGAAGACGGACGTGTCGTGGACGATGCCGAGAGCCAGGATTGGCGGGCTCTCGTGCGAGAGACCGTGGACCGGGGCGTGAGCGTCCGACGAGCGCGTATCGTCTCCGAACCGCTGAGCGACTACCTCCGGTTTGAGCACGCTGTGACGGCCGGACACAACATCGCTGCCGGTGAAGAGGTCCGGTGGCTCCCACGACGCCTGACGACGAACCTCGCCCTCCCCGGGAATGACTTCTGGTTGTTCGACGGGAAGACGCTCCTGGTGAACCACTTCTCTGGGGACGGCGATTGGATCGGGACGGAGATCGATCCCGATCCGTCGTCGGTCAAGCTGTGTGCGGACGCTTTCGAGGCGGTGTGGTCCCGCGCCGTCCCCCACGAGGGCTACACACCCGCTGCGTAGACCTTGATGTCCGTATCTCCTTCTTCCAGCGCCAACGAGGCCAGGCGAGCACTCGGCCGGCGGCTGAAGACCATCAGAACCGACGCGAACCTTTCGGCACGGGAACTCGCCTCCCGTGCCGGTTGGGGTGAGACCAAGGTCAGCAAGCTCCAGAACGCTGTGTACTTCCCGACCGACGAGGACCTGCGAACCTGGGCCACGATCTGTGGCGTGCCCGGACAGATCCCTGATCTGATCGCCACGGCGCACAACGTCGAGGAGATGTACGTCGAGTGGCGCCAGCGGGCGAAGAACGGGCTTCGTGCTGCGCAGGAGTCGGCAGTTCCGCTGTACGAGCGGACGAAGCACTTCCGCGTCTACGAGGCGTCCGTCGTTCCCGGTCTGCTTCAGACCGCCGAATACGCGAGAGCCATGATCCGCAAGGGCATCTCCTACCTGGGAATCCCCGACGATACCGAGGAAGCTGTAGCGGCTCGGATGAGCCGCCAGGGCGTGCTCTACAGGGACAGCCACACCTTTGCGTTCCTTCTCGAAGAGTCGGGATTGCGGTCAAGGGTCGCGGACGATGATGTGATGGCTGCCCAATACGGCCATCTCTTGAAGGTCTCGACTTCCCCGCGACTGAGCCTCGGGGTGATCCCCACGAACGCTCGTCGAGAGATGTACTCGACTGAGGGCTTCTGGATCTTCGACTCGGAGCGGGTGATCGTCGAGATCCTTACTGCCGAGATCACGGTGACGCAGCCCCGGGAGATAGAGCTTTACGAGCGTACCTTCGTTGAGCTGGCTTCTCTTGCCGTGTACGGAGCCGACTGCCGGTCGCTGATCGCCTCTGCCATCACCTCACTCGGATGAGGTACAGCAAGTTCGAGCAAGTTCATTGAGCCGCAGCTCACGCTCTCTCTACCGTCTTATACATGGACGAGCGGCAAGCCTCTGAGAGAGGGTCCACGGTGATCCTCACGAACACCTTGGTCATGGACTCCCGTACCGGCAGGAAAGGCGTTCTCAAGGCGTACTCCGCCGGCTCTACTCAGGGCTATATCCGGGATGCTCAGGGGTTCGAGTGGAGCGCGCCGGCCAAGTACATCGAGCTTGCCGACCCGAGGATGGTGGAGGCGTGACCGGCTTCCCGGGCAGCGTTCCTAAACTGCTGAGCCAGATCGAGCCCGGTACCGAATGCCTTCGCGGGACCTCTTGGAAGGTGCTTGATCGCTGGCAGCTCTCGGAGCGGGGAACGTTCTACCTCGTTTGGTGGAGAGGGCAGGACGAGCCGGTCAGGTTCCAGAGCGAACCGACCCTCACCACGTGGCCGAATGCGGATCACTGACCATGCTGGAGCGTGATCCGGCGTTGGCAGTGGCGCGCGACCAGATGGTCAGCACTAGGAGCAAGGGCCCCGGCACGCGGTCTTGTGTGCCGGGGCTTCGTCGATTCCGTCAGTTCCGTCATTTCCCAGCCCCCAGCGCTACCGCGACCACCCGCGCAGCACCGGCTGGCTCTGCGCCAGCGCGTCAGCGGTCTGGTTCGCCTGCGTCTGGAAGCCGAGGGGGCCGCTGATCAGGGTTCCGAGCTGGTCCAGGACTCCGGTGGCGAGCTTGCCTGTGGTGTCCACGACGTCCAGTTCGGCGATGTCCGCGGAGCGTGCCTCCAGGAGGGCCTTGAGGGGCGGTGAGATGCCTTGGGCGGGGTCGATTGTCACGGTCGACGAGGTGTACTCGAAGTAGCCCTGTTGCGGGGTGCTGAGGTTGGCGAGCAGGAGGTCGGTCGGGTTGGTGGCGGTGACCACGGTCAGGGTGTTGGTCGCGGTGCCCATGGCGGTGGCTGCGAGCCAGTCCGCGTGGGTGGTGCCCAGGGCCTCGGTCGGGACCGGGAGGCGGTGGTACGTCAGCGCCGTCGCGGCGGCGAAGGCCTGGTTGCCGAAGGCCACGATCTGCGGGGTGGCGACCGCGTAGTTCGCGTCCAGGCCGGTCAGGTAGGCCGTGTCGGCGGACGAGAGCTTGCCGCCGCTCAGCCGCAGCACGTGCGCGCCCTCGGCCTGTGCCTCGGCCAGCGCCGCGGTGTCGGAGGGGTCGACGACGGCGATCGTCGGGTGCGCGGCTGCCGCGGCGTCGGCGGGGTTCGTCTTCGGGGCCCCGGCGACGTGGGCCACCTTGTAACCGAGCTTGGTGAAGGCCGCGTCGGTGCCGGCCGGGATCGCGCCGGGTGCGCCGACCAGGTTGACGGTGTCCATGCCGTCGAAGGGGTCGCGCGTGTTCGGGCTGCCCAGCACCCGCTTGACCTCGGCGACCAGGCGCGGGTCGAGGCTGTCGCCGGTGGTGAGCAGCGTCGGGCCGTACAGCCCGGCCCACCCGAGCTCCTTCTGCGCGGTCGTCGGGTCGTCGGCCGCGACGATCGTCACCGACATGGCGAACGGGCCGTGCGGGCCGCCGCCGGCCGGGGCCGGTGTGGTGCCGGTCTGCGTCTCCCAGCGGTGCCGCGAGACCACGATCGACGCGCCGATCAGGTCGTTCGGCGCGTTCCCGGCCAGCGTGATGAGCCGGTCCGCGGACTTCGGCAGGAAGGACACGACGCCCGGCTTCGCAGACAACTGAGTCGGGGCCGCACCGGGCTTGTCGACCGCCACTTCCATGATGCCGCTCGGCGTCGAGTAGGCGACCGACGCGCCGTCCGGCGTCCACGCCAGGTGCGTGGCGCCGCTGGCGTCCGCGACCTTCGTCGCCTCCCGCGTGGTCGCGGCGTCCTTGAACGGCGTGTGCGCAGGGATGACCTCGATCCCGCCGTTGCTCCCCACGAACGCCAGCTCCTCGCTCGGGCTCAACGCTGGCCAGCTGCCCGGGCCCATAGGCGTGGCGGGGTCGGCGCCGCCGCGCGCGTTGCTGTCCAGCCAGTGGATCCACAGGTCCGGGCCGTTGGCGTCGTGCGACTGGAAGACCAGCTCCGACGAGGTCCCGGACAGCGTCTGGTTCTCGACGCTGACCGGGTTCAAGGTGTCCACCACGTCGTGCGGGCTGCCGGGGCCCAGCAGGTACAGCTCGTGGCTGTTGTGGTCGTGCTGCCCCGCGACCGACGCCTGCCGCACGGCGTGCGTGCCCGCCGCGCTCAGCTCCGTGTACAGCACGGTCCCGCCCTGCCACGACGGCGCGGACAACTTCGAGCCCTGACCCGGCTGCACCAGCACGACCACGTCGCTGCCGTCCGGCCGCGCGGTGGCCACGTTCCCCGAGCCGTCGACGAACGCGATCCGGCTGCCGTCCGGCGACCAGGACGCCTCGGACACCGTCGTCGGGAACCGCACCTGCGCCCCGCCGATGTTCACCGTCGCGGAGCCGTCGGAGATGAGCGGCGTGCCCACGGCGTACTGCGGACCCGCCCCGGACGGTGCCGACCCGGGTGCCGACCCGGGCGCCGACCCGGGCGCCGAGCCGGCCGAACTCTGCGAGGACGAAGCCGACGGCGCGGCGGACGTCGAAGGCTGCGAAACCGACGGCGTCGAGGCCGTGCGGGTCGCCCCCGCGGCGACCGGCGCGACCTTCGGGTGTTGCGTCGAGGTGCCGCAGGCCGAAGCCAGCAGCGCGACCGAAGTCGCGGCAACGGCACTCACGAGCAGGCGGCGCGAAGAAGAGCGGCTCACGACGAGGTCCTTTCCCCGAAACGATGTCGCCCTTTAGACGTCCCATCGCCCCCGGGGTTTGCCGCCGGAAATCACGCTTCGGTAACGCCGGATCTCCGGCTCCGCGCCATCGCCTCCTCCAGCAGAGCGCTGGCATACGCCGCCGCGGCCTCCTCGTCGTCGAGCAGATACGGCGGGCACGTGCCCACCGCGGGTTCGGCGTCAGTCAGTGCACTGATGAGCTCGGGAATCTGGTCCGCGCCCAGCTGATGCGTTCGGAGCTCGGTCAGACTGCTGAAGACGAACGCCACCTGATTGGCGCCCGGCGTGTACCGGAATTCGTAGTCTGCGAAACCCGCGACCGCGCCGCCGATCTCGGTCCCCGACTCGGCCGAACTGCCCCGCGCCGTGCCGCGCGTCAGCGCCGAGCCCATCACGTCCGCGTCCTGGCCCCGGCGCGCGTTGGGCCGTGCCAGGAAGGGGCAGGTGAAGGCGGCGAAGAGCATGCAGGCGCGGTGCCCCGGCGGCTCCGGGGACGGCGCCTTGTTGGCCGCGGTCCGGCCGGCCTCGTGCGCCGCGGTCAGCGCCTCGGTCTCGGCCGCCGCGATGACGCGGTAGACCGGCCCGGCGGCCATCGGCGTCCCGCAGATCGAGCAGCGGCGCTCGATCGCGCAGATCAGCGTGCGGGCCGCGCCGGTGATCGCGAAGGTCGGGTTGCCCTCGGCGTCACGCGGAGTGATCGCGGGGATGGGGTAGCCGCGCGGGTCGTGCGGCAGGGCGGCAACTGCGGGCGGCACGGGAGTCTCGCGGGGCGTCATGGCGCTATTGAAGCAGGGCGGCCGGGACTGCGGGAGCGAATGATCAACTGTGCGGTACGTGGCGGTAGCATCACGAATCGGTCATCGCCGCGCAAAAGTTGATAACCGATCGGCAACAACTCTTGGCGTTTCACTCAATTCTCAGCATGATTTGCTGGTGGGCCGGAGCTGCCGCTTCACCTGCGGCGGGGACAGATGAAGAGTCAGCTCCGGTCCCCGGCCACCACTGTGGCTACTGTGACCAGCGGGATCAGCGGGATCAGCGGGATCAGCGGGATCAGCGGGACCGGCGGGACCAGTGGGACGACCGGAGCCGTCCCGTCCAGCCCGTGCGCTTGCTGGTGAGTCTCAGACTGACGGCTTGAGCGCCGCCATGAAGGCTCGGGCACGCCGCGTGATCTCGGGCCAGTCTCCGGCCGCCACGACGTCCGGCGGCACCACATCAGTGCCCGCACACACCGCGAGTGCTCCCTGCGCCAGGAAGTCCGCGGCGTTGCCGGCGTTGACGCCGCCGGAGGCGACCAGCGGCAGTCCCGGGTAGGGGCCGTTGAGGTCCTTGAAGTAGCCGGGACCGAAAGCCTTGGCGGGGAAGATCTTCACGGCCGCGGTGCCGAGGTCCATCGCCTGCGCGACTTCGGTCGGCGTCAGCGCTCCCAGCACTACCGGGACGCCCGCCTCGTGCGCTGCCTCGGCGACCTCGGGCCGCAGCCCGGGCGTGACGAGGAACGAGACCCCGGCGTCGATCGCGTCCCTAGCCTGCTGCGCGTTCATCACGGTCCCGGCGCCGATACGGTGCCCGGCGGCGACGGCGGCCCGCAGGTGCGGCACCACGTCGGGGGTGCTGAACGTGAGCTCGGTGCAGGTGATGCCGCCGGCGGCCAGCGCCGCGCACAGCGCCGCCGAATCAGGGATCGAAGGTGCACGCACCACGGCTATCACCGGTTCGGCGGCCAGTGCCGCGCGGAAGTCGGGATGCGGAAGATCTGGAAATAGATGCAGATCGAAAGTCATAAGGCTGATACCCCCTGCTCTGTCCGTCGCAGCGCCCGGCCCGGGAGGGCCCCGGTGGGCGTGCCGTCTGTCAGTACCGAAACGCCGTTGACCAGCACTTCGACGATGCCCTCGGCGACCTGGCGGGGCTGTTCGAAGGTCGCGGCGTCGGTGACGGTCCGCGGGTCGAACAGCACCAGATCGGCGTGGTGGCCGACCCGGACCAGGCCGCGCCGGTCCAGGCGCAGCCGCCGGGCCGGTCGGCCGGTCATCCGGGCGACCGTCTCCTCCAGCGTCAGGACCTTGAGATCCCGGCTGTAGTGGCCGAGATAGCGCGGGAACGTGCCCCAGGCGCGAGGATGCGGACGTGCGCCGACGAGCAGGCCGTCGCTGCCGACGGTGTGCGCGCGGTGCCGCATGATGGCGCGGACGTTCTCCTCGTTGCCGACGTGGTGCAGGATCGTGGTCCCCAGGCGGTCGCCGCGCAGCAGGTCGAAGAACGCTTCGCTGCCGGTCACGGCGCGTGCGGCGGCGATCTCGGCGATGGTCCGGCCGACCGCGTCGGACAGGCTCGGATCCTGGACGCCGGAGATCTGGATGGTCTGCCAGTCGACGACCATGCCGTGGTTGCCGTCGCTGCCGTTCTCCTCGACGTCGCGCCGGATCCGCTCCAGGGACGCCGGATCCGCGAGCCGGGCCAGCGTCGCGTCCGGGCCGCCCTCGGCCGACCAGCTCGGCAGCAGCGCGGCCAGGGTCGTGGAGCCCGGCAGGTAGGGGTAGGTGTCGAGGCTGATGTCGCAGCCCTCTGACAGGCCGGCGTCGACCAGCTCCAGGAGCTCGGCGGCCCGGCCGGCGTTGACGCCGAAGTTCATGGTGGCGTGCGCGAGGTGCAGCGGGCAGCCGGAGCGACGCGAGATATCGATCATCTCGGCGTAGCCGTCGAGGGCGCCGGCGCCGTAGGACCGCTGGTGCGGGGAGTGGTAGCCGCCGTACGAGGCGACGACTTCGCAGAGTTCGACCAGCTCGTCGGTGGCCGCGTACATGCCCGGCGTGTAGGACAGTCCGCTGGACATGCCGACGGCGCCTTCGCGCATGCCCTGCGCGACCACTTCGCGCATGCGGTTCAGCTCGGCGCGATTCGGCTCGCGGTTGTCCCAGCCCATCGCGAGCATGCGGACCGAGCCGTGGGGGACCAGGTAGCAGGCGTTGACCGCAATACCCTGATCCAGTCGGTCGAGGTATTCGCCGACGGTGCGCCAGCTCCAGTCGAAGCCGTCGGGGTCGCCGTTCCAGCCGGCGATCTGGCGGCGCAGGGCCGGCAGCGTGGTGTCGTCGACCGGGGCGTAGGACAGGCCGTCCTGGCCGAGGACTTCGCAGGTGACGCCCTGGGTGACGCGTGAGGGGTGGTCGCGTTCGACGAGGGTGCGCAGGTCGGAGTGCGCGTGCATGTCGATGAAGCCGGGGGCCAGGACGAGGCCGTCGGCGTCGATGATGCGCGCGGCGGTCGGCTGCCCCGGCGCGCCGTCCACGGCGGCGATCACACCGTTCGTGACGGTGACATCGGCGCGGTAGCGGTCGGATCCGGTGCCGTCGATGACAGTGGCGCCACGGAGGACCAGGTCGGCCATCAGAAGAACGTCCTCACCAGATCGACGATCAGCGGGTCGGCGCTGTCGGCGTCGTCGAGGACGGGGATGAGCGTCCACTTGTCGAACGCCGTGCACGGATGCGAGAGACCGAAGCGGACGACGGCGCCGACCGGGGCCGTGTCGCCGGCGTCGCGCAGGAATGTGTGCTGGTCGTTCAGGGCGGTGACGGTGCCGACGGGTGGTTCCGGCAGGCCCTCGTCGAAGGGGAAGTCGCGTTTGCCCGCGTCCAGCAGGGAGAGCTGCGGCTCGGGGTGGGAGACGACGCGGGCCCAGCCGTGCATCGCTGCTCGGAAGGGGGTCTTCGCCGCATCGCGAGAGAACGGCGAGATGGTCCGGTAGTGCCCGTCGTCGTGGATGACGTACGCGCCTGAGCGCAGGACGACTTCGGCCCCTGATTCAATCGCCGCCGGCTTCAGGATCTCGGCGACGTCGTCGAAGTAGGCGCTGCCACCCGCGGTGATGACGGGATGCTCCGTCTCGTAGGCCGCGGAGATGCGAAGGTGCAGCTCGGCGAGGTTGCGGAGGTAGCTGCGGACTACCTTGAGGCTCTCGGATGAGGCGTCATGAGCCAGGCTGCCTTCGTACCCTGCGATGCCCGCGAGCCTCAGCGTCGGTGCCGCCCGGACCGCGTTCGCGATGTCTTCGGCCTCTGCGAGGGTGCGTGCTCCGGTCCGGCCGCCGGTGCCGCCGAGCTCGACGAGGACTTCGACCGGCCGGTCCGTCTCGGGATCGGCGCCGCGGCCGACGCCTGCGGCGCGCAGGGCGGCGTCCATCTGGGTCACGGACTCCACGGAGTCGACCCACGAGACGAACGCGAAGTCCGGATCGGCGGCCAACTCTGCCGCGATCCACGCCAGGCCGGCCGGGTCGAGCAGGGCGTTGGCCAGCATGACGCGCTGGACGCCGAAAGCCCGGGCGACGTGCAGCTGCGGGAGGTTGGCGAGCGTGATGGCGACCGCGCCGGCGTCCAACTGGGCCTGCCACAGCTCCGGGGCCATCGTGGTCTTGCCGTGCGGCGCGAGGGTGACGCCGGCTTCGCGGCACCAGGCGGCCATGGTGAGCAGGTTGTGGTCCAGCGCGTCGGCGTCGAGAGTGAGGAGCGGAGTGCCGAGGTCGGACAGGTGCGGGGCCGAGGCGAGCCAGGCGTGCGCGGTCCGGCCCCAGGCCTGGGGCGGCAGCGCTTTGAAGCGCCAGTCCAGGTGCTCCTCGGCGAGCGCGGCGACCGCCGCCCGGTCGATGCCGGTGGACGCGGTGCGGCTGCCGAACGTCTGGTGGACCATGTGACACCTCCGCTGCCTGGTACGTTGCGCTATCTGCAACGCTCGTTGCATATGCTGTGCTTCGGTTCTAGCATTCGAGGTGAAGAACGGTCAACGCTGCGGTACTCGTGGCGGGCCCACGAAGACGCGAGGACGGGACCGACGGATGGCTGGGGAGGCCGCATGGTGACGCCGTGGGCGGTGTGTGTCGGCGAGTCGATGGCGGTGCTGCTGCCGGACGTGCCCGGGCCGCTGGACGGGGTCCAGTCGTTCGCGGTGTCGGCCGGCGGGGCGGAGTCGAACGTGGCGTGCGCGCTGCGTGCGCTGGGCGTGCCGAGCGCCTGGGTGAGCCGCGTCGGGGACGACGGGTTCGGACGCCGTCTGGTGGGCGAAGTGGCGCGGCGCGGGGTGGACACGTCGGGAGTGGTGGTCGATCCCCTGCGTCCGACGGGGCTGTACCTGAAGGAGACCGGCGGTTCCGACCGCGGCGGGGACCTCGGCGCGGGTCGCAGCAGGCTGCATTACTACCGCGCGGGTTCCGCCGCCTCGGCGATGTCGCCGGCGATGTTGAGCGAGCCTGCGGTCGCGGGTTTGGTCGACGGCGCAAGGCTGGTGCACCTCACCGGCATCACGCCGGCGTTGTCGGAGACGTGCCTGGCGATGGTGCGCGCGTTGTTGGACGCGCCGCGTGGCCAGCGGCTGATCAGCTTCGATCTCAACTGGCGGCCGGTGCTGTGGCGGGACCGCGACGCGGAGGTGCTGCGGGAGTTCGTGAACGCGGCTGACATAGCCTTGCTTGGCGCCGACGAGGCCGAGATCGCTTTCGGGACTGGCGTTCCGGCGGAACTCAGGGCTCTGTTCCCGGGGCCGTCGACGATCGTGGTGAAGGATGCCGAGCGGGTGGTCACCGCGCTTACAGTCGACGGCGCGGTGTCCGAGCCGGCGCTGACGGTGGACGTGGTCGAGCCGACCGGTGCCGGGGATGCTTTCGCCGCCGGTTACCTGGCCGGCACGCTGCACGGCTTCGATCAGCGGCGGCGCTTGCGGCTCGGGCATCTGGCCGCTGCTTCGGCGTTGGTGGCGCACGGGGATGTGGGGGAGTTGGGCGACCTGAGCCGGCTCGCTGGTGCTGACCGTGCTGACCGTGCTGATCGTGGCGATCGTGCTGACAGGGGCGACCTTTCTGAGCACGACGGTCAGTGGTCGGCGGCGACGATCGCCGCGCTGCTGGACGCTTCGGCCGAGGAGTGGCGTGCGACGCGGGTTTCGGCCGGCGGCATCGTCGTCGACGGCATCGCGGTCGGCGGACCGGAGACCGTGCGTCCGTGATCCGCCATCAGCCGTTCACCGCAGTCCCGGTCGCGCCGGGTCGCGCAGTCGGCGTCGTCCGCGAGAAAGTGAGGGTGCCATGAGCCAGACCGTCACCCGCGCCCTGCGCCTGCTCGCCGAGCTCGGCGACGGCGAGCGCTCGCTCGACCAGCTGGCCGAGGTGGTCGGCGTGCACAAGACCACCGTGCTGCGGCTGCTCCAGTCGCTGGAGGAGGACCGGTTCGTCTACCGCGACGCCGACTACCGCTACCACCTCGGGGCCGGCCTGTTCGCGCTGGCCAACCTGGCCATGGAGCAGCGCGGCGTCCGCCGGATCGCGGCTCCGCATCTGGCCGCGCTGAACGCCGCGACCGGGCAGACCGTGCACCTGGCCGCGTACGAGGGCGGCGAGGTCGTCTACATCGACAAGTACGACTCGCGGCACAAGGTGCGCATGTACTCGCGCGTCGGGCTGCGGGCCGGGCTGCACAACACGGCGGTGGCGAAGGTGCTGCTCGCGGATCTGCCGGTGGCGGAGCGGCGGCGGGTGGTGGCCGGGATCGAGTTCGTACCGCACACGCCGAACACCATCACCTCCGCGCCGCAGCTGCTCGCCGAGCTCGACACGGTGGCCGCGCAGGGCTGGGCGCAGGATCACGCCGAGCACGAGACGTTCATCAACTGCGTCGGGGCGCCGGTGCGGGACGCGTCCGGGCGGGCCGTGGCCGCGGTGTCGATCTCGGTGCCGGACGTCGTGCTTCCGTACGAGCAGGTGCTGGAACTGTTGCCGCAGCTGCTGGATACCACGCGCGCCATATCGGCTGACGCCGGTGCGCCGTGAGTTCCGATCCGATTTGTTCGTGCCTCCTTGAAATCACCCAAAGAAAGTGAGCCCTCTGATGACCTCCTCCAAGACCGAGATCCGTACCGACGGTGCCCCGGCCCCGATGCCGGTGTTCTCCCAGGGCGTGCGAAAGGGCCCCATCCTGCAGGTGTCCGGGCAGGGCGGGGAGGACCCGGCGACCGGTGAGTACGTGGCGCCCGGGGACGTGAAGGCGCAGACCACGCGGACGCTGGAGAACGTGAAGGCGATCGTCGAGGCCGGCGGCGGCACGGTCGACGACATCGTGATGTTCCGCGTCTACCTCACGACGCGCGACCACTTCGCGCTGATGAACGAGGCGTACGCGGAGTTCATCGAGGCGAACCTCGGTGCGGACGGTGTGAAGCCGAGCCGGACGACCATCTTCGTCGAGCTGCCGAAGGCGTCGATGCTGGTGGAGATCGACGCGCTGGCCGTCGTCGGCTGACGTGCGGGTCGGCGTCGCTCACGACAGGGGCTTCATCCTGCGGGATGAGGCCCCCTGGATCTGCGGGATGAGCTGCGGCGAAGTACCATCCGTGGACTGATCCACGATGAGGGGCGCGGCTCATAACGTCGAGCCATGGAAATCAACCGGCGCCGTCTGGCGGCCTCCGCGATCGTTGCCCTGTCTGTCTCCGCTATCACTTTCGTCGGGTCCGGTGCCGCTTCGGCTTCGGCTTCGGCTCCGCGATCGTCCTCGGTTTCCGCGTCTGTCTCCGTCGCATCTGACGCGTCTGCCGCATCCATCGCGCAATTCGCGTTGCCCGCGCCGACCGGTCGCTACGCGGTCGGTGAGGACGTTCTGCACCTGACCGACACCAGCCGCCTCGACCCGTGGAACCCCTCGGCCGGCTATCGCCAGCTGACTGTCTCAATGTTCTACCCTGCTCGCCAGGGCACCGGCCGGCCCGCGCCTTATATGAGCGCCGGCGAGGCGCAGAACTTCGTGGCTCTGCGGGTGCCGCCGGGCTTCGGCATCACTGCCGATGCTGTTGAGGCGTTGCAGACCCACGCTTTCGCCGGCGCCTCGGCTGCGCACGGCAAGTTCCCGCTGATCGTGCTGTCGCCCGGGTTGGAGAATCCGCGTGCGACTCTGACCTCGGTGGCGACTGACCTGGCCAGCCGCGGCTACGTCGTGGCGCTGGTCGGGCATCCGTACGAGGACAGCGGCGAGCAGTTGGCGGACGGCAGCATCGCGCCGTGCTTGTGGTGCAACCAGAACGGGGCCGATCCGGCCAGCGACGAGCAGTTGGTCGCCAGCCGTGGCGTGGACGTGAAGTTCGTCGTCGACCAGCTGACCCGGGATCACGTCTGGGATCTCAGCCACCTGATAGACAAGCACAGCATCGGCATGGCCGGGCACTCGGCCGGTGGGGCCGCTGCCGCTGCGGCGATGGAGGCCGATCCGCGGATCAAGGCCGGCGTGAACCTGGACGGCACCTTCCTGCCCGCGGTGCCGGCCGGCGCGCTCGGCGACCGGGCGTTCATGGTGTTCGGCAAGCAGAGCGACCATGTCGAGGGGGACGCGCCGTACCTCGACCCCACCTGGGGCGCCACCTGGGCCGATCTGACCGGGTACAAGCGGTGGTTCGCGGTGTCGGGGGAGGCGCACGCGTCGTTCACCGACATCGCGGCGCTGGCCGAGGAGGCGGGGATGCCGGTTCCGGGGCAGACCCTGGATGGCTTCCGCAGCATTCAGATCACTCGTGACTACGTCGCAGGGTTCTTCGACGAGATCCTGAAGGGGAAGCCGTCGTCGTTGACGGACGGCGACTCGGCGGCGTATCCGGAGGTGGCCGAACAGCCGTAGTCGGGCCGTTGATCGGAGAATGGCCGCATGACAGTTCGTGATTCTGTGGTTGATGGCAGGTACTTGGTGCTCGGCGGTTCGGGCCGGACCGGTTCGCTCGTGACGTCGCTGCTGCTGGAGCGCGGTGCGCGGGTGACGGTCGCGGGGCGGCGTCCGCGCGACGTCGCCGGCGCCGACACCGCTGTGGTGGACCTGGCGACCGGCTTCGACGCGGGGCTGCTCGACGGGTACGACGGAGTGGTGATCTCGGTGGAGCCGCCGACGGACGAGCGGGGCGCGGAGGCGGTGATGCACCGCGGTGTGGCGGCGGTCGGCGAGGCCGCCGCCCGGAGTGGGGCGCGGGTGGTGCTGGTGTCGCAGATCTACATCACGCGGGCTGCCGAGCATCCGGATATGTCAGGGATCATCATCGCTCGGGGGCGCGGTGAGGAGGCGCTGCGGGCCAGCGGGGCGGCGTACACGATCGTGCGGCCGGCGTGGCTGACGTCGGGGCCTGCCGGCGGGGTGCGGTTGGAGCAGGGGGACGCGGGGGACGGGCGGATCAGCCGGGCTTCGGTGGCAGCGGCGGCCGTCTCGGCGCTTGCGTCAGCGGATGCGGTGGGGAAGACGTTCGAGATCTATGATGCGGGCGATGTATCGCCGGATTGGTCGGCGGAGTTCGCGGCGTTGGATCGCGATTCAGGGGTTTGATGGATTCAGGTGCGCGTAGCGGTGCACTGTTAGACGACTCGACGGAGGACTTTCATGGCCGACCCGACTGTCCCGAATCCGGTGGATCCGCCGGAGCCGTCTGGGCCGTCTGGGCCGTCCTCCAAGCCTGGGCTCTCGTCTCGCTCCCTGGCCGTCGGCGGCGTCATCGGTGTGGTGGTCGGCGCCTTGGGGGTAGGCATCCCGTGGGCGATGTCCGGTTCCGGAAAGGCCTTCGGCGCGGAGAGCGGCTCTCTGAAGGCACCGGCATCCATCGGCGTGTATGTCCCCACGGTGCAGAACCCCAAGACCGACCCGGCGACCGCCAAGCGCATCCAGGCCTCGGACCCGATCAGCGCCGAGAACCTCTCGGCCGCGTACGGCGGCGCGGCGACCGTGGTGCAGCAGTACTCTGACGCGGGTCTCGAGAACTTCGTCGTGCTGGAGGCGGTCCGGGCGCAGAGCCCCACGCCGTTCCTGCCCTACGTGGACGCAGCGTCGATCGGCATGGCCAAGCCGAACCAGGAGGTCGACACGTTCGGCCACGTCAGCTGCCTCGTCGCGTACATCCCCGTCCCCGCCGGACAGCAGGAACAGCCGGGCGACAGCAGTGCCATCACTTGCGAGCGCACCTCCGCCCACCTGACCGTCCGCCTGCGCTTCGGCGGCGGCGGTGACCTGATGCACTCGCCGCAGCAGGCCGCGGCTTTGGTGGACACGGCTTGGAGCTTGATGGGCTAGGCGTGCGACTGGACAACGTGCGAAACGCCGCGTCCTGCGGCTCCGTGTGGGGAGGCGCAGGACGCGGGTGTTCTTCTTTTGTGGACCCGAGCCGGGCGGCAGCTGAACCTCTCCGCCCGGCCGAGCGGTTGCGATGAAGTGAATCAGTTAGTTGATGCTGGCCGCCGCGATGTTGGTCATCGTGCCGGTCATGGTGCCCGCGCCGCCGGACCGGCTGACGTTCGACCAGCCGGACGAGCCCGGGTTCGCGCCGTAGTTCCCGTCGGCGCTGTAGATGTTGCCGTCCGAGTTCACCGCCGAGCACGTCGCCGCCATCGCCGCCAAACTCAACAGGCGCCCCCGCAAGACACTCAACTGGGACACCCCAGACGAGGCCCTCGCCAAGCTACTGCCGAACCACACGACCACAACGTGTTGCAACGACTCCTAGAATCCGCCGTCAGCGGGTCCCAGCAGTGTCTGGAATCGCATGAGCAAGTTCTTGTGAAGGCCGGTGCCTCCCGCGGGACGGTCCAGGAAGCCGTTAAGATTGCTGCTGTCGTCACCGGTGTCTCCGTGATGCTGGAGGCGGAAGACTCGCTGGCTTAAGCAGCACCCTGGTTTTGCCGGCGTCTGACCGCCGCTTTCCACTTCGTGACGATCTCCGAAGCCAGGAAGGCGGCGGTCGCGACGCATACGGACAGCAACGTCCACATCGCGCCCCATGCGGCGCCCGCGCCGGTGCCGATGGCCAGGATCGCCGCGGCGGCCAGGAGCCAGCGGGTGCAGTTGGCCCATTCGCTCACCGTGCGGAGGAAGGCGATGGTGGACAGGAAGGCTGCCACTGGGACCGCCAGCATCAGGGCCATGGCGGTGCGGCCCAGTTTGCCGTCGTTGCGCGCGACCTGCTCCAGGAGGGCGGCCATCGCGCCGCCGATGGCGGTCAGGGTGCCGTAGATGAAGAAGTGGCCGTAGCCCCAGATGAACGCTGTGCGCATGCGGGTCAGGTTGTACTCGCCGAGGAAGCCGAAGTAGAGCCACCAGAGGCAGAAGGCCAGGATCCCGGCGCTGATCGCGCCGATCATCAGGGTCGCCAGGTGCTTGTGGTCCGTCAGCGCCGTGTTGAAGGCCTCTGAGGCGACCAGGACCATCTCGCCGAGGATGATGATCGTGAACAGCCCGTAGCGCTCCTCGACGTGCTCGGAGTGCGGGACCGCCGGCTCCTCGGCCCGCTGGGCCCACCAGGGGATCAGAAGCTCGACGGTCCCCCCGAGGACGAAGAACGGGATCGTCTGCGCGGGGGTCAGGTGGTGCAGGCCGAAGCCGAACGCCACCCAGCCGATCTGGACCAGGAGGATGCCGTAGGCCCAGCGGTTGCAGAACTGGCGCAGCGGGGGGTTGGCGTGGCCGGCGCGGAACCACTGGGCCGACATCACCAGGCGGATCACGACGTAGCAGCCCACGAGGATACGGAAGTCGTCGCTCTGGAAGACGTACGGGATGCCGGTCGCCAGCCCCAGCGAGGCCAGCAGCTGGACCAGCACCATCAGGCGGTACGGGACGTCGTCGGGGTCGAAGAAGTTCGCGAACCAGGTGAAGCCCATCCACGCCCACCAGACGCCGAACACCATCTCGGCGAGCGAGATGGCGCCGTGCTGCAGGTGCCCGGTGGTCACGGCGTGGTGCCACTGCTGCGCGATGGCGCTGATCGTGACCACGAAGACCAGGTCGAAGAACAGCTCCAGGGTGGTGGAAGTGCGACCCTCCTCGTTCGGGTCGCGGAGCCGGATCGGGCGGATGATGGCGACGGGGGTGGACGGCATAGGTGCATTAAAGAACACCGGAGCCCCGTCCAGTCGCAATTGTCCTGCGACATGGACGGGGCACCGGTGTTTTGGGCGTGCCGGATCAGTGCCGTGTCAGCGCCGGATCAAAAGAGTGCTGGTCGGCCTAGTACCAGCTGTGCGACTGCCAGAAGGACCACGCGCCGCACGGCGAGCCGTACCGCGAGTCCATGTACGACAGCACCCACTTGATCTGGGTGGTCGGGTTGTCCGCCCAGTCCGAGCCGGCCGAGGCCATCTTGCTGCCCGGCAGGGCCTGGCCCAGTCCGTACGCGCCGGACGAGGGGTTGCTCGCGTGCACGTTCCAGCCGGACTCGCGCTCGATGATGTTCGAGAAGCACGCGAACTGGCCCGAGGGCACCATCGACTGGGCGATGGCGTACGCGTCGCCGTACGAGCCGGTCGGCGCCGTCGGTTTCGGGGTCGTCGGCGTCGGCTTGGGAGTCGGCGTCTGCGTCGGCGTGGTGGTCGGCGCGGACGGTGTGCTCGACGTGCTCGTCGGCAGCTGCTGGCGCTGTTCGTCGCGGTTCGCGGCGGCCGCCGCGGCCGCACGCTGGTCGGCTGCAGCCTTGTCCGCGGCCGCCTTCTGGGCCGCGGCCTTCGCGGCGGCGTCGGCTGCGGCCTTGTCGGCTGCCGCCTTCTGCGCCGCGGCTGCGGCGGCCTGGTCGGCAGCGGCCTTCTCCGCCGCCGCCTTGTCGGCGGCCGCCTTGGCTGCCGCGTCGGCGGCGGCCTGGTCGGACGCAGCCTTCTGCTCCGCCGCGAACTGTGCCGCCGCGACCTGCCTGTTGTGGGTGGAGACGTCGTTCGAGTGGACCGCGTACGCGGTGCCCGCGCCGCCCAGGACCAGGGTGCCGGCGGCGGCTGCCGCGACTATTCGCGAGGTCTTGGTCGGGAGCTTGGCGGTCATGAACGAGACGGTCTTGCTCGCCGCTGTGGACGCGGCGCCCGCGATCCCGGACTTCGGGTCCTGCGAGGTGGGGTTGTGCTCGGGGTCGTGCTCGTGCTCAGGGCCGGTATGGCTGGACAAGAGTTGCCTTCCGCAGTGCCTCACCCCTTTTCGACAGCCGTCTCCGCACAGCACGGAGTCATCCGTGGCGTGTGGGAGAGACGGCCGGCTCCCTCATGGAGCGGCGCATGGGCGAACGGATAGGCGGTGCGGGGGTTCGGGGGTGTCCCCCGAATTAGCCCAGTGCCGCCACATCCACCCCCTGGTGGATCAACGTCCGTGAAGGACCTTGGTCCCGCGAGCCCGAGCGCGGGGTCTTCCAAAAATCGACCCTCTCCCGGAACTGAGATCGAACTCAAGTCGGGAGAGGGTCGGAAAAATCACAGTACATTGAGTTATGGTTCGGTCACTGCTTGGAACAGCGGCCGGTCAATGCCGGATTCTTGCTGGTTTCAGCGGCTTAGTAGCCGACCCAGCAGGAGCCGCCGCAACGCTGCGCGACGACGTTGTCCAGCGAACCGTAGGTCGCCGCGGCGTAGCGTGCGCCGGCGATGATGTTGTCGACCGGGTTGTAGATGTTGCCGTGGCCGGAAAGCATGTACGCGTTGAACGTGGGCTGGATCACCTGCAGCAGGCCGATGGACGGGGTGCCCTTGGCGGCGTTGGAGTCCCAGCCGTTGACCGCGCTCGGGTTGCCCGCGGACTCGTGCATCGCGGCCTGGTAGACGGCGTTGTAGGAGGTCGGGGTGCCGGTCGAGTCCAGGATGGAGACGGCCTGCTTGATCCAGCCGTCCAGGTTGTTGGCGTAGGTCGGGGTGGCGGCGGCAGCGGCGGCCTTGGCCTTCGCGGCGGCCGCGGCCTGCGCCTGGGCAGCGGCGGCGGCCTGAGCGGCAGCGGCCTTGTCAGCAGCAGCCTTCTCGGCGGCAGCCTTGGCGGCGGCGTCGGCCGCGGCCTTGTCAGCGGCAGCCTTGGCGGCGGCAGCGGCGGCAGCGGCGGCGGCCTTGTCGGTGGCCGCCTTCTGGGCGGCGGCCTGAGCGGCGGCAGTGTCGGCGGGGGCGGCGGCCGGCAGGGCGGCGCGCTGCGCGCTGCGGTTGGCGGCGTCGGCGGCGGCCGCACGCTGCGCGGCGATGTCCGCGGCGCTCTTGGCCTGGTCGGCCTTCGCAGTGGAGACGACAGCGGCGTCGGCTGTGGCGACCGTGCCGTGGTTGTTGGACGAGGCGTGGGCCACGACACCGGTCGCCACGAGCGCGCCGGTCACGGCGAGGGCGCCAGTGACGGCGAGAGCCTTCGTCCGGGAAATACGCATGCCGGACACAGAATTTCGCACGGAGAACAAAGGGAGCCTTCCGAAGTGGGTTCACCCCGCTGCGGCTCGACTCACCGTCTGTTCACAGACAGCGACAATGCAATGACTCATGGCGACTCATTGCGGTCGAGAGCGAAAGTCGAGCCGGGAAAACTCCCGGTTCTCGCTTCCGGCGCCGGCGGCCGTTCGGCCCTGGATCGTCGAATGCGATTGCCAGACGCGGGGTCTTACGCATTCGACGATGCAGGGCCTTTGGTCCCTTTTCAACTCAATCGAGCGTGTCCTGCGTCACGTTGCACGCTCCGTGATATCCCCAGCACGAGGGGGGTACGCACTCAAACCGCCAGTTCCTCCAGCAACTCTGTCACCAGAGCGGCGATGGGGGACCTTTCGCTTCTGCTGAGAGTCACGTGAGCAAAGAGGGGGTGTCCCTTCAGCTTTTCCACCACGGAGACGATGCCGTCGTAACGCCCCACACGCAGATTGTCACGCTGCGCCACATCGTGGGTGAGAACGACCCGGGAACCGGTGCCGATACGCGACAGAACGGTCAGTAGCACATTGCGTTCAAGCGATTGCGCCTCGTCCACGATCACAAAAGAATCGTGCAGCGACCGGCCGCGGATGTGGGTGAGCGGGAGCACTTCGAGCATTCCCCGGTCCACCACCTCGTCGATGACGGCCTGTGAGGTCAGCGCGGACAGCGTGTCGAACACCGCCTGGCCCCACGGCGACATCTTCTCGTTCTCGGTGCCCGGCAGGTATCCCAGCTCCTGGCCGCCCACGGCGTATAAGGGCCGGAACACCACGACCTTGCGATGCAGCCGCCGCTCCATCACCGACTCCAGGCCGGCGCACAGCGCCAGCGCGGACTTGCCGGTGCCGGCGCGCCCGCCGAGGGAGACGATGCCGACGTCCGGATCCAGCAGCAGATCCAGCGCCACGCGCTGTTCGGCCGAGCGGCCGTGCAGTCCGAAGACGTCGCGGTCGCCGCGCACCAGGCGCACCTTCTTGTCCGGCGTCACGCGTCCCAGGGCCTTGCCACGCTCGGAGAGCAACACCAGTCCGGTGTGGCAGGGCAGTCCCGCGGCTTCCGGGACGTCGACGAGCCCTGAGGAGAACAGCTCGTTCACGGACTCGGCGGTGACCTCGAGTTCGGCCATGCCGGTCCAGCCGGACGCCGCCTCCAGGGCGATCTCCGCGCGGTACTCCTCCGCGGGCAGCCCCACGGCGCTGGCCTTGACCCGCATCGGCAGGTCCTTGCTGACCAGCGTGACGTCCAGGCCCTCGGCCTTGAGGTTGCAGGCCACCGCCAGGATGCGCGAGTCGTTGTCGCCGAGCCGGAAGCCCGGCGGCAGTCCTTCGGGGTCGGTGTGGTTGAGCTCCACACGGAGGGTTCCGCCGGTCTCGCCGACGGGGATCGGGGCGTCGAGGCGCCCGTGGACGACCCGCATCTCGTCCAACATCCGCAACGCGTTGCGGGCGAAGTAGCCGAGCTCGGGGTGATGCCGTTTGGCCTCCAGCTCGGTCACGACCACGATCGGGACGACGACCTCGTGTTCGGCGAACCTGGTCAGCGCCGAGGGATCGGCGAGCAGGACGCTGGTGTCGAGGACGTAGGTGCGGCGCCGGGCCTTGCTGGAGGCGCGGCGGCGAGGGGTAGCTGCCACAGTTGTCTGTCTCCCCAGAAGCGACAAATGCCGGGGAGCAGACCCGTCACAGCCATCTGTGTGAGTCGACCTTGCTCCACCGGCACGTCTGGAAAGTTCCCGTCACCTGATGGGGCTAAACGCAGTGCTTCCTGTTGTCACGGTTCTGACCTGTAGTGATAACGCTACGTAACAGAATGCACGCACGTGAATCCGGCATTCGCGCAGGCCGGGTGCGGGTGCGAGTGCATCCGCTCTGTGCGGCAACATTGCCGCAACAATGCGGGAGAAGAGCCGGAGCAGAATGGTGGCAGGGCGGTGGCAGAGCGGGGAACCGCGCGGCGCCCGCGCGCCTCGCGCGGCTTGTGCGGCTGGCTTATGAGCCGTAGCGCCGATGCCGGTTCGCGTAGTCGCGCAGGGCCCGCAGGAAGTCGACCTTCCGGAAAGCGGGCCAGTACGCCTCGCAGAAGTAGAACTCGCTATGTGCGCTCTGCCACAGCATGAAACCGCTCAGCCGCTGTTCCCCGGACGTCCTTATGATCAGGTCCGGATCCTGCTGGCCCTGCGTGTACAGGTGGTCCGTGATGTGCTCCACGTCGAGCATCTGCACCAGGTCTTCGATGGACGTCCCGCGCGCCGCGGCGTCGGTGAGCAGCGAGCGGACCGCGTCGGCGATCTCCTGGCGGCCGCCGTAGCCGATGGCGACGTTCACCTGGATCCCGGGATTGTCCCGGGTCTGCTCCTCGATCTCCTTCAAATGCCGGGCGAAATCGGCCGGCAGCAGATCCAGCGCGCCGAGCGGATGCACCCGCCAGCGGCCGGTGTCGGCCAGCGAGCGCACCGAACCCTCGATGATCCGCAGCAGGTCGGTGAGCTCTTCGGGGGGCCGGTTGAAGTTGTCGGTGGAGAACAGCCACAGCGTGACCGTCTCGACGCCGGCCTCCTCGGCCCAGTCCAGGACCTCGTGGATCTTGTCCGCCCCGCGCTGGTGGCCGGTGGCGATCTGCTCGCCCATCTGCTTGGCCCAGCGCCGGTTGCCGTCCATGATGACGCCGATGTGCCGCGGCACCTTCTTCTTGCCGCGCTGGACGTCCGAGTGCAGCCGGGCCGCCAAGCGCCGTTCGTACACGCTGTAGGCGACGTCTCGCAGGCTCACAGCACGGCGCCTTTCTCGGGCTTTCTTGACCGGATCGCCGGTCTTGACCGGATCGGGGTCGGGGCGTCAGAAGTGGACCCGTCGAGGTTATCGGAGTCCCGGCGCGTCTCGTCACGGCCTTCAGCAAACCTTCGGGTGCGGGTTTCGTGAAGACCGGCAGGCCCGTTCCCAGGAGCGGGAACGGGCCTGCCAATACAGGTGTGAGCGGTGTCTCAGCTCTCCAGGCTCTCCAACCGGGACACGAGCGCCTCGTACTCGGCGGTCAGCTCGGCCGGCAGGTGGTCGCCGAAGCGGTTGAAGTGCGCCGGGATCTGGGCCGCCTCCGCCTTCCAGACGTCCTTGTCGACGCTCAGCAGCACGTCCAGGTCGGCCTCGGAAAGCTCCAGGCCGTTGAGGTCCAGCGCGTCCTTGGTCGGCAGCACGCCGATCGGGGTCTCGACGCCCGCGGCGGTACCGTCCAGCCGGTCCACGACCCACTTCAGCACGCGCGAGTTCTCGCCGAAGCCGGGCCACAGGAACTTGCCGCCCTCGCCCTTGCGGAACCAGTTGACGTAGTAGATCTTCGGCAGCTTGTCGGCCTCGGCCTTCTGCCCGATCCGCAGCCAGTGGCCGAAGTAGTCGCCCATGTTGTAGCCGCAGAACGGCAGCATCGCGAACGGGTCGTGGCGCAGCTCGCCGGCGGTGCCCTCGGCGGCGGCGGTCTTCTCGCTGGCCACGTTGGCGCCCAGGAAGACGCCGTGCTGCCAGGAGAACGACTCGGTGACCAGCGGGACCGCGGTGGCGCGGCGGCCGCCGAACAGGATCGCCGAGATCGGGACGCCCGCCGGGTCCTCCCAGTTGTCGGCGATGGTCGGGCACTGCGCGGCCGGCACGCAGAACCGGGCGTTCGGGTGCGCGGCCGGCTCGTCGCTGTCCGGGGTCCAGTCGCGGCCCTTCCAGTCGGTCAGGTGCGCCGGCTTGTCCTCGGTCATGCCCTCCCACCACACGTCGCCGTCGTCGGTCAGCGCGACGTTGGTGAACACCGAGTTCGCGTAGAGGGTGTCGATGGCGTTGGCGTTGGTCTCGCGGCCGGTGCCCGGGGCGACGCCGAAGAAGCCGGCCTCCGGGTTGATGGCGTACAGCCGGCCGTCCTCGCCGAAGCGCATCCACGCGATGTCGTCGCCGACGGTCTCGACCTTCCACCCCGGGATGGTCGGGGTGAGCATCGCCAGGTTGGTCTTGCCGCAGGCGCTCGGGAACGCGGCGGCGACGTACTTGGCCCGGCCGTTCGGCGGCGTCAGCTTCAGGATCAGCATGTGCTCGGCCAGCCAGCCCTCGTCGCGGGCCATGACGGAGGCGATGCGCAGCGCGTAGCACTTCTTGCCGAGCAGGGCGTTGCCGCCGTAGCCCGACCCGTACGACCAGATCTCGCGGGTCTCGGGGAAGTGGGTGATGTACTTCGTGGGGTTGCACGGCCACGGCACGTCGGCCTGGTCGGCGTCCAGCGGGGCGCCGACGGTGTGCGCGGCCCTGACGAACTCGCCGTCCGTGCCGAGCTCCTCCAGCACCTTCTGACCCATCCGGGTCATCACGCGCATGGACACCACGACGTACGGGGAGTCGGTCAGCTCCACGCCGATCGCCGACAGCGGCGAGCCGATCGGGCCCATCGAGAACGGCACGACGTACATCGTGCGGCCGCGCATCGCGCCGGCGAACAGGCCGCCCAGGATGCCCTTCATCTCGGCCGGGGCCATCCAGTTGTTGGTGGGGCCGGCGTCCGCTTCGTCCTCGGAGCAGATGAAGGTGCGGCCCTCGACGCGTGCGACGTCGCTCGGGTCGGACTTGGCGTGGAAGCTGTTCGGGCGCTTGGCCTCGTTCAGCCGGGTGAAGGTGCCCTGCTCGACCAGGAGGGTGGTCAGCCGGTCCCATTCGTCCTGCGAGCCGTCACACCACACGACGGCGTCGGGCCGGGTGAGTTCCGCGATCTCGGCGACCCAGGCCTTCAGGGCCGCGTGGCCCGTCGGCGCGTGGTCCAGCCCGGGTATGGCCGCAGGGCTGTTCGCGGGCACGGTTTTTGTGGACACGTCAGTCATGGCGCGCTCCTAAGACACCGGGGTCGTTTCCCATCCGCACTGGTCGGCGGCCCCGGTCGATGTATGAGGGTATTTCGGAGTGTACCCAGAGCCGTCCACATGGTGGATAGTCGGCAATGGCTGGTTCGTCACACTCGGTTCGCCGTCGTGTCCGGTTCCGGGCGGTTTGCGAGGCGTTCTCGCGGCGTACGACCGGCGTACGGCGCCCGGGCCTATCGAAGTTACAGTCCCGTAGGTTACCGTCGGTGACATGACGCCGCCGCTTGTGAACGCCGTATCGAACGCCGGCACTCCTGTGAAGCCGAAACTGCGCGGCTGGCTGCATCTGTGCGCGGCACCGCTGGCCCTGGCCGGCGGGATCGTGCTGATCGCGCTCGCCGAGAACGGCCGGGCGCGGGCGGCCTCCGCCGTCTTCGCCTTCTCCGCCGTCATGCTCTTCGGCACCTCGGCGCTGTACCACCGCCGCAACTGGGGCCCGCGCGGCGAGGCGATCCTGCGCCGCCTGGACCACGCGAACATCTTCCTGATCATCGCCGGGACCTACACGCCGTTCACCGTGCTGCTGCTGCACGGGAGCGCCGAGCGCGCACTGCTGTTCACGGTCTGGGGCGGCGCCCTGGCCGGCATCGCCTTCCGAGTCTTCTGGCTCGGGGCGCCGCGCTGGATCTACACGCCGTGCTACGTGGCGCTGGGCTGGGCCGCGGTGTTCTTCATGCCGCAGTTCCTGCACTCCGGCGGCGTGGCCATCACGGTCATGATGGTCGTCGGCGGGGTCCTGTACTCGATAGGCGCACTGGTCTACGGCACGAAGCGGCCGGACTTCTCGCCGCGCTGGTTCGGCTTCCACGAGGTGTTCCACACGCTGACGATCGCGGCGTTCTCGCTGCACTTCATCGGGGTGTCGATGGCGGCGATGTAGGAACCGTCGTGTCCTTATATAAGGGCTCTCTTTCACGCGGCGTTCGGGCTTCGGGCCCGGGCGCCGTTCTTTCCGGTCGAACAGTCGCGCCGGGCTCCGTATCGTGAGTTCATGAGCACCGCGACGATCTCCGCGCCCCGGACCGCCGTCCCGACCGACCCGACCGCGGCCCAGCTCAAGAAGCAGCCGCCGGCCGCTCCCGCCGACTTCGGCGCCATGCTGCGGGCCTGGCGCCGGACCCGCAACGTCAGCCAGCTCGACCTGTCCTCGGCCAGCGGGGTCTCGACGCGGCACCTGAGCTTCATGGAGACCGGTCGTGCCAAGCCCAGCCGGGACATGGTGCTGCGGCTGGCCGACGAGCTGGAGGTGCCGCTGCGGGAGCGGAACAAGCTGCTGGTCGCCGCCGGGTACGCCCCGGAGTTCAAGGCCCGGCCGCTGGCCAGTCCGGAGATGGCCGCGGTGCGCCGGGCGATCGACGTCGTGCTCACCGGGCATCTGCCGTATCCGGCGCTGATGCACGACCAGCGCTCCAACATCATCGAGACGAACAAGACGGTCGGCATCTTCACCGATCTGGTCGCCCCGCATCTGTTGGCGGACGGCGGCAACACCGTGCGGCTCACGCTGCACCCCGAGGGGTTGGCACCGCACTTGGTCAACCACGGCGAGGCGCGGGACCGGTTGCTGCGTGCGCTGAGCCGGCGCGCGGCGGCGTCGGGGGATCCGGAGCTGACCGCGCTGTTGAAGGAGTGCGTGGCGTATCCGCATCCGGAACCCGAGCCGGAGCCGGATCTGTACGCCGGGGTGGTGCTGCCGTTCCGCTTCCGTCGGGACGGGAAGGTGCTGACCTTCTTCAGCTGCACGGCCGTGTTCGGCTCGGCGGCCGACCTGACGCTCGCGGACATGCAGCTGGAGACGTTCTTCCCGGCCGACGAAGTGACCGGCGAGGCGCTGCGGGAGTACGCGGCCCGCGTTTAGCCAGACCTGCGTTCAGCCCAGGTCCGCGTCTAGCACACGATCGTCCGATCCGGTGGTATCGGCGCGTCATCACGTAACCACCTTCTGTGTGGCTCGTTGGGCAGCGGACAGACCCGCCGCCTTCCGAACCCACCAGGGGTAGCCGTGAACCGTCGCCGCATCGCCATCGGGGTCTCCTCGGTCAGCGGACTGGCCGTCGTCGCCGCCGGCGCGATGAGCATGTTCGGCTCCGGCGGTTCCGCGAACGCCGTCGATCTGCACGCGACCCCGGTCGCTGCGGTCACCGGCTCCGCCGGCGTCACCGCGCAGACCGGGACGGCACAGACCGACACCGTGGTCACCGTCGCCAATCCGGCGGTCCCGGCGCAGGGCAAGACCCCGGCCGTCGCGCCGCAGACGCTGAGCATGCACGGCGCGGGCCTGTTCGACTTCGGCAAGCAGGTCGGATCGGTCGGCCTGACCGTGCCGACCGGTGCGCTGGACGAGGTGCTGACGCCGGCCACCGTGTACGTCCGCCGCAGCGCCACCGCCGCGACCGCGACCGCCGCCGCGGCTCCCGCTTCGGCCTGGAGCCGGACCGCGACCGCCGAGGTCCCCGACGGCGACGTGATCTCCGGCGGCGTGACCGATCCCTCGCTGATCTTCGCGATGCTCGGCGGCGTGCAGCCGGGGGTGCAGGAGGTCGGCCAGGAAGTCGTGCGGGGTGTTCCGGTGGTGCACTACCAGGGCACGCTGGACCTGGCGCAGGCCGCGTCCAAGCTGAGCGGCCCGGCCTCGGCCAAGGACGCCGAAGCCGCCGACGCCGCCGCCGACAAGCAGGCGCTGACCAACGCGGCGCACGCTTTCACGACCACCAAGGTGCCCTTCGACGCGTACCTCGACGCGCAGGGGCGCCTGCGCCGCTTCGTCGCCACGTTCTCGTTCCTGGAGGGCGGCCCGACCAAGCCGGTCGCGCAGGTGACCTCGGCCACGGAGCTGTACGGCTTCGGCACGCCGGTCACCGTCTCCACCCCGGCGACCACGCCTGCGACCATGCCTGCGACCGTCCCGAAGACGACGCCGGCGACCACGTCCGCGGCCCCGTCCGCGACCAGTCCCTCCTCGGCGGAGAGCAGCCCCGAACACCACGCCACCACCCCGTCGGCCCATCCGACTAGCCCCACTCGCTCACACAAATAGTCCTGTTGGGCCATATCCGCAGGCCTCGGCACCCAATAGGCTCGACCGTCGGGGACCAAGGGGTCGCGATGACGGGCGGTGATCAGCCATGACGCTCTACCAGCAGGATTCTGGTTCGGCGTACGGCCGTTACGGCGCTCTGCCCTCGGTCTACGACGGCCCCGCGCTCGACGAGATCCGGCTGTACGGCGACCTGCTGCAGGTCGTCGCCGAGCATCCGAGCAGCGACAAGCGGCTGGACTGGGCGGTCATCGACCGGGCGCTCGGGCTGATGCCGACGGATCAGAAGCGGGACCGGAACTAGCCCGAGGCGGCAGGACTCTAAGCGGCAAGACGCGCGGCGGCAGGACCCGAGGCGGCAAGGCGCGAGGCGGCAGGACCGGCGCCGGAGCCGGCTGCTGTTACGAAATCCGGCGCTCGATGCCGGAACCGGATCGCGACGCGTGCCGTATGACCGGCGGCCGCGCGAGGCTGTCCAAGATCTCTTCGAGGGCCCGGTCGCTCCGCCGCCGGCATCCCGTGGCATCCCAGCATCCTGAGCAGCGACCGCGCGGCATCCACATGCCGAACCGCGCCCGCGCCGTCGGCGGGGATGGCGAAAATCACATCTGCGGGCCCGAAGATCGCCCCGGCCCAGGGACACGGCCTCGGTCACGGCCGCGACATCAGAGGCTCGGTTGTGCGCTCGGTAGGTTGAGCACCTAGCATCCTTACGGCGAACAAGCCACAACAATCAGCCCCTGCCCGGATTAACGGCAACCGAAAACCCGGAGACTTCCAGTGAAACTGCGTCTGACCCCCAGGGAGACCAGCTTCTACGACCTGTTCGCCGAGCAGGCTGACCACCTCGTCATCGGTGCCGGCATCCTCACCGAACTGCTCGGGGCGACCGGACCCGGGGCCGGCGCCGAGCGCAGCAAGATCGCCGAACGGATGCGCGCCGCCGAGCACGCCTGCGACGACACCACGCACAAGATCTACAACACCCTGAACTCCTCGTTCATCACCCCGTTCGACCGGGAGGACATCTACGCCCTGGCCTCCACTCTGGACGACGTCATGGACGAGATGGAAGAGGCCGTCGACCTGGTCAACCTCTACGGCATCCAGACGCTGCCGTCCGGGGTGGCCGAGCAGGTGGACACGCTGGTGCGGGCCGCGGAGCTGACCGCGGAGGCGATGCGCAAGCTGCGCGGGATGAAGGGCCTGTCCGAGTACTGGATCGAGGTCAACCGGTTGGAGAACGCCGGCGACCAGTCCTACCGCAAGCTGCTGGCCCACCTGTTCTCCGGGGAGTACGACGCGCTGACGGTGATGAAGCTCAAGGAGGTCGTCGACTCCTTAGAGGCGGCGGCTGACGCGTTCGAGCACGTCGCGAACACGGTCGAGTCCATCGTCGTCAAGGAGTCCTGACCGGTGCACTGGCTCGGCCTGGTCACGGTGGTGGCCGTCGCCCTGGGGTTCAGTTACACCAACGGGTTCCACGACTCGGCCAACGCGATCGCCACCTCGGTGTCCACCCGGGCGCTGACCCCGCGGGCCGCGCTGGCGATGGCCGCGGTGATGAACCTGCTGGGCTCGTACATCGGCCTGCGGCTCGGCGGCGGCGTGGCCTCGACGATCACCAAGGGCATCATCAAGACCCCGGGCGGCGACGCCGGGCTGTGGATCGTGTTCTCGCTGCTCGTCGGCGCGATCGTGTGGAACGTGGCGACCTGGTACTTCGGGTTGCCCTCGTCGTCCTCGCACGCGCTGATCGGCGGCATGATCGGGGCGGGCCTCGCGGCCGGCGTCACGGTCGAGTGGAGGGGCGTCTGGAACAAGGTCATCGTGCCGATGGTGACGTCCCCGGTCGTCGGGTTCGTCCTGGCCTTCTTCCTGATGGTGGGGATCCTGTGGGCGTTCCGGCACGCGCACCCGGGGCGGGTGACGCGCGGCTTCCGGATCTCGCAGACCGTCTCGGCCGCGGCGATGGCGCTGGGCCACGGCATCCAGGACGCGCAGAAGACCATCGGCGTGATCATGATGGCGCTGATCGCCGGCGGGCACGCGACCAGCAAGTCCGGCGTGCCGAACTGGGTGCTGCTGGCCAGCGCCTGCGCGATCTCGCTGGGCACGTACGCCGGCGGCTGGCGCATCATGCGCACCCTGGGCCGCAAGATCATCGAGCTGGACCCGCCGCGCGGTTTCGCCGCCGAGACGGTGGCCTCGGGCGTGCTGTACTTCACCGCGTTCGTGTGGAACGCGCCGGTGTCCACCACGCAGATCATCACCGGCTCGATCATGGGCGTCGGCGCGACGAAGCGGCGCAGCGCGGTCCGCTGGGGCGTGGCGCGGAACATCCTCGGCGCGTGGCTGTTCACGCTGCCGGCCGCCGGGCTGTGCGCGGCGGTGGTCTGGTGGGCCACGCACGCGATCTTCGGGTAGCCCGGCTTCGGGTGGTCCGGCGTCGGTTACTTCGGCGTCGGGTGGTCCGGCTTCGGATAGTCCGGCCAGGGCGGTCGGACCGGCTGGGCCGCTCTCAGGCGGACTCCGCAGCGAGCACGGCTTCGATCCGTCGAGCCAGTTCCAGGTCGAGGTCGGTGACGCCGCCGGCGGAGTGCGTCGAGACCCGGAACCGCAGGGTCGCCCACCGCAGGTCGATGTCCGGGTGGTGGTTCATGTCCTCGGCGATGGCCGCCACCTTGTTCACCACGGCGATGGCCGCGGCGAAGTCGCCGGCCGTGAACACGCGCGTGAGATGTTCCGCGCCGCCGGTCCACTCGGGATGGTCCGCCAACAGGGGTGAGATCTCCTCTTGCGAGAGAATACGCATGTCCCCATTGTCGTCCCGCTGCCAAGAGGGCGTCGGCAAGTGGTGACGGAGCGTGATCACCGGTGCCCGCCGGTGTCCTAGACTCGCTGGAATGACCACTGGGACACCTGTCATCGTCGTCGGCGCGGCCATCGTCCGGAGTGACGGCGAAGCCGTGCTGTGCGCCCGCCGGTCGGCGCCGGCTCATCTGGCCGGGAAGTGGGAATTCCCCGGCGGGAAGGTCGAGGCGGGGGAGCGCGACGTCGACGCGGTCGTGCGCGAGTGCCGCGAGGAACTGGGCGTCGAGGTGACGGTCGGGGCCCGGGTCGGGGAGGACGCGCGGATCGACGACCGGTTCACGTTGCGCGTGTTCCTGGCCCGCATGGAGCCCGGCCAGCCGGAGCCGCTGCCGTTGGAGGACCACGACCTTCTGGCGTGGGTTTCGCGCGGCGAGCTGCTGGACCTGGACTGGCTGGCTCCGGACGTGCCGATCGTCGCGCAATTGGGGTATATGACCTGGTGAAACCTAGAGAGGGCTGTGACTGCTCTCATAGTGTGAAAGTCAGATCAACTGCTTGAGGATGCGGCATTCCGGGAAGGATCACGGAAGACCCGGATCCGCAACACGGGGTTCCCGACCGAACAGAATCGAAGCCCTCCCGATGCCCGACACGCCGCAGGAGCAGCAGCCCCACCGGGAGCGGCAGGACAATCCCGGGTGGCGTGGCCGGGGGTGGGCCATGACCACCTCCGTGTTCGGGCAGGGCTCCGAGGGCGACGCGCAGCGGCAGCTGGGGCGGATGGCCGGGGTGATCGAGCGGGTGCGCTCGGCGACGTTCATGCTCGACGGCGAGGGGACCATCCGCGAGTTCCGGCTCAACGCCGAGGAGCTGCTGGGATGGCAGCGTACGGAGATGATCGGCAAGCCGTTCCACGCGATGTTCCGGCCCGCGGACCGGGCGGCGGCCGACCGGATGGTCGCGGCGGTGCGGTCCGGCGACGACGCGCGCGGTGCGCTGGACGCGGTCACGCCGACCGGCGCGAGCGTCCCGGTCGACGCGCATCTCATGGGGCTGCGGGACGACGACGGGCACGTGGTGGTGTTCGGGTACGCCAACTCTGCCGAGGATCTGATCCGGTTCACGCGGGACCGGGCCGTGCTGGACTCACTCTTCGAGCAGTTCCCGGTCGGGATCGTGGTCTACGACGAGCAGGGGCGGTACGTCCGGCTGAACCGGGCGTTGGAGGAGATCAACGGGCTGCCGGTCGCCGAGCACATCGGCAAGCGGGTGCGCGAGGTGCTGCCGGGGCTGGATCCGCGGCTGGAGGAGATCCCCGACGAGGTGCTGCGGACCGGGATCCCGGTGATCGACGAGCAGTACGGCGGGTTCACGCCGGCCTCCGACGAGGAGCGGGTCTGGTCCGTCAGCTACAACCGGCTGCACGGTCCGGACGGCGAGGTCATCGGGCTGTCCGGGATGATCCTGGACGTCACCGACCGGCATCGGGCCTCGGCCGCGGCGGCCGGCGCGCGGCGGCGGCTGGCGTTGGTGAACAAGGCCGGGTCGCGGATGGGGACGGCGCTGGACGTCGAGCGGACGGCCCGGGAGCTGGCCGACGTCGCGGTGCCGGACTTCGCGGACGCGATCGTGATCGAGATCAAGGAAGAGGTCTTCGACGAGCGGATCGGGCCGGTCGGGCCGGTGTGGCTGGCGCCGGTCCGGCGGCGTCGGGTGCTGGTGCACGAGGGGGTCGGGGCGGTGCCGGATCCGGTGCGGGCCGAGGGCTTCAGCGCGTGGTCGACCGACGCGGACATCAGCGACCGGATGCTCGGCGGGGCGGCGTGGCACTCGTCGGCGGGGATCAGCGCGGTGGCGAAGGAGCCGATCCGGGCGGTGGACGGGACGCTGCTGTGGCAGCCCACCGGCGGCGACTCGATCCTGGTGCCGTTGTGGGCACGCGAGGCGCTGCTCGGGGTGGTGCACTTCCACCGGCATCCGGACAGCCCGCCGTTCGAGCCGGAGGACATCGAGGTCGCCGAGGAGATCACGACGCGGGCCGCGGTGTCGATCGACAACGGGCGGCTGTACTACCGGGAGCGGACCACGGCGCTGATGCTCCAGCGCGCGCTGCTGCCGCAGCGGATACCGAGCCTGCCGGGGGTGCAGGTGGCGTACCGGTACCTGCCGGGT
>NZ_JAACYW010000119.1 GCF_015356825.1 Catenulispora rubra | reverse complement strand
TCAAGCCGGACGGAGCCGGACCACAGCAGCAGCGATGCGGCTTGATTCCGCCAAACCGGGCTGGTTCCGTTTACGGCGATGACGCGGCGAGGGACCCAGAACCCGGCGACCACAAGCAGCACCGCCAGCGCACAGCGCGACGCAGGCAACAGCGGATAGAAAGCCGAACAGTCGCGGACCGCCGCCAAACAGCCCGACGCACGGGTCGCACCCTCGTCGAGGAGGCCCGCCAGAGGCCTCAACGCACCCACCAAACGCGGCCGCCAGCCGCCCACATGACGCATGCGCAGTGACTCGGATCCACGCGCGGTCTTGCCCGCGAAAACCGCCACCCGCCAACGCACCATGCACAGACCTGGACCAGTGCACGGTCGTGTACGCGAAAACCGGCAGCCGCCAGCGCACCATGCACAGACCTGGACCAGCGCACGGTCGTGTTCGCGAAAACCGGCGGCCGCCAGCGCGACATGCGGGACTCAACCGAACTGCGTCCCCTGCGAGGCCATCCAACCATTGGCGAAGCCGTCAAAAAACGCCTGTAAACCCACAACCCAACCGCACCTCGCCAGCTCACCGGCACCCCACCCGACACCAGTGCCGAAACCAACGCCGATACCAGCCCCGACACCCGCACCCCCACACAAAGCAACACCGCCCCACTTCCAGTCCGTCAGACTAATGACATGGACCACCAGGACCCATCGAACCTGCGTGAGGAAGTACAGAACCTGCTCCCCCGAGCTGCCGCGCTGGTCGCTGCGAGCCCTCCGACAGCACCTCCGACACCACCGCCGTCGGCCCCCGATCTCGACCAGATGATCGACGAGGCCTCCAGGCTCGAACAGCGCGCGGGCGCCCGCCTCCCCGACGACGACGCGTCCCTCGGAACCCTGCGGGTGTCCCTGGGCGCGCTGTATGCGTTCCGGGGCAACCGCTTCGGGTGGACGGACGCGGATCGGGCGGAGGCCCTGCGCTGTTTCCGCGCCGGGCGCGCCGGCGGGCACCTGACCGCCGAGGGCAACCTGGAGGCGATGCTGCTGTTCGCGGTGATGCTCGTGCCCGCGAACGTCGCCGACTTCGGGCCGGACACGACCGGCAAGCTGGGCTCGCTCCTGGCGCTGATCCGGGAGATGCAGGAGAGCGGGCCCATCGTCGACGACCTCCATGAGTTGCGCGGACTCATCGAGGAGATCGTGGCGGCTCATCCGGAGGATCCGCGCGCGGCCAAGTTGAAGTCCTTCAACATGACCCTGAACGTCTGGTTGCAGCTGCTGCGGGATCCCTCGAACGTCACGACGGCCGCGATGCGCAAACACATCGACGAGCTGCCCGTCCAGCCGACCGGCCAGCTCGGTGTGATCATGAACGAGCTGATGAAGCAGGCTGAGACCCTTGAGCGGCGCCAGGCAGAGGCACCGCCGAGTCCGCCAAGTCCAACGAGTCCAACGAGTCCGCCGAGCACGCCGGGTCCGCCGGGTCCGCCGGGTCCGCCGGGTCCGCCGGGTCAACCGGGTCAACCGGGTCAACCGGGTCAACCGGGTCCACCGAGTCTGTCGGGTCCGCCGAGTCTGTCGAGCCCGCCGAGTCCCCCGACTCCCCCGACTCCGCCGGCGACCCAGAACACGCCGCCCGACCCCGACCAGAGCCTCCCCTGGGACGACCTGGCCATCTTGATCGAGATGTGCGTGCCCGGAGCACTCGATCCGGCTGACTTCAAAACCCGGATCAGCAGCTACGAGGCCGACGGCGCGAGCCGCAGCCTGAGCATCGCCGCCTTCGGCCGCCTCGCCATGGCCGTCCGCACGAACGAGCCCCAGCAGGTGGATCAGGCCCTGCGGAACCTACAAGAGGTGATGCACAGCCCGGAGGCCGGCGAGATGTCCTGGCTCCTCACCTCGGTCTATCCCAGCCTGCTGTCGTGGTCGGCCTCCTCCTACGGCAACAGGCAGGACGAGGCGAAGGCCTTGGGACTCCTCCAGGACGACGGACTCAAGACGCCGAATCCGGAGCTCGACGAGATCAATCTGGTGAGCGGAAATCTCGGGCAGAGCCTGCGGATCTCCGAAGCCATCGAGTCCGAGGACGAAGAAGCCCTGGGACGACTCGTCGCCGAGTTGTCGCAAGCCGGTCCGGCCCCGGATGCCTTCGCCGAGTGGCAGTTTCTCCAACCGATGCAGCAGGCACTCGCGAAGCTCGCTTTGGCGGTGCGCCGCCACGACACGGACATGGCCCGCGAAGCTCGCGCGCACATCCAGGTCGCGCGCGAGAAGCCGATGCCGGAAACCGTGCGCCCGCTCATGGAAACCCTCGCGTCGTCGGCACACATGATCGTCGGCGCACTCGAGAATCGGCCGATGGAGGTCGGGAAGGCCGTCGACAGCGCGCGCAGCTTGCTGATGACGGACCTGGTCTCGTACGACGGCGCGGTCCAGACCCGGATGCTTCTCGCGTCCGGGCTGATGGCGCAGTACCTCCTCCTCAGCGACGGCCCCGCCAAGGCGAAGCTCCTCGGTGAGGCGATCGACGCCCTCGAACAGGCCAAGGACCAGCTCACCGAACGCACCGGCACGCAGATCGCCAGCCGCGTTCTGTGGAGCCTGGCGGAGGCGCTGCGGAACCGGCGTGACGCCGCGCTGCGCGACAACCGCCGAGCGGTGGCGCTGACACGCGAGTCGCTGGAACTGGTGGCCGGGGACGTGCTGTTGCAGCTCGGGGCCGAGCATGGCTTGCAGGCGGCGCGGACCGGGGCACTTCGTGGGTTGCGGGCCGCAGGCTGGGCGCTGGAGGAGCACCGCGTCGAGGACGCGATCGAGGTGCTGGAGCTGGGACGAGGCCTCGTCCTGCGGGCCACGGCGACCGCCGGGACGGTGCCGGACCGCCTGCGTGCCGTCGGCGAGGTGGATCTCGCCGAGCAGTGGGAGCGTTCCGACGCGGGATCCGGGAACGATGGCCGCGGGGTCGGCAGGGCCAGCAGCGCGAGCAGGGCCGACGGGGCCAGCAGCACGAGCGGGGCCAGCGAGGTCGGCGGGGCGAGTGCGGCGGTGCCCGGCGCGGACGCCACACAGTTCAACCTGCCCAGCGATCTGAGGCGCCGCGCGTTGGAAGCCCTGCGCGCGCCGCGTGCGGCTTCGGCGGCTTCATCGGATGCCGAACCAGCGCCGGGCTCGAACTGGCAGCCGCACCGCGATCTACTCGTCGTGCCGACACTGGCGCAGATCGTCGCAAACCTCGATCGAGCCGGTCTGGACGCCCTGGTCTATCTCCTGCCCGGCACCGACAGCGTGGCCGGCAAGGTCCTGATGATCCTCCGGAACGGCGCCACTCGCGAGTTGCCGCTCACCAGCCTGGGAAAGGTGGAGGACTACCTCGACCAGTCGGCCAGGCGGTACCAGCGGTTGCGGGGGCCGGAGCGTCAGGATCCGACACGGGATCTCAAGCCCGAACCGCACTGGGAGCTCTCCTTGGACGAGCTCTGTGCCTGGGCCGGGACCGCAGTAATGAATCGAGTCATCGCGGCGCTGCCTTTAGTGCCCACGCCGGAAGCACCCGGCCGCGTCGTACTCATCCCCTGCGGCCAACTCGGCCTGGTGCCCTGGCACGCGGCGCTGATCGCCCCCAAGCCGTCGACGGCCGGGCTGTCCCGGCCGCCGCGTGCCTGCGACGTGCTCGTCGTGTCGTATGCGGCGTCGGCGGACGAGCTGGTGCGCAGTCTTTCCAGGCGCAGAACGCCGTATGCCACGGATCCGGTCCTGGTCGTGGATCCCAGCAGGACCCTGCGGTACGCCGAGGAGGAGGCCGTCACCCTGCGTCGGACCTACCTTCCTACGGCGCGGCTCATGGGCTCAGTAGAGGGCCAGGAGGTTGAGGCGGCAGGAACCCCCGAGCAGGTGCAGGCCGTGCTCACCGGGGACGACGGCCGGGAGCCGGCGTCGATGGTGCAGATCATCGCGCACGGCACCGCGAGCACGCGACCGACCGCCTCGCGGCTTCTACTGGCGCTGCCACCAGGCGCGGAAGCGTCCGGAGACGACCCCGGGCAAGACGACGGCGGTCCCGAATACCTCACAGTGGCCGAGATCGTGGACGCCTCACGGCCCGGCTCCCAGGACCGGTTCTCCTCGCTCGTCATCCTCGACTGTTGCGAGACCGACCTGAGCAACCGCGACCACGACGAAGCGCTGACCCTGACCACAGCGTTCGTGGCGCGGGGCGCGACCGATGTGATCGGCTCCCGGTGGGCCGTCGACGACTGGGCGACGGCGGTCTGCATGGTCGTCTTCCACCACTACCTCGCCGCCGGCGACCTGACTCCGGCCGAGGCCCTGCGGGCGGCCCAGCTCTGGATGCTGGACGCCGACCGGGAGCCGATTCCGGCGGTAAGCGAACACCTGCTCCAAGAGATGCGGACGCCGCTGGACGACGCCTCGAAGTGGGCCCCGTTCATCCACCAGGGCAACGCAGGGCTTTCATAAAGCCTTGACAGCCTGACGGCTCCAGAAGCGCCCCTCACCTCGTCGACCACCTGGTCGGCGAGGTGTTGTCGTTCGCGCCGCTCCTCCTCGTCCGTCAGGTGTTCAACGCACAGCGTCGCTCATTGACCGCCGGACCCGGGACGGAGGAGAGGCTCTGTCCGTCATATCCGAACGGGAGGGATTGTATGAGTTCTGGAGGAATCCTCATCGCGCCGCCGGCCGTGGCCGCCGCGGCGGCAGCAGCCACCGTACTGGCCGCGGGTGCAGCCGCGGTTCTGGTGGCACGTGCGGCGAACATGGCGGCCGAGGCCGCGTTCCGTGCGGTCGGCGACTACGGGGCCCGACTGGAGGGCATGGCCGCCGCGCAGTCCGACGCCGAGATCACGCGGCGGATCTGGGGTGTGGTGGCGGCGGACGCGGTCGAGCTGAACAGCCGTATCAGTGCCCTGAGGGCGCGGGCCGCCAAGGCCGGCGTCCAGGTCGACATCCCCACGCCGCTGAGCATTTCCGGCTGCACCGCGACCGAGGCGTCGCGGCGTGCCGAGCTGACGGCGCAGCTGGTGGCGCAGGCGCAGGCGGCGGTGCGGATCGCGGTGGCCGGCGACGAGGCCCGGCATCTGGGCGCGTATCTGCCGCAGTACGTCCTGGCCCGGCCGGATGCCGCCAAGGCGCTGAAGGAATACCAGCAGATGCTGCAGAAGCGGCGCGGGCCGAGCGCCGCGGTCGCCGGCGCCAGCGAGACGCCGATGAAGCCGACGCCGGCCGACGTCAAGACGGTCCTGGAGACCCTGGACCCGGACGCCGACGAGCGCGAGCACCTGGACGTGCTGGCCGCCGCAGCGTGTGTCGCACAGGACGACGCCCGCGAGGCGCGGTCGTACCTGGAGAGCCTGCGGGCCAAGGTGACGGCGGTGAACGCGGCGGCGTCGCGGCGCCGGCTGGCCGGGCAGTGGCTGGTGGTGCTGGAGGAGCAGTCGGCGCTGGGCGATCCCCCGACGCCGTTCTCCGGCACGGCCGCGAAGCTGCGGGCCGTCGTGGCCGGCGACCGGGACCTGAGCGCGGATCTGCGGGCCGAGGCCGCTGAGGCCGCCGAGTGGGCCGACGCGCAGGCACGCTGCCACTTCGTCAAGGGTCTGATGCACTCGTGCCTGACCGATCTGGGCTATTCGCTGGAGCCGGAGTTCGACGTGCGGAACTCGGCCGAACTGCGGCTCGCCCGGCCGGACTGGGGCTCGGAGCACTCGGCGGAGATCTGGATCGACAGCCACGGCGCCCTGCACGGCCGGGTCGTCCGCGCGCACGACCTGGACGGCGACGAGGCCGCGGCCCGGGAGCGGGAGCGCTGCGACGGCTTCAACGCCGACATCCGGACGCTGGGCAGCCGGCTCGGCGCGGCCGTGGTCACCGACGAGGGCTATGTGCCGGACGGCTTCGACGGGGCTGCGACCGGCGACGTCGTGCAGCCCGGGCTGCCCACGTACCACGACCCGAGGCCGATGAAGGGGACACCGTGATGAGCTCCTCCGAGGCCGTCGGCCCCCAGCCGGATCCGCCCGACTTCCCGGCCTTCGTCGACGAGGTCGCCGGCACGCTCGCGGTGCACTCGCAGTACGTGCTGCACGGCAACCTGCGCGACCAATTCCCGGTGCGGTACAAGAGCCGTGCGCCGCGGCCGACGTCGCTGCTGCCGCTGCTGTGGCAGGCGCTGGAGCCGCGCGGATACGAGTGCTTCATCTGCTTCGACACTGTTGACGGGATCTCGGTGTACCCGGAGACGCCAGCTGCGCTTTCCGCCGCGCAGCGGCTCCTCGGCAACCGGGCCGTCGGCCGTCGTCCCACGCTGGAACGGATGCGGCCGCTGCTGGCCAAGGTGGTCGGCGCTCCGGAACAGCCGCCGGCGGACGCCGACACCGGCTCGGCCGGCCCCATCGGCCACAGCGGCCAGGGCAATCAGCGCAGCCAGGGCAGTCACAGTGGCCAGGACGGCCAGAGCGGCCAGGGCACTCAAGGCGGCCCGGCCGAACCGACCGACTACTCGAAGCCGGTCGCCTCCCCGCCGCCGGTGCGCGCGGCCGTCGTCTTCGACTACGCCTCGCGGATAACGCACATGCCCGGACAGCTGGACGCCGGCGAGCGGGACTTCTTCCTCTACTGCCTGAAGCTCGCGCTCACCGCGAAACCGTTGCGGCCGCAGGGCGCCGACGGCTACCTGTTCAACCCGATCATCTGGCTCGCCGACGGCGACCGGGACCTGCCGGCCTGGCTGACCGCCGGCGCCGATCCGATCCGGACCGTCGCGGTCGGCCTGCCGACCCTCGGCGACCGGCAGGCCCACGCCCGGGTCCTGGTGTCCAGACTGCCCTCGCCCCCGGCCGACACGAAGGCCGCGGAGCTGACGGCGAAGGAGTTCGCCAGCCGCACCGACGGGCTGACGCTGCGTTCGATGACCGAGATCGCACGGCTCTCGCTGGACCGCGATATCGCTGCGGACCGGGTGGCCGACGCGGTGCGGATCTACAAGCTGGGTGTCGAGCAGAACCCGTGGCGGTACGACAGCATCCGCGCGCACATCCTCGACGGCGAGAAAGTCATCCGGGACAACGTGATCGGCCAGGAACGCGCGGTCGGCAAGACCCTGGACATCCTCAAAAGGGCCGCGCTGGGCCTGTCCGGCGCGCAGGCCACGAACGCCAAGTCCCGGCCCCGTAGCGTGCTGTTCTTCGCCGGTCCCACCGGCGTGGGCAAGACAGAGCTGGCCAAGCAGGTAGCGGCGCTGCTGTTCGGCGACGTCGACTCCTATCTGCGCTTCGACATGAGCGAGTTCGCCGCCGACCACGCCGTCGACCGGCTGATCGGCGCGCCGCCCGGCTACGTCGGGTACGAGGCCGGCGGCGAGTTGACCGGGGCGGTGCGGCGCAATCCGTTCCGGGTGGTGGTGTTCGACGAGATCGAGAAGGCGCACCGGCCGGTTCTGGACAAGCTCCTGCAGATCCTGGAGGACGGCCGGCTCACCGACGGGCAGGGCGTCACCACGTACTTCTCCGAGTGCGTCCTGATCTTCACCTCGAACCTCGGCATCGTCACGACCGACCCGGAGATGCCGTACTCAGAGCTGGAACGCAAGGTCACGGCAGCGGTGCGGGACCACTTCACCACCCGGATCGGCCGGCCCGAACTGCTCAACCGGCTCGGCGACGACATCGTCGTGTTCGACTTCATCGGCGCCGCGGCGGCCGAGCAGATCTGCGCCAAGCAGATCGACACCATCGTCCGGACCATCGACCGGGAGCTGGAGATCGGGCTGAGTTTCGACGACGCGGCCCGGGAGCAGCTGATCAAGGCGTGTGTGCAGGACAGCGCCAACGGCGGCCGCGGCATCGGCAACCGGCTGGAGAGCCATCTGATCAACCCGTTGGCGCGGCTGCTGTTCGACGAGGGGGTCGAGGCCGACTCCCTGGTCGAGATCACCGCCGCGCTCCCCGGCGACGTCGATTCCGCGCCGCGGTTGCGGGCTCGGGTGACGCCGGGAGGACGGCGATGAGCCGGCGCCGGCGGCGACCCACCCACCAGCACGACCACCATGACCCGTCGCCGAACGAGGAGGGGACGATCGGCGGCGTCGCCGGGGGGAACGGCCCCGGGCCGGCGTCTGACGACGCTCAGGCCCGGGACCGGTCCGGGTGCTGGTACTGCGGGAGCTTTCCGCCGGGGGAGACGAACACCGACCGTCAGAGGATCCACAACGGCCACAAGATCCGGCCGGCCCTGCACGCCGAGGGCCCGGCCACGGTCTACGCACGATAGGAGGAGGCTGTGAACCTGTTCCAATGGCTGATCGGGGTGTGGTGGTCGCTGTGGGCCGCGGCCCGCGGCCTGGACATGACCCGGGACGCCGCCGACGGCCGGTCTGGGCACCGGCGCGGCCTGAGGACGCCGGCATGAGCGCCCCGACACTCCGGATCAGCCGGAGCCACTATCCCGTCACCGCCCTCGGCCCCGGAATCCGCCTCGGGGTATGGGTGCAGGGATGCCCGCTGGCCTGCAAGGGCTGCATGTCCCGGGACACCTGGGACGCCGACGGCGGCGTCGAAGTCGCCGTCGAAGATCTGGTCGACCGCTGGCGAACGGCGCTGAGCGACGGGGCCACCGGGCTGACCGTCAGCGGCGGCGAACCGCTGGAGCAAGCCGGACCGCTCGCGGAGTTGCTGCGGCGCGCGGCCGAGGTCCGCGCCGAGGTCCGTACTGATGGCGGCGCGGCGGCTGCGGCCGGTTACGGCGAGGCCGACATCCTGCTGTACACCGGGTACGAGCTCACCGAGCTCGACGAGGAGCAGCTGGCCGCGACGCGGTATGCGGACGCGCTGATCACCGGGCGTTATGAGGTCGGGCAGCCGACCGATCTGGTGTGGCGCGGATCGGCGAACCAACAGCTGAGGCCGCTCACCGAGTTGGGACATCGGCGCTATGCGGTTTCTGTGGACAAGCAGGTGGCCGCTCCCCCGCTGCAACTGCGGGTGGACGAATCAGGGGTCTGGGTCATCGGGGTGCCGAGGCCGGGCACTTTGAGCCGGATCGATCGGAGGCTGCGGCAGGCCGGGCTGGTCGTTGACGGAGTCACCTGGCGAGCGCCGAGCGGTTCGAGCGGCTTGGCCGACTCGGATGGCTTGGATGGCTTGGATGGCTTGGATGGCTCAGATCGATCCCCGAATGAAAGCGAGGTGCTGCCATGTCCGAACGACTGACGCGCTTCGAGGGCTTCCGGGAGTCCGTGCGTGCCCGGATGACGGATGCGCTGGCGCAGGAGCTGAACGTGTTGTGGAGCCGGGCCGCTGCCGCCGGTGTCGAACCGGAGCGGATGGCTGCGGCGCTGGAGACCTGGCGCGGCCGGATACAGCGGGTCGCGCGCGGGAAAGTCGGCGGAGCCGCAACGTCGTTCGTCAGCCGGACCGCGGAACTCGGACAGCTCGTCGATCTGGTGCGTCAGGCCGGATCGGGGCGGGCCGCCACGGCGATGATCGCCGGCGAGGCGGGCGTCGGGAAGACGCGGTTGCTCACCGAGTTCACCGAGCAGGCGCGGCACGACCTCAACGCGCACGTGTTGTCGGGTTCGTGCGTCAAGCTCGGCGACGGGGTCGTCCCGTACGCGCCGCTGGTCGAGTCGCTGCGTGCGCTGCTGTGGGAGAAGGGCCCTGAGACGGTGCGGCTGGCGGCCGGGCCGGCGTGGAACGATCTGGCCGATCTGGTCTCGGACGTCGCCGGTAGCACTGCTCCTGCCGGGCCTGATGTGGGGGTGCCGGGACGGCTGCGGATCTTCGGCGCCGTGCGGCGGATGCTGGAACGGCTCGGCACGACTGCGCCGGTGGTGTTGGTCTTCGAGGACTTGCACTGGGCCGACCAGTCGACGCTGGATCTGGTCTCCTATCTGACGCACACCATGGTCGGCGAACGGACGCTGTTGGCGTGCAGCCACCGATCTATGTTGCCGGTGGAGCACCGGCTTCAGAGGATGCTGGCCGAGCCCGGCTTCGGTCCGCGCGTGACGCGTTTGGAGCTGCCGCGGTTCACCGAGGCGGAGCTGTCCGTGTTCCTCGACGAGTTCGCGCCGCTGGACCGGGACGCAGTGCGACGGTACTACGAGGTCTCCGCTGGCAACGCGTTCTTCGCCGAGCAGTTGGCGGTGTCCGGGGTGCTGAGCGGGTCGGCCGAATCGGTCGCATCGATCGAATCGGTCGCGTCGGCGGCATCAGTCGCATCGGTCGAGGAGCCGGTGCCGCGGTCCGTCGAGGAACTGGTGCTGGCTCGGGTCTCCGCGCTCAGCGTGGCGGCTCGGCGCGTCCTGCGGGTCGCGTCGGCGGCGCGTCGGGTCGACGATCGGCTGCTGGAGGCTGTGAGCGGGCTGGAGGTCGATGTCCTCGACGAGGCGCTGAACGAATGCCAAGACCACGGGATGCTCGTTCTGGACGCGGTCGAGGGCCGGTACGCCGTGCCGCACGCGCTGCTCGGCGCGGCGGTCTACAAGGAGATGGCTCCGCGAGAGCGACGGCGTCTGCACGGTGAGGTGGCTCAGGCGCTGGCTGCGGGCGCCGGAGGTGCTCTGACCAGGGACTGGGGCGTCGCGGTGGAGGTGGCGTACCACTGGCATCGCGCGCGGCGTTATCCGGAGGCGCTGGTCGCGGCCGTGCGGGCCGGGGAGACGACGATGCGGGTGCGTGGCTTCCACGAGGCTGCCAGCCACTATCGACGTGCGCTGACTTTGTGGGACCAGGTGGCCGAGCCGGAGGACGCGGCTCGCTGTTCCCGCGAGCAGATCCTCCTCGCGCTGGCAGACGCGGCCCGGTGGGCCGGGCACGTCGGGCAGGCCGTCGCGCATGTGCAGGAGGCGGTCGACGCCGCGGGGCCGCATGCGAATCCGCGGCGGTTGGGCGAGTTGTACGAGCGGCTGGGCAGCTATCAGCGGGAGGCGCGCGTGGTGCCCGAGGACGGCCACGCGTATGCCGAGGCTGTGCGGCTGTTGGCGCAGGCGGCGCCGGGTGAGGCGGTGTATGCGCGGGCGTTGTCCGGCTTGGCGATGGCCGAGGTGCGGGCGGGGTCGTACGACACGGCGTTGGACCGTGCGCAGGAAGCGGTGGTGCTGGCTCACGACTGCGGCGACGCGGGTGCGGAGAACAATGCGCTCAACGCGGCCGGCGTGGCGCTGGCCGTCAGCGGCCGGACGGCGGAGAGCGAGCCGGTGCTGCGCCGGGCGCTGGACGTCGCGGACCGCGCCGACCGCCTGGAGGACGTGCTGCGCACCTACAGCAACCTCGCCCGGACGCTGGCGTTCGCCGGCGACACGGCGGGCTCGGCCGACCAGGCTCGCGCCGGACTGCGACGCGCGCGGGCGCTGGGGCTGGCCGGCACGCGGCTCGGCGGCGCGCTGGCCGGCAACGCGGGCTCGTCGCTGATGCTGCTGGGGCACTGGAACGAGGCCACGGACCTGCTGAACCAGGCGCTGGCGGACCGCCCGCACGCCGAGAACAGCGCCCGGCTGCGGCTGACGCTGGCCGGGATCGAGGTGGAACGCGGCCGGTTCGCCGATGCCGAGAGCCTGATCGACGAGCTGCGCGAGCAGCAGGCGGGTGACCCGTGGCTCACCGCGGCCCTGCACGCGTGCGAGGCGGAGCTCTGGTGCTGGCGCGGGCAACCGGTGCGGGCATATGGGACGGCGTTCCAGGGCCTGGAGGGCACCGACAACGCGCTGATGCGCCTGCGGTTGTGCGCAGTGGGACTGCGGGCCGCAGCCGACCACCGCCTGCGGCACTCGGGCGGGGTTCTGGTGGCGGGCGGGGATCTCGTGGACATCGCGGCGGAAGAGGCGGCGACTCTGCCCGAGACGGCGGTGGTGCAGCTGCTGCGGCGGCAGTGCGAGGCTGAGCATCAGAGGGCCTCGGAGGCGGACTCGGCGGAGGATTGGGCCGCGGTCGCCGCGGGGTGGGACGGGGTGGAGCGGCCGTATCCGGCGGCGTACGCGCGGTGGCGGCAGGCGGGGGCGGCGGCGCGTGATGGCCGAGGCGATGCGGTGGCAACCGCGAATCAGGCCGCTGAGGCTGCGGCTCGGCTCGGGGCGGAGCCTTTGCGGGCTGAGGCGGCACGGTTGGCTGCGCGGTTGGGGGGCAACGCGGCAGGCAGCCATACGACCGGCAACATCGCAGCAGGCGAAGGCATAGTCGGCAGCGGCACAGCCAGCTCGGGCGGCAAGGCGGCGAGCGAAAGCACGGCGGGCAGCGCGGCCGGGGATGGTGCAGCCAACATCGAGGCGGCCGGCAGTGGCGCAGCAAGCAGCGCTATCTCGGCCAGCGGTGGCGCGCCCAGCACCGCGGCGGCCGACAGCGGCTCGGCGGGCGGCGGTGCAGCGAGTGGTGTCGCGGCACGCGATGGCGCGGCAGCCACAGCAGTACCCGAACTCGGCATCGCGTCGCTGACCCCGCGCGAGACCGATGTCCTGCGGCTGCTGGCCACCGGGTGCTCCAATCGCGAGATCGGGAGCCGGTTCCGTCTCGCCGAGGGGACCGTGGCCACGCATGTGCATCGCATCATGCGCAAGCTCGGGGTGCAGAACCGGACCGAGGCGGCGTTGTGGGCCGTGAGGAACGGGCTCGGCGCGGGGGGCGAGTAGGAGGGGCTCTGTCGGCGCCGCTCCGGCCGTACCAGGTCGGGGCGGCGCCGGGCCTTCCCGCGCACGGGCTTGATCCGTCGTGTCCGTCAGGGTCACAGGGTGCTGAGAGCCGTCGCGGATGCCTCGTCGCGCGGGGTAATGGATCCGTCCACTCGGCCCGCCGCAAGGTCGGGCGGGGTAATGGTTTCTCAGCGATCGGCCTCGCAGGGCCCTGTGTCGGCGGCCCCGGAGCCCTTGCACGTACATAGTTATTAGTGTCTTTCTTCTTACCGCTAGCCGCGATACGGCGCGGTTCCTTACCGTGAAATCGCCTCGGGAAAAACGATTTCCGAGTCCGGCTTCCGGACCATCCCTGCTGATCACACGCGCTCCGCTGCACGTACGGCGCGCGATTTCGGCATCCGTGAAACGGCCTGCGGAAGCGGTAGAAGGAGAAAGGGACTCGGCATGGCCGACAAGAACCCGGAACAAGAAAAGGTCGAAGAAGAAATCAAGAAGGCGGCCCGGGAAGGGCGGTTGGCGGATTACCTGGCGCAGAATCCCGACACCGCGAACCCGGCCCTGTACCGGTTCGTCATGGAGGTCGTCTTCGAGCGTCTGACGCGCGGCCTGGAACGCCGGCGCGGGCACCTCCGGTGTGCCGCGGGTGCGGGCTTCCTGCTGCCCGAGTGCCATGATCGTTTTCAGGATGACGTCGAGGCCGTGCTGAACGACGTTGTGAAGCACGCTGACACCCAGATCGCGAACCTCGGCGGCTGGATCGCCTCGCGGCTTAACGCCGTCACCGTGGACGCCAACCGCAGGCGCCGCGGGGTTCGGGGCGCGCAGCAGCGTCCGCGGCTGCCGCTGTGGCTGGGCGACGCCCTCGGTCAGGACCAGTGGCTCCTCGCCTTGGCCCTGGACCTCCTGACCTGGGTCGGCGTGCCGACCGTGGCCCCCGGCGGACTCTGGCCGCTCGGCGCGTGGGCAGACCGGCGCGCGGCGGTCACCGGCGATCCCGGCGTCACCGAGCGGCAGGTCGCCACCGACGTCGAGCGCGTGCTGGCCGCGATGAAGCAGAACCCGGCCTGGTACGAGCTGTACGTCGAGCGCCCCCTGGGCCACAAGCAGGCACCCCTGATGTGCGCGCCCCGCGCCGACGGCGACGCCGAACGCGAACCCGACTACGTCTGCTGCGCCGGCCCGGACCAGTCGGCCGAGGCCGAGCTGCACGAGCTGGCCGCCCGCGTGATCGACCGGGTCGAGTCCCGCATGCTGGCCGGCGACGACCCGACCACCGCCCTCGTGGACAGCCTCACCGAGGTCTTCCACGACGGCACCGGCGCCGAACACCTCGACCGCACCCCCGGCAGCGCCCCCGACCTCGACGAGCGCGTGGCCCGGATGATCGAGGACCCCGAGGCCCTGGCCCGCGTGACCGAGGTCCTGCTGGAAATCCTGCTCGAAGCACTGGCGCAGGACGAAGAAGACAAGTGAGGCCTCCACACCCGGCCTGGAAGAACGCTTCCAGGCCGGGTGCCCGGCCACCCTCCCGACGTCGCCGACGCCCTGCCGACGACCCGCCGACGACCCGCCGTCGCTGTCCGTCAGAACCTGGCAGGGAGGAGGCCCATGAATTCCGCTGAGAATGTCACCGTTCCATCGGCGGCAACCAACGCGAACGACGCGCATGATGCGCATGACGCAACCAACCCGGCCGACGGCGAGACCCGCACGGTCCGGCCGACCACCGCAGCGCCCAGCAAGCGCCGGTCAATCAGGGCGTTGAAACACGCGGCGAAGCGCGCCGCGGCGGCGAGCCCGCATCGCAGAGGTCTGCGCCCATGAGGAACATCTCCCTGCTCAACCGACCAGCCTATCGTCGCCGCACTGGCATGAGGCCGAATGTTCAGCATCTCTGTCTGCACAAGCCAGAATCCGTCATTGGGTACCGGTGTCTACCGTGGTCGCGCCACAATGTCGCCATGACGGCCGAACGATTCGTCGGACGCGACCATGAACTCCAGCAGCTGCGGGGCCTGCTCGACAAGGCGGCCGACGGGCGGGCCGGCACGGTGGTGCTGGGCGGCGAGGCCGGCGTCGGCAAGAGCCGGCTGCTGGCGCAGTTCGCCGCGCGCGCGGAGAAGGACCACGGGGCCCACGTGCTGCGCGGAGCGTGCATCGAGCTCGGCGGCGGCCTGATCCCCTACGCGCCGCTGGTGGAGTCGTTGCGGATGCTGGTGCGCGAGCGCGGCGAGCCCGAGATCCGGGCCGCGGTCTCCGACACCACCTGGGACGATCTGGCGCACCTGGTCTCCGACTTCACCGGGACGGCGGTCGTCGCCGCCCCGGACGTCGCGCCGTCCGGCTCCGGGCAGCTGCGGGTCTTCGGCGCGGTTCTCAGGATGCTGGAACACCTGGGGCAGAGCGCGCCGGTGGTTCTGGTCTTCGAGGACATGCACTGGGCCGACCAGTCGACGCTGGACCTGGTCTCGTTCCTGGCCCGCAGGCTGTCGAGCGAGCGGGCGCTGCTGGTGTGCAGCCATCGGTCGGTACTGGCGCCCGGGCACTCGCTGCGGGTGCTGCTGGCGGAACCGGACTTCATCCGGCACGTCCATCCGGTGGCGCTGCCCTCCTTCGACGAGCGCGACCTCAGGAAGTTCATCGGCGAGCTCTCCCCCGATCCGGCCACGCCGCCGGACCGGGACCTGGCGCGCCGCTGCTACGAGTTGTCCGGCGGCAACGCCTATTTCGCGGAGCAGCTGGTGCTCTCCGGCGCGCTCACTGATCCGAACGCGCACCGCGTTCCTGAGTCACTCAATGAGCTGATGCTGGCGCGGATTCTCACGCTCAGCGAACCGGCCCGGCGCGTCATGCAGGTCGCGGCGGCAGCGGCCCGGCGGTTGGACGACCGGCTGTTGGAAGCGGTGTGCGGGCTGCCGGACGACGTGCTCGACAGTGCCCTGCGCGAGTGCCGCAGCCTGGGCATGCTGGTCCTGAACCCGGCCGACGAGTCCTACGCCATCCAGCACGCGCTGCTCAGCGAGGCCGTCTACCAGCAGATGGGCATCGGCGAGCGCCGCCGGCTGCACACGAAGATGGCTGAGGCGCTGACCGCTGATGTGGCGCTGGGTTTGACCCACGGCTGGAGTGCCGCGGTCGAGTTGGCGCACCACTGGTTCCACACCGACCACCGTGCCGAGGCGTTGGCCACGGCGGTGCATGCGGGTGAGGCGACGATGGGGGTGCGGGCGTTCTACGAGGCGGAGAGCCAGTTCGGGCGGGTGCTTGACGAGCTGTGGACCAAGGTGCCGGATCCGGAGGCCTCTGCGGGCTACTCCCGCCAGCAGCTTCTCGCCGACGCCGCGGTGGCCTCCCGCTGGGCCGGCCACGTGGCCCAGGCTGTCGCGCGTGTGCAGAAGGCGATCGACGCCGTCTCAGCCCAGGATGATCCGTGCCGGCTCGGTGAGCTCTACGAGCGCCTCGGCAGCTACCACTGGGAGGCCGGCGCGATCGTCGAGGGCCGGGCCGCCTACTCCGAGGCGGTACGGCTGCTGGAGGCGTCGGCGCCCGACGGTGCGGCCCATGCCCGGGCGCTGGTCGGGCTGGCGATGGCGGAGATCAACCTCGGCTTCTACCAGGCCGCGCTGGACCGGTCCGAGCAGGCGGTCACGCTGGCCGAGACCATAGGCGACGCCGGCGCCAAGGGCCGTGCGCTCAACGCCGCGGGCCTGGCTCTGGCGATGCTCGGGCGCGGCCAGGAGGGCGAGCCCCGGTTGCGGCAGGCGGTGGCGCTGGCCGACCAGGAAGACCACTTGGAGGATCTGCTGCGCGCGTACGGCAATCTCGCCGTGGCGCTGGAGCTGACCGGAGACCTGGACGGCTCGGTCAAGGCGGCGCGGGACGGCCTGCGGCGGGCCCACGCGCTCGGTCTGGCCGAACTACGGTTGGCAATCGTCCTGGCGAACAACGCCGGTGCCTCGCTGATGCAGCTGGGCCGGTGGGACGAGGCGGCCGAGGTGCTGGAGCAGGCGATGGCCGGCCGGCCGCGGGTGGAGCAGAGCGCTTATCTGCGGCTCACCGTCGCCGAGTTCGACGTCGCCCGCGGGCAGTACGACGAAGCCGAGCTCCTGATGGCCGAGGTCAGCGACCAGCGGATCAGCGATCCGCGGTTCGTCGCCGCGCTGTACACGTGCGAGGCGGAGCTGTGGTGCTGGAAGGAGCAGCCGTCCCGGGCCCTGGACGCGGTGCACCGGGGTTTGGGCGCTGTCGCGGACACCGAGAATGTTCTTGTGCGTCTGCGCTTGTACTCGGTCGGACTGCGGGCTGCGGCGGACCGGGCCGCGAGAGCTGCGAAGGAGGGGGCGCAGACCTCCGACGCCGCCGCGCTCGGCACGGAGCTGATCGCCGCCGCCGAACAGCAGGCCGCCACCAGCGCCGAGAACCTCGAGGTCCAGATTCTGCTTCAGCTGTGTCAGGCCGAGTATCACCGGGTGCTCGGCGACGACTCGGTCCCGATGTGGGACGACGTCGCGAAGACCTGGGGCGAGATCGGCCGTCCGTATCCGACCGCTTATGCACGATGGAGGCAGGCCGCCGCCGGCCTGGCCGCCGGAGACGCGGAGGCTGCGGCCGCCGCGATGGAGGAGGCGGTCGAGACGGCGATGCGGTTGGGGGCCGAGCCGCTGAAGACCGCGGCGGAGAATCTGACCGTGGTGTCGGTGACAACGCCAGGGCGGACCAAACCGCCCTATGGCTTGACGAACCGCGAATGGCAGATCTACCGGCTGCTGGCCATGGAATCCGCCACCAACCACGAGATCGCCAAGGCGCTCACCATCGTGGAGACGACGGTCGCGACCCACGTCCATCGCATCTATCCCAAACTCGGCGTCCCGAACCGAGCCGCGGCGATCAAAAAGGCCTACCAGGAACGCCTCTTCGAAGATCCCCCGGGGCCGGCGCCGACCACCGACTGACTCACCGAACCGCCGACGGGCCCGGGGCACACCGGGCCCGACCACGGACTCGTTCATTTCCGTACGCGACATAGGAGACGCCATGCCTGGAAGAGCACTGCTGATCGGCGGCGCCGTGGAGACCCTCACCGGTGTCGACAACGACATCGCGGCGATGAAGGACGCGCTGATCGCCCGCGGTCTGACCGTGGAGCCCGCGTTCACGCTGACCGGGAAGGACGCGACCCGGGCCGCGATCCTGGCCGCCTACGAGCACCTGATCGAGTTGGCCGTTCCCGGGGAGCCGTCAGTGGTCTACTACAGCGGGCACGGCGGGCGCGCCCTGCCACCGCCGACCGCGGGGCCGGGACCGGGGCCCGGGCCCGGGCCGGCGTCCCGTCCGGGCCCGATGGACCTGCAGTTCATCGTGCCCTACGACTTCAACGAGTCCGGGCCGGGCGATTTCCGCGGCATCACCTCGGTGGAGCTGTCGGTCCTGCAGGCCCGCCTGACTCAGCGGACTGACAACGTGGTCAGCATCTTCGACTGCTGTCATTCCGGACACGCATCGCGGGTGCCGTTCCGACGTAAGGTCACCACCGACCACGTGACCAGCTACGAAGAACTGAGCGCGCACATCAAGCGCATGGAGTCCGAGGGGCTGCGCTCCCAACTGATGCGTTCCATCGGCAATCCCGACGCCGTGCGGATCGTGGCCTGCGCGCCGAATGAGCTGGCCTTCGAATACCCCGGTGTGGGCGGCAAGCAGATCGGGATGTTGACCGAAGCCCTCACGATGGCCCTGCGCGCGGCGGGAACGGAACAGGTCAGCTGGGCGACGCTGCTCGACGGCGTCCGCTTCCGGATCTCCTGCCTGGTGGGCGGCCAGCGTCCGGAGGCCGAGGGCCCGGCGCGCCGGCTGCTGTTCCAGACCAAGGAGGACGACCACCTCGGGTCGCTCCCGGTCACGAACACCGACGACGGCCGCCTGCAGCTGGAGTGTGCGCCCCTGCTCAGTGTGCGCGAGGGCGACGTCTTCGAGATTCTGACGCCGTCCGACCACAAACTCGGTGATCTGACGGTCGACGTGGCCGGACCGTTTTCCGCGCAGGGACCGGTCACCCTCGCCCCCGGGGTCCTCACCATCCCGGCCGACGCGCGGGCCCACCGGATCACGGCGAGCGCGCCCAAGCTCGTGGTGTCGGTACCGGCGGACGTGCCGAACGGTACGGAGCTGAACAACGCGGAGCTGGACAAGGCGCTGAAGCGCTCGACCCTGGTCCGGAAGGCCAAGGACGACGAGCCGTGGGGTGCGCGGCTGCTGATCGACAACGACGACGCCGTGACGGTGGCCGACCGTATCGGCCCGCTGCACCCTCCGGGGCCCGGCGGAGCGGGCAGCCTCGCCAAGGCGGTCGGCAACCTGGAGACGCTGGCCCGGGCCGAAGCGCTGCGCAACCTGGACTCCGACACCCGCTGGGCCATCAACGCGAAGGTCACGTGTGAATGGGGCCTGGTGGAGAACGGACAGCGCCGACCCCTGCGCGATTTCGGCGAGACCGTCCGGGCCGGCCAGAAGATCTACATCAGCGTCCGCAACGACGGCGACACCCCCGTGTACGTGACGCTCTTGGACATCGGCGTCACCGGGCGTGTCACCGTTCTGACAAACGTCGACCCGAGCGGCTGCCGACTGTCGCGCGAGTACCAGCAGGAGTACGTGTTCGGCTACGAGCAGCTGCCGGGTGTTCTGGAAGGAGTCTCGCTGGACTGGCCGAGCGGGCTCGACCCGCTACACGCCCGGGACGAGACCGTGCTCATCTTCGTGACGTCGCAGCCGCAGGACTTCCGCGCGCTGAACCAGCCGGGGATCACGCGCAAGAGCCGCGTCTCGCCGCTGACCAAGCTGGTGGACCAGATCGCGAGCGGGAACACCCGCGATCTGCGCGGCACCGAAGGGGCCGGCAGCGGCTACGACGTCCGGAAGATCGAGTTCACGCTCGAACCGGCCGACGGCGCCGACAGCTTCCTGCTCGACGAGACGGATGTCCCGCAGCCGACCGGCCTGCGTCCGACCGGCCTGCGTCCCACCGGCCTGCTTCCGACCGACGTGCGGCCGGCCGGCCCGCAGGGAGTGGGCCCGCTCGGGACGGACCCGGGGTCGGGCCCGGTACCGCGCGGCACGGCACCGGTCGCCGAGGTGCCGAGCGCGGTGGCGGTCCGGCTGGACGAGCTGGTGATCCACCGCACCCGGGCCCGGTTCGGCGGTGCCGACGTCCGGGTCGACGCGATCGTGCTGACCGGGGCGGAGGACTCCCCGCATCCGGCGTTCCGGGCGCGGACCCAGCGGTTCTCGCGCATCCGGGACGGTGAGCCGCTGCCGCTGGACCGGATGCTGGTCTTCCACGGCCCGGTGGTGGACTACCTCGACATCGCGCTGTGGGTGTCCCGGGACAGCGACGGCGCCGTGGACCTCGGCGAGCTGCTCAGCGACGAGGTCGCCACGTTCGAGATGCAGGAGGCGCTGGCGAAGGCCGGCGGGGCGCTGAGCGGCCTGCCCTACGCCGCCGCGGCGGCGGCCATGGTGGGCGTCGGGGCGATCGTGGTCAACGTCGCCTACCGGCTGCTGCGCGGCACGGTCAACGACGTCATCGGGCTGTACCGCGGCTCGACGCTCGCCGGCGAGGCGTTCGGGCTCGGGCGCCACCCCGGCGAGGGCGTGCGGCGGGTCCAGGACTTCTCCTTCGCGTACAGCATCGACGACGTGTCCTGAGACGCCGTCCGTCAGGTACCCGGCGGACGGGGGATCGCGAACATCCCAATGGAAGGAAAACCCCAGAGATGACCGACCAGAGCAGCACCGACAAGCAGATCACCGTCGACGGTGCGGTGTGGATCCTGCCCCAGGAACCGGACGCGGCCGACGTCTTCAAGCAGATCGAGACCGCGCTCGAGAACGGCACCGTCGCGCGGGTCGCGGTGCTGGACGCGAAGCGGCGCCGGGTCGAGATCCTGATCAACGGGCGTACCGTCACCAGCGTGGTCCTGGACGCCGACATCGACCCGCGGCCGAGCGAGACCTCCGGCTGAACGGGCCCGGCGGCGGTCCGGTCACCTCGCGGTGGCCGGACCGTGGCGTGTTCCGGCGCCGGTCAATCAGGGGTCGACGATAATGGGCGGCCGGCACTCGACGCCGGCCCGCCCGATCCGTCGGCCGCCGTCCGTCAGGCGCCGTCCGTCAGCCGTATCCATTTGTCCGCCACCAGTTCGTCCGCCATCCGCCCGATCCGTTCTCCGTCAGGTAGCCCACAAGGGGTGTGTCATGTCGATCGATCCGGACAGATACCAGGTCTACGCGGCCATCGCCGGCGAGGGCGACTGGAACCTGGCGGTGGAGGCGCTGCACCGGCTGACCCTGGACACCGGCGACCGGTCGAGGCTGGCGGTCAAGCTGATGGCCCTGCGGCTCGGCGCGGGCACCGACCCCGGCGCCATGCTGAACCACGGCGGCGCCCAGGCGGCACAGCTGGAGCGCCTGCTGCTGCTGGCCGACCAGAACCCGCCCCGGGACCCGGGCTGGCCCCGGATGCGGACCATGGCGCGGCTGACCATCCTGGTGGCCGCGGTCTCCGGCGACTCGCACCTGCCGCCGGCCCAGGCCCTGGCCGAACTCGAAGAGCTCGCCGTGTCCGCCGCCGACGACCCGATGATGGCCAAGCTCATCGACGTCGCCCGCAGGATGCTGTCGGACACCGTCGCCTCCGACGAGGGCGACGCGTCGATGCCGAACCGGCTGGTCGAGGACGCGGCGGCGTTCCGCGACATCCTTCCCGGCAACGCCGAGGCGGCGCTGCTGGCCGACCTGTTCGCGGCCGTCGCCGATGTCCAGCGCGTCCAGCAGACCGGCGGTGACCCCCGGCCGGGGATGATGAAGATCCAGCAGATCGTCGCGCAGCTTCCGCCGGAGCACCCGATCCGCAAAGGCCTGCAGGAGTCGATGGCGGCGATGGGCCCGATGGCCGCGATGCTCAACGACGTCTCGGGAGACACCGCGCAGTCCGGCCCCGACGACTTCGCCGCCGCCGAGGAACTCGCCGCCCGGACCGACGCCGCCCCGTCCATACGCGCGGTGCGCCACGCGGCGGCCGGCGGCCTGGCACTGCGGGCGTGGGAGGAGACCGGTGTCGACCGGGTCAGCGCCGGCGTCGAGCACTTCCGCACGGCGGTGGAGCTGACGCCGGACAGCAGCAGCGAGCGGGTACTCCACCTCGGCGGCTACGCCATGGCGCTGATCCGGCGCAACGAGCTGACCAACTCCATGGGCGACCTCGAGATCGCGGCCGAGGCACTGACCGAGGCCCGGACCCTGGCCGGCGGACCCCGTCATCCGCAGTGGTCGTACATCAACGACATGTTCACCCGGATCCAGCGGCGCCGCGGCGACACCGAGGCCGGGCAGGGCGCGCTGGACTCGCTGCGCGGCACCGCGTGGCAGGTGCTGCTGCAGGACGGCATCGGCGCGGCGAAGTACGCCGCCCACGATGCCGCGCAGAGCGCGGCCGACGCGGCACGGATGTGCCTGCTGGAAGGCCGGCTGAGCGACGCGGTCCAGGCCCTGGACGGCGGCCGCGGCCTGATGCTGTTCGCGGCGACCGAGTTCCAGGACGTGGCCCCGCGGCTGCGCGAAGCCGGGCGGCCGGACCTGGCCGAGCGCTGGAGCCTGGCCACCGCCGAGGGCGCGCCGGAGCTGATGCCCGCCAGCCTGCGCGGCGAAGTCCTCGCGGCGCTGGACCAGGACTCGAGCCGGCTCGACCCGCCGAGCATCGCCGAGATCCGGTACGCGCTGCACGACCTGGACGCCGACGCGCTGGTCTACCTCCTGCCGGCGGGCCACGGCCACCCCGGCTGGGCCGTGTTGGTGCCGGCCCGGGGGCAGCTCGCGTCGCTGGGGCTGGCGAACCTGCAGATCGATTCCGAGACCGACGCCGAGCGGTACATGAAATCCCTCGAGAGCCGCGATCTGCAACCGCAGAGCCCGGCGGCCGACCTGACAGCCAGCCTGGACACGTTGTGCGGCTGGGCCTGGCGGGTGGCGATGGGACCGATCATCGAGCAGTTCCTCCCGACCCTGCCCGCCCCGGAGAGCGGCCGGCCGCACCGGCTGGTCCTGGTCCCGATGGGCGAACTCGCGCTGATCCCGTGGCAGGCGGCGCGCGACCGCGAAGGCCGCTACGCGCTGGAGTACGCGGCGTTCTCGCAGGCCGCCTCGGCCCGCATGCTGTGCCGGTCGGCCGACGCCGGGCCGGTGCGCACGCTGCCGGTCGGGCTCGTCGTGGGCGACCCGGACACCGGCGGCGAAGCGCCGGAGCTGCCCGCGGCGCGCCTGGAGGCGTTCGCCGTCCACCGGACCTTCTATCCGAACGGCCGCTACGTCGGAAAGCGCCCCGACGGCAAGACGAGTCCGGCCGGCGCCGGAACCGCGCGGGAGGTCCGCGACTGGCTCGGGGCCACCCACCCCGGCGCGGTCCTGCACCTGGCCTGCCACGGCGTCATCGACACCACCGGGGACGAGGCCACCTCGTATCTGATGCTCGCGGACAAGAGCAAGGTGACGGCCCAGGAGATCATCGAGCTGATGGCGCACGCCCCCGACGCCGGCATCGGGCTGGCGGTCCTGGCAGCCTGCCGGACCGGCCGATCGATCCACGGCTATGACGAGGCCTACAGCCTGGGCACCGCGTTCCTGGCCGGCGGCGTCCGCTCGGTGCTCTCCACCCTGTGGGCCGTGCCGGACGAGGACACCTCGATGCTGATGTTCATGTTCCACCACTATCTGAGGACTGAGACACCGGCCCCGTGGGAAGCGTTGCACCGGGCCCAGCTGTGGATGCTCGATCCCGACCGGCAGCTGCCGGAGTCGATGCCGGCCCCGCTGCGCAACCGCTTCAAGGCTGAGCGCGCGCCGGAGATCGAGGCGTGGGCCGGGTTCGTGCACTGGGGAATGTGAGAAGGGGACTGCGTTGGACGACATCACCCGTCTTGAGGCGGAACTGGCGGGCCTGACGGGCAGCGCCCGGGCCCAGACGCTGATCCAGTTGGGACAGGCGCAGTGGCTCGGGTACTGGCGCACGGGGATCGGCTCCCAGGTCGGGCTGCCGTACCTGAACCAGACCATCCTGCGGCTGGATGAGGCGCTGGGCTACCTCGAGCCCGGCGACTCGCTCCGCGTGCACACCATCTCGATGCTCGGGGTCTCCCGCTGCGTGCGGCACTCCGGCCACAAGGGCCCGGTCTCCGATCGTGAGGCCGGCATCCCGCTGCTGGAGGAGGCCTTGGCCGCGCCGCCCGGCAACCTGTCGCAGCCCACAACCGGCCTGGCCCGCGCCACGCTCGGCGAGGCCTATCTCCGGCGCTCCATGGAGATCCTGCAATCGCCGGACGCGCTCCTGGCCGCGATGACGCGCGGTGCGCCGGCCGGGGTGGTCGCCGACATGGAGCTGGCGATCAAGACCTTGCGCCAGGTGACCGCCGAGGCCACGGCTCCGCAGATGGCGCAGATAGCCGGGAAGATGCTGCGCATGGCGGAGACGATGCACACGATCCTGACCGCCTTCGGGTCGCCGCAGTTGAGCACTCAGATAGACGTGATGATGCGGTCGATGGCCGAGATGCAGCAGATGGTCCGGGAGATCGAGACGGACGGCTTCGGGCTGGGCAGCTACATCACGAACATGTCGTTCACCGACACCGAGTGGACGCAGCACGCCGATCACATGGACTATCCCGGTGTCATGTTCCAGGAGCCGGAGGTCGTCGGCGACGCCGCCCCGGAGCCGGAGCGGCGTAAAGCTGAGCCGGAGGAACGGACAGAGCAGCCTGAGCAGCCAGAGCGGTCGGCGCAGCCCGAGCGACCTGAGCGGCCGGAGCGGTCGGCGCAGCCGGAGCGCACGCGATTCGGGGCGGACGTCGACACCATGCGAGCCGATCTCCGAACATTGATAGCGTCCGGCAACGACGGCCGCGACGTGTTCGCAGCCGCCGCCGACCTGCTCCGGGCCACCGAACCGCCGTCGTGGATCGACGAGTTCGTCGCCTCGGCAGCCGGTGTCGTGCACACCGCGGAACCGCCTTCCGGTACGGATCACTTCCTGCTGGCAGTCGCGCTGCACCTGCGGTCGCGCCGCGACGGCGACGACGACGGCTGGGGCGAGGACGTCGGCGGGACGACCGGCGGCGACGCGCAGGCCGCGGCTGCGAGCCTCCTCACCGCCGCGGAGACCGTGGCCTCCGAGGATCTGGACGTCGTCCCGACGCTGGTCCGGTTGGCGGAGCTGTCCCCCGACGGGACGCTGAAAGCGCTCGGCACCCGGCTCGGCCGTCTCACGACCCTGCTTCAGTCCGTCGGCGCCGAGGCGGTGAACCTGCCGGAGCCGGCGGATTCGTTGCGCTGGAACGCGGTTGAGGGCCGGTTCGAGCCGGCCGGTGAGCCGTGCGAGGCTCGCACGCTGGTCGTCGTCGACGGCGGATCCCTGCCGGAGCCCAAGGTTTCGGAGGACGAGGCGACCGTCTCCTACGTGGCGTCGCTGTCGCAACTCAGGACCCTGTCGCAGCGCAAGGTCCGGCCGATCGCGGAGGAGCCCGTCTTCGTCGCGAACCCGCGCGGCGACCGGATGCCGGCCGCCGTGGAGACGATGCTGCTGCGACGCAGCTTCTATCCGCACTCCGTCGGGCTCGGCGGGCTGATCGAGGCCGCGGACGGCGCGGGCACGGCGAAGGAGGTGCGGGCCCGGCTGGAGGCGTCGGTGCTGCACCTGGCGTGCGGCGTGACCGAGGCCGGCGCGCTGGAGTTGGCCGACTCCGCCGAGCTGGACCTGACCGAGGTCGAGGCGAAGCGCGGCGGCGTGGTCATCCTGCCGCCGGAGCACTTCCAGCCGCTCGCCGACATCCTGCTCACCGCAGGGTTCACCGGCGTGATCGGGTGGCGGCGGCCGGTGTCCGAGGACTTCGCGGCCGTCGCCTACTTCCTGCTGCACACGGAGCTGGCCGACGTCGGTCGCGCGCCGGCCGCGGCGGTCAGAGCGGTTCGCAAGCAGCTCCGCGAGCCCGACCTCGACGCGCTGCCGCCGTTGCTGGCCTCGCGGTTCGAGGCGAGGGCCGACGCCGATGGCGAGCAATGGTCGGCGTTGGTCTACCGGGGCAGGTGAGTCCGCTCGTGCCCGGCGGCACTCGATGGCCTGCCGCACAAAGTCAGTACATTGAGTCGCCGTGGAACCCCGGAGGTCTGCCGTGAGCGGAACCGAACTGTCCATCAGCCGCTTCGCCAGCCCGGTCCGCACGCTCGGGCCCGGCGTCCGCGCCGTGGTGTGGGTCCGGGGCTGTCCGCTGCGCTGCCCGGGCTGCATCGCGGTCGAGGACCTGGACTTCGAGGGCGGGCTCCGGACCACGGTCGGGGCGCTGGCCGAGCAGATCAGTGCCCTGCCGGCGGAGGTCACCGGCGTCACCTTCTCCGGGGGTGAGCCGATGGCGCAGGCCGCGGCGCTGGCCGAGGTGGTGGACGTGATCCGGGCCGGGCGCGACTGGTCGGTGATGGCCTACAGCGGTTTCACGCTCGACCACCTGACCCGGCACGGCGACGCCGGGCAGCGCGCGCTCCTGGACCGGCTCGACATCCTCGTCGACGGGCCGTACATGCGGGCCCGGCATGCCGACCTGGCCTGGCGCGGCTCGGACAACCAGCGGGTGCACCTGCTCAGCGCGCGCCATGTGATGCCCGATCCCGACACCTCCGCCGGGATCGAGTTCCACGTCGAGGCCGACTCCGTGACGTTCGTCGGGGTGCCGCCGGTGCCGGGGTTCCGGAAGTCGTTCGAGGACGCGGTGCGCGACGAGGGTGTGGTTCTCAGCCCGGAGTAGCGGACCGGCCGACGTCGCGCGTCCCCCGGAGGGAACCCCCGCCCCGTAACCTCACTGGGCGCTGGGTTCGGCCCGGGGCCGCGCCGTCGTCAGCTTCCTGAGTTGCCGGGGCAGCCGCTCGCCGCCCAGCAGCCACGAGCTCAGGTTGGCGATGGTGGGGTCGACCTCGCCGTCGGCCGTGAGGACGGCCGCGGTGAAATAGAACCGGACCTCGCCGAACTCGTGCCGCATCGAGCGGATCAGGTTGCCCAGGCCCAGTTCCTCGGTCAGCCAGCGTTCGCAGGCGGCCGAGTCCGAGGTCCGGGAAGGTGCCGAGCCGAGGCCGTCGAAGAGGTCGAACTTGCTCACCGCCACGGCCAGCCGGGTCCGCTTGGCCGGCGCGCCCATCTGGATCAGGGTCTGCACGGCCTGGTCGAACACCAGGCCCGGAGGTTCCTTCGAGGCCAGCGACCAGTCCAGTGTGTCCTGGGCCTGGGGCCGCAGCGTGTCCCGGAACGCCGGCACCGACAGCGGATCCAGCACGAACAACAGCGAGCGCGCCGCTCGGAAGTACTCCAGCTCGTCGGTCCGGTCGACGGTGGTGAACCGCTCGCCGGCCGCGTCGAACAGGTGGATCAGGCGCTCGGAGCGGCCGCTGCCGAGGTAGATGGACCGGGCCCGCGGCAGTTCCGGGCCGGTGCCGGTGACGTGCCCGGCCTCCTGCAGGATCTCGGTGAGCACCCGGTAGGCGCGGCTGGTCTCGTCGTCGGCGAGCCGGGCCGGGATCCGGTCGCGGTCGGCCTCGCGCATCAGCCGCATCATGATGGCCGCCATCAGCTGGGTCTTGCCGGCGGCACGCGCGCCGAACAGCGGCACGATCTGCTCGCGGCGACGGCCGGTCTCGTCGCTCATGGCCCTCCCACACTCCGATTCGGGACAGAAGGCCGGCAGCTGGTGGCTCCCGAGGAGCAGCAGCGTCGGCAGTCGGGCGCCGCACGCGCAGCGTCGGCGCAGCACGCCGTAGCGCCCGGGGCGAACGTCCCGGTGACGGCGCGAACAGTCGGGGGCCTCGCAGCTGTACGAGGGGTAGTCGATCTTCCGGTAGCAGTGCGGGCAGGTCATGCCCCTGATCCCCTTGGCGGCCAACAGCGCGGTGTCGGCGCCGCGGAGCACGCCGATCGCGGCTCGGCTCACCAGCTGCGCGACGCCGATCGTGAGCGCGTGCAGGAGCGCGACCACGGCCAGCAGGACGGCGGCACCGAACCCGCCGACGATCAGGCCGGCCCAGAGCGCCACGCCGATCGGCCGGGCGATCAGCGGAGAGAACCCCGGGCTGGTGATGAAGCGGCCCGTGATCGACGCACCCCAGTCCTGGAACAGCGTGATGCCGCCGGCCTGCCCCTGCCTGAGGATCCGCCGCAGATCGAACATCGCGGGTCCGAAAAAGTACTGCCGGTAGGCCTGCTCCGGCTCCCGGTCCGGCGGGAACCCGCGCGGGTCGCGCTGCGCCGGATCCGGGTTGGACATCGTCTGTATCAGGATCCGCACATAGCCGACGACGGCCGCGCCGACGAACACCGCCGCCGTGCCGAGGACGACGAACGGCCCGGCGACGACCGCGAAGAAGAACAGGGCGAGGCAGTACAGCGCGATGCCCGCCAGAATCACCATGAAGAAGAACAGCTCTTCCATTTTCCGTCACCCCCCTCGGCGGAAACTGCCGCCGAACCGCAGCTTCCGGTACCTGGTCTCGAAACTGTGGAACTCGTCGGCGAGCAGCGGATCACTGAGCTCGACGAGGCGCCGCAGCTCGTCCCATTCGGCCTTCTTCAGACCCCTGACGATGTCCGTGAGGGGCGCGAGCATTTCGGCGCGGGCGCGGTTCTCATACATGCTGGCGAACCGGAGGTAGACCCCTGCGATGCGCTTGAGATCAGCGGCGCTCCAGTTGCCCCCTGCGGTCTTGAGGCGCGCGAGGAAGTCGTTCACGATGTTCGGAGGGATCCGTTCCAGCACCAAGCACACCTGCTTGGGCTCCCATTCGGAGCGCATCAGGTAATGCAGCAGGAAGCGCCGAGCGATCAGCGCGATCATCCGGTTGTTCGACGAGATGCCGGCGACGACCTTGGACAGGCCCGCGAGGTTCTGGACGGATTCGCAGACAGCGATGAACCGGTGCACCTCCTCCATGGCCGCCAGCGATTTCTTCAGCCGCTTTCCCGCCGGGGACGCCAGCAGGTCACTGGAGATCTGCACATACCATTCGATATCGGTGTTCTCGGACGCCCTCTCGACCGGGGTCACGAACCAGATGAGGACCTCGTCGTCGTCGATGCGGCGCACCGGCACTTTCGCGGCGATGGCAAGCAGGTCCTCCCTGGACCACAGCCAGCCCTGCCACAGGCGTTTGAGCAGCTTCGCGTCTGGCAGTTCCTGCCCGCGCCGCGCCAGTATCCGCAGCAGCACCTCCGGCCGGAACGCCGGCTGCCGTCTGGCCCGGGCGATCAGGACCGACTCCTGCAGCGCGGGATACTCCCTCAGGTCGCTGTCGAAGTCCGCGCCCGCCAGGAACTCCCCGATCGGTCCGTCGAGCAGCTGGTCCGCTTCCTCCGGCTGTTTGCCGGCCAGGGTCGCCAGCTCCGCGACGAAGCCCCGGCGGATCGCCGGCCAATCCCGGAGCGCGGCGTGCAGGATTCCCGGGGCGGCAGCCTGTTTTCCGCCGGCCGCCGCCGACACCAGGGCGCGTTGGCCGAATCCGAAGAGGAACACCTGGTCCAGCTCCGGCTCCAGACCGGCCCGCCGGGCCCAGTGCAATAGCCGCAGCGCCTCGACGGGGGTGGAGACGTCGAGCAGTTCCCGCAGCCGGCCCGCCGTGCGCCGCCGGATCGTCGGCGACTCGATGCGGATCGCGGCGGAGTTCTTGGAGTTCTTGGTGTCCTTGGAGTCCCTGGTGTCTTCAGTGTCGGCGGCGCGGACCCGGGCCAGCTCGGAATCGATCTGCTCGAACCGGATCTCGTCGCACAGCGCCTGGTCGCCGCCGCGCCGGGCCAGCTCCACCAACGCCGGGAGGTGGTGGTCGCGGCGCGCGGGCTGGTCGTGCAGGACCATGGCCAGCTCGGCCAGCGCCGCCGGGTCCAGCGCGGCGTCGGTCGCCCACGTCACCGCCCGGTCGGCCTCGGCGACGGTGAGCTCGACCCGGCCCAGCGCCGCCGCGGCGGCGACCGGGCCGAACCAGGCGTCCAGGCTGGAGCTGCCGGGGGCGGCGAGGGTGCCGGCGGTCTGCCACAGCGCCCGTGCCTTGGACACCCCGACCCGGACCGCCAACTCCGCCAGCGGATGGACCGCGACCTCCGCGATGCTGCCGGCGGTCAGGTCGAAGACCACGAACGAGTCGATGACGTCCAGCGGCAACTCAGCGAGCGTCTCGGGAACCGTGCCGATCAGATGGAGGCGGCTGGCCGACGGGTCCGCGCGGTAGGTGGCGAACGCCAGTGCCGCCCCGGCGCGCGGCGGCAGCAGATACGACACCGCCGCGATCCACTGCGCCGCGCGGTCGGAGTCCGACTCGACGAGCAGCACCGGCCGCGCCCGGCCTTCCACCGCCGCCGCGGCCGCCGACAGCAGCGCCGACAGCGCGGAGTCCAAGCGGTCGCCGAGCAGATGGCCGGCCAGGAAGTCACGGACCGAGGCCGGACTCACCAGACCGCGCGGCAGCTGTCCGGAGAAGCGCGGCAGCTCTGTGCCGTCGGCCTGACTCGCGGCCCACACCGGCGCGCGCCACAGCTCGATCGGCAGCAGCGGCCCCAGGGCTTCGGTGAGATCGTCGACCGAGTCGGCGGCGAAGGCGTGCGCGAAGTAGTTGCCGAAGCGCTTGGAGAAGTCCTGGCCGACGTACTCGACGTTGGCCAGGAGCGTGAGCGTACCGGGTCGGAAGCACAGGTTCACCGGGCATCGCGCGAGTTCGTCGGCCTCGGCCGGGAACATCTGCGAGCGCGGCGGTTTGTAAGCGATCTGCGACAGCACCTCGCGTTGGGTCTCGGCCGAGGCCCCCGGGCTCACCGCGTTGAACTGGTAGCCCGCGAAGCCGGTCAGGCCCTGTTCGCAGGAGGTGTAGTAGAGCTGTTCGAGGGCCACGTCACCCGCTTCCCTCGCGGCCGACGGCGCCGAACTCGCTCAGCAGCCAGATGAACGGGTCCGCCACGCGGTAGGGCTGGATGCCGGTCGCGGCGACTTCGGCGTTCTGCGTCGGGTTGGCGCCGAGCGCGGACACGCCGAAGTAGCGGTAGCGGCGGTAGGTGTTGCGCATGAGCTGGTCGATCTGGACCCCGTCCCAGTCCCGCAGCAGGCTCGTCATCTCGGTGTGGACGTCGAGGCTGTCGGCGACGTCGAACTTCTCCCCGGCCGGCGGCTCGACGGTCAGCGGGCTGCCGCGCCGCAGGCGGTGCCGGAAGACGTCCATCTTGGGGAACACGACCGCGACCGGGACGTCGATGCGTCCCTTCTTGGCCGCCCCGGGCTGGGACAGGAGCATGTCGGTGATGCGGGTCAGGACGCCGACAGAGGTGTCGTACTGCGCGCTGGGCATATGGGTGCCGGGCGCGGCTTCGCGCCGCGCGCCCGGCATCTGGAGCGGATCGAGCAGCAGCAGGATGCCGTCGGCGTTGGCGAGGTAGCGGGTGTTGAGGTCGACGCTGTCCTGCGAGGTGAGGTCTTCGCCGGCGGCGTCGAAGAAGGACAGCAGCGTGTGGACGGGGGCGCGGCGCAGCGGTCCCTGCGCGCTGACGCTGAGCCGGAACACCAGCGGGTCCACGCGGTTGTCGTTGGTGCTCGCCGACACGGTGCCCGGCGGCAGCCGGTGGTCCTCGTAGAGGTTGTCCTCGTAGTTGCGGCGGAACCGGCTCAGGGTGTGTTCGTCCCCTGCCATGAGCGAGGCGTCGAGCCGGGCGCCGACGCGGTTCATCACCTCGTGCAGCAGGACCGTCATGTAGACGGTCTTGCCGGACTCCTTGGACCCGACCATCGCGATCAGCAGGTTGTCGACCAGGCCGAACTGCGTCGGGAGCTGGCTGTGGCAGACCGGGCAGACGCGGTAGCGGGTCTCGCTGGTGCAGTCGGGGCAGGACGCGGTGGTCTGGCGGCCGTCGGCGGTGAACACCGGGCCGAGCTCGCGTCCGTTGCCGGTGCGCTCCTCCAGGATGCCGTCGGTCTTGGCGACGCAGCGCTGTCCAGTGCGGCCGGTGCGGGTGTTGCAGCGGAAAAGGATGTCCCGGATCGGGAACTGCTCGTAGCAGTAGGGACAGATCAGTTTCTTGGACGACAGCGCGCTGGGCAGCTTGTTGGGCAACGACATCCTCATGGTCATCCCACCTTCAGCCGGTGCAGCGATTCGGGCAGCAACTCCACCGACGCCTCCGCCGGATCGGCGGTGAAGCACACGAGCCAGAACGGCCCGCGGTGCCCCGCCAACGGGAACTGGACGGTCAGCGGCGTCCTCGGCGACAGGTGCGCGCCGGATATGCGGTACACGACTTCGCCTTCGTGCGCGCCGCGGGGAAGGTAGTGGCCCCGGGCGAGCACCACGTCGATCGCCGGGAACGTGCAGTCGGTGTCGCTGGTCAGCGTCACCTGCCCGGTGCGGCGGCTGCCGCGTCCCTGGACGGCCGGGGCGTAGCGGATCGCCGGCGGCAGCGCGGCCAGCCCGACCGAGGAGGGCGGGCCGGGCTCCGGGCTGGAGCCGGGGACCAGGGCCTCGACGGTGAACAGGCTCTCGGTCGGGCCGATCCGCAGCTGGAAGCCGCCTTCGTGCTCGTAGACGCGGCGCGTGCACTCGGTCTCGCCGCGCCGGGCGTCGCCGCCGCCGCCGATCTGCCAGCGGACGACGGAGATGACGCAGTCCGGCGGCCAGATCCAGGTCAGCAGGGCGTGGTCCTCGCGGCGCTCGGCGGTCAGCGCGGCGACCGGCTGGGGGTAGGCGGCGTCGGGGCCGGCG
>NZ_JAACYW010000118.1 GCF_015356825.1 Catenulispora rubra | reverse complement strand
TCACCCCACCCGCCCCAACCGTCACCGTAGCCGTCGCTCCCGGCCTCGCCGTCGCCCTCACTGAACCCGAGCCACTCGCTCGCGCGCCGGCTGCGGCGCGCGGCCAGCTGTGCGCAGCGCTGTCCGGAACGCTGCATGCCCGTGCGGAGCAGCCAGAGGGCGATCACGAAGACCCAGCCGAATATCGCGCCGGTGAGGAAGACCTGCGCAGTGGTGGTCTGGACTCCGACGCCCAGGAACACCAGGTGGTCGTCACCGGTGCTCGAGGCCGCCACCCCGGTGGCGATCATGACCACGAGGCCGAGCAGCCCCAACGCGACGGCGATCATCGGCGGACCGCCTTTCGGTGGGTGGGTCGGATCCGGTGGGACGGCTGCTCAGGACCAACGACTGCTCAGGATCAGCGGCTGATCGGCTGCTCAGGGCCAGCGGTTGGCCGGGGACTCCCGGCGTCCGGAGCCCATCGCGGTGTCGTCGGCCGCGGCCCGGCTGTCGTCCTCCTGCCAGCGGCCGACCGGCTCGACGTCGCTGTCCGAGTCGAGGATCCACACGCTGTCCACGTCGGCCCGCGAGCGGCGCCACCACAGCAGGCCGACGGCACCGGCCGCGCCGAGCGCCATCAGGCCGATCGGGGCGCGGCTGCGGCGGGCCGCCGTCACGGCTGCCAGCGGCATGACGCCGGCCATGCGCGCCATCGGCGAGGGCTGCGGGGCGCCGTGCCGGATGACGTGCCAGGCCGCGCCGCCCCGGGACGCCGCCTCGGCGGCCATCGGGCGGGCGCGCTCGGCCATGGGACGGGCCCGCTCGGCCATCACCGCGGCGGCGATCGACGCGCGGTCCGCGACCTGGTGCGCGACCACCGCGGCGCGGTCGGCGACCTGCTGCGCCGTGTCCTGCGCGGTACCGGCGGCGCTCATGGCCGCGGTCTGGGCGGTCCCAGCAGCACCGGACACCGAGTGGGCGGCGCCGGAGGTCCGGTCGCGGACGGCACAGCGCACGCGCTCCAGACGGCTCTGCGGCACCTCGTGACTGAACGGCATCCTCATCGCGCCTCTCCCTCACATCGCCTGTTCACCGCCGCATCCGACCAAGGCCGGCCAACGCTGTCCGGCGGCCCCGCCGGGCAGCGCCGCCGGAAGCAGGGTCGACCTGGCAAGCGGCTCGAATTCGTGCCTGCCCGGCCGCCCCGCCGGACAACCTCACGCAGGGCCATTGGGGCTACTCAGAGGGTGAGTGAGCTTCCGTGCGAGGATGGAGAGCGTCCATACGACAGAAACCGAAAGGCAACAGACTGTGGCCGAGAACCTGTACGCCACCATCAAGACCAACCACGGCGACATCGTCGTGCGGTTGCTTCCGGACTTTGCTCCGAAGACCGTCGCCAACTTCGTGGGTCTGGCGGAGGGGACCCGGGAGTGGACGCACCCCGAGACCAATGTGAAGTCGACGACGCCGCTGTACGACGGCACGATCTTCCACCGGATCATCCCGCAGTTCATGATCCAGGGCGGTGACCCGCTGGGCCAGGGCTTCGGCGGCCCCGGCTACGTCTTCGACGACGAGCCGCACCCGGACCAGACCTTCAACGACCGCGACTACCTGCTGGCGATGGCCAACGCGGGGATCCGCAACGGCAAGGGCACCAACGGCTCGCAGTTCTTCATCACCGTGCCGACCCCGCGCCGCCCGACCCACCTGAACGGCAAGCACACCATCTTCGGCGAGGTCGTGGACCCCGACAGCCGCAAGGTCGTGGACCAGATCGGGGCGGTGCCGACCGGCGCGCAGGACCGGCCGCTGCAGCCGGTCGTGATCGAGAGCATCACGATCGAGCGCCGCGAGGGCTGATCGTCTTGTACCGCGGGGTGCGGAGGAAACTCTGTGCCCCGCGTGTTCGTTTCCTCTACATTCGAACCGGCCGATCGAAACCGGACCCGTCCACCCGTCTCCCCAGCCGTCAACGGGACGCTTCGCGTCGCTGTACCTAAAGAGGACCACCGTGACGATGCCGCCAGGCAGCCCAGGCAGCCCTCCCGTGCCGGCCACCGACCTCCCGACTTGCTACCGGCACCCGGAGCGGGAGGCGCAGATCCGCTGCACCCGCTGCGAGCGCCGGATCTGCCCGGAGTGCATGGTCCCCGCCTCGGTCGGCTTCCAGTGCCCGGACTGCGTGCGCGGCGGCAACCAGCAGGTGCCCAAGGCCCGGACCCCGTTCGGCGCGGTGCTGCGGCCCCGGGTGGTCCCCGTGGTCACCTACAGTCTGATCGCGCTGAACTTCGTGATGTTCGGCCTGCAGCACATCGTCGGCACCTCGCAGGTCGGCGCGGCCGGCGGCGGGGTGTTCCAGGTCAACACCCTGGACATGCGGCTGGAGCTGATCGCCAAGGGCACCTGGGTGGACGGCCAGCCGATAGGCGTGGCCAACGGCGAGTGGTACCGCCTGGTCACCTCGATGTTCCTGCACGCGAACCTGGTGCACATCGCCTCGAACATGATCTCGCTGTTCTTCATCGGCCCGATGCTGGAGGCGATGCTGGGCAAGCTGCGGTTCGTGCTGGTCTACCTGATCGGCGGGCTGGCCGGGGCGGTCACGTCCTACTGGTTCATGACCCCGCTGAGCCCGGCGAGCCTGGGCGCCTCCGGGGCGATCTCCGCGGTGTTCGGCTGCCTGGTGGTGATCGGGCTGCGGCGCAAGATCCTGGACCCCGGGATGATCGTCGTGGTGCTGGTGATCAACATCGTGATCCCGCTGCAGAACACCAACATCGACTGGCGCGACCACGTCGGCGGCGTGGTGGCCGGGGCGCTGATCGGCGCGGTCTACGCCTTCGCCCCGGAGCTCATCCGGGCCCTGGGCAAGGCCAGGGCGCCCCGTGAGCAGCAGGTGCGGCTGCTCAACGGGCTCGGCTTCGGCACCATGGCGCTGGTGCTGGCCCTGGCGATCGCCGGGACGGCCGTGCACAGCGCACACCTGAACGACCCGGCGAACCGTACGCGCACCGGTGACGGCGCACCGTACTCACCCGGCCTGACCAGGGTCGTCACCGACGTTCCAGACAGTTATCCACAGGCGTCCGGCACTTATCCACACTGGGGATAAGCCTGTGGATGTTGTGTTAGGCAGCGATCGGGCACGGTCGGTGACGACGGCGACGCAATGCGCGCGGCGCTACTTCCACTTCATGGACGCGATGAAGCCGGTGATGATCAACCCGAAGCCGACGGCCATGTTCCAGCCGTGCAGCGCGGACACCGGGTACGTCATGTTCGACAGGTAGTACACCACTATCCACAGCAGGCCAAGCACGAAGCACCCGACCATCAGCGGCAGTACCACCCGGTTCCCGGTGTCCAGCTTGATCGGCTGCCTCTTGTCCGGCGGCGGGGTGTACGCGGCCTTCTTGCGGACCTTCGACTCGGGCACGGTTCACTCCTGGATTGCTCGGCTGCTGTGCGGCCTCGATCGGGCATGCGACAGTGTGCGTCCGATAGCGTATCCGCCATGGCGTCAGGGCGCGATCAGCTGGACGAACCCGCATCGGCGGACGGCCCGGAGCCGACCCGGCGGGCGGCCCCGGTTCCCGCCCGCGAGCCGGCCCGCGAGCCCGCCCCGGAACCGGTCCGGCGGCGGCCCTCCCGGGTGGCCTGGCACACCGGTGTGGTGCTGGTGTTCGCCCTCGCCGGCGCGCTGTTCCTGACCGCCCGCGACACCGCCGACGGCCAGGGCGACATCCGCCCGGACCGCGGCGCGCAGCTCTCCGACGTGATCCGCGCCCAGAACACGCACAACCAGCAGCTCACCGAGCAGGTGGCGGCGCAGCGCGCGGACCAGGACGCCCTGACCCGCGGCCAGAGCGCCGACGCCCGGGTGAAGGCGGCCCAGGCCCAGGTCGACTCGCTGTCCGGCCCGGTGGCCCTGACCCCGGTCACCGGCTCGGCCCTGACCGTGACCCTCAACGACGCCCCGCCGAACGCGCAGCCCGCCGCCGGGGCCCCCGCGGCGCAGCCGGACTGGCTGATCATCCACCAGCAGGACGTGCAGGCCGTGGTGAACGCGCTCTGGGCCGGCGGCGCGACCGGGATCCAGCTGATGGACCAGCGCCTGGCGCCGACCTCGGCCGTGCGCTGCGTGGGCAACACGCTGCTGCTGCAGGGCCGCGTCTACTCCCCGCCCTACGCGATCACCGCCGTCGGCGACCCGACGAAGATGCGCGCCGCGCTGATGGCCGCCCCGGCCGTGCAGACCTATCTGGAGTACGTCAACGCCTACGGGCTCGGCTGGGACGTGAAGGCACGCGATCGAGTGACGCTGCCGGGCTACACCGGACCGCTCGACGTGTCGTTCGCCTCCGTGGCCCCCTGAAGCCGACAAACTGGCGGAATGTGGGCAGAGCGTGCACGAACGGCGATCCGATCCGTCGGTGAGATCCTGATCACGCTCGGCGTCGTGCTCTTCCTGTTCTGCGCCTACCAGCTCTTCTACACCAACGTGATCGCGGACGAGGCGATGAAGTCCGAGGTGTCGGACCTGCACAAGCTGTGGGCCGCGCAGCCGCCGACGCCCCGCTCGGCCGCCGCAGCCGGCTCGGCCGCCTTCACTGCCGCAGCCGGCCTCGGGCCCTTCGACACCGCCGACAGCCACGGCACCTCCGGCGAGGCCTTCGCGATCCTGCACATCCCCCGGCTCGGCGACAAGTCGATCCCGGTCCTGCAGGGCACCTCCCTGGACCTGCTGGGCCGCGGCGTCGGCCACTACAAGGACTCGGCGCTGCCGGGACGGATCGGCAACTTCGCGGTCGCCGGGCACCGCAAGACGCACGGCGAGCCCTTCCGCTACCTCGACGAGATGCGCGCCGGCGACCTGATCGTGGTGGAGACCGCGGACACCTGGTTCACGTACCGCGAGGACCGCGACCCGTTCATCGTCGATCCGACCGACCTGGCCGTGGTCGCCCCGGTCCCCGACCACCCCGGCGAACCGGCCTCCCAGAAGCTGATCACCCTGACCACCTGCAATCCGTGGTGGGCCTCCACGCAGCGCATGATCGTCACCGGCACGCTGATCGCCCAGCAACCGCGGTCCGCGGGGGAGCCCCCGGCGTTGACCGTGAACACCCCCAAGTTCCAATAGGACTCTGGTAAAACCTCATAGAGACCTCTATAGAGAAGTCTGTAGAGATCTGTAGAGAGAGGAGCAGGCGATGTACGCGTTTCTGTGGCGGCACCTTCCGGGGCCCGTCTACCTGAAGGTGCTCATCGCCCTGGCCTCCGCCGCCCTGATCGTGGTGCTCCTGTTCGGCTGGATCTTCCCGTGGATCGAACCGCTGATGCCCTTCAGCGGCAACACGGTCTCGCGATAGCGCCTCCCCTCGGGCCGGTAGGCTCACGGCATGGCAGCGCGGATCCTGGTCGTCGACAACTACGACAGCTTCGTCTACAACCTCGTTCAGTACCTGTACCAGCTCGGCGCGGAGTGCGAGGTGGTGCGTAACGACGCGATCGGCGTCGAGGCCGCGCACGACTACGACGGCGTCCTGCTCTCTCCCGGCCCGGGCGTCCCCGAAGAAGCCGGCGTGTGCGTCAAGATGGTCGGCTACGCCGAGGAGCACCGCATCCCGGTCTTCGGCGTCTGCCTGGGCCTGCAGTCGATCGCGGTCGCGCACGGCGCAGTGGTCGGCCGCGCCCCGGAACTGCTGCACGGCAAGACCAGCACGGTCACCCACGACGGCCTGGGCGTCTTCCAGGGCCTGGCGGACCCGTTCACGGCCACGCGCTACCACTCGCTGGCCGTGGAGCCCGGGACGCTGCCCGAGGACCTGCTCGTCAGCGCGCGCACCGACTCCGGCGTCATCATGGGCATCCGCCACCGCGAACTCCCGGTGGAGGCCGTGCAGTTCCACCCCGAGTCGGTCCTGACCGAGGGCGGCCACCGGATGCTGGCGAACTGGCTGACCGTGTGCGGCGACGCCGGGGCGGTGGAGCGCTCGGCCGGCTTGGCACCGGTGGTGATCGGCGCGGCCAACTGAGGACCGTCCCCAGAACACAACACAAAGCCCCGCGCGGAAGGTTCCGTGCGGGGCTTCGCTATAGCGAAGCGGCTAGTTGCCGCCGCCCTTCTTGGTCGTCGTCGGGCTGCTCGGGCACAGCTGCGGAGCCAGGAGGCACGCCGGGTTGCTCGTGTTCGTCTGGCCCGGGTTGCCCGGCCCAGTGGACGTCTGCGTCGAGGGACCGCCCTGCTGACAGGTCGGATCCGCCGGGTCGCAGGTCGTCTGCTGGGTGCTCGGCGGCGTGGTCGGCGGCGGCTGCGGCGCGAAGTAGACCACGATCGCCGTGTCCTTGGTGTACGGCCCGTCCGGCAGGTTGATCCGGGTCACGTTGCCCGGCTGCTGGTTGTTGGCCGAGGTGTCCTGCGTCGGTGTGACGTTGGTGAAGCCCTGGGACTTGATCTGCGACACGACGCTGCCGGACGGCTGGCCGACCAGGTTCGCGGCGGTGAGCTGGACCGTGGGCTTGCCGGTGGAGACGGTCCAGCCGATCTGGACCTTGCTCGTGTCCTGCTGGGTCCCGTCGATGACCGCGCTGTTGTTGCCGAGGTCGACCACGTGGATGATGTAGCCCTTCTGCACCGTGGGGTCGGCCTGCGGCGACCCCACGGCGTTGGTCAGATCGAAGTGGGCACCAGTCAGGTACGCCTTCAAGTTGGCCTCCGTCCACCCGTTGAGGATGGCCGTGGCCGGCACCTTGCCCAACTGCGGGCCGAGCGACAGGCAGTAGGTGATGGGTGCGGGCTTCTGGTAGTTGCCGTTGGCCGTCGGGGTCTGGGCGATGATCGTCCCGAGCGGGGACGAGTGCAGGTCGATGTTGGCCGGGCAGGCCTTGCCGTCGCCGGTCAGGGTCCATCCGGCGTTTTCAGGCTTGGCCAGGATCGCCTGGGCCTGCTGCAACGTGTTCGCCCCGACACCGAAGTCCGGCACGGCCTTGGAGTTGTTGTTTCCGCCGGACTTCAGCAGCGACTTCGCCAACAGGATCGCGGCGATGACCGCGGCGATGCCGGCGATGGCCAGGATGATGTACCCGGTCTTGCCGCTCTTCTCCGGCTCCGGAGGACGGCGCGGCTCGGGGCGGCGCGGCGGGCCGGCCGGCGGCCGGCCGGCCGGACCGTTCCCGTACTCGTCGTCGTACCCGGGCGTCGCGGGCTGGTAGCCGGCCGGCACGTCGACCGCGGGCATCGCCCGGGTCTGGCCGACCGCGGCCGCCGCGCCCACCTGGCGCGGGTCCAGCCGCTGGGTCGGCATGTTCGCCGGTCCCAGCACCGCGGTCTGCGCCTCGGTGGGCCGGCCGTCCAGCACCCGCTCGATGTCCGCGCGCATCTCGGTGGCCGACTGGTAGCGCTGGTCGGCGCTCTTGGCCAGCGACTTCAGCACCACCGCGTCGATCGCCGGGCTGATCTCGGGATCGTAGGAGGACGGCGGCTGCGGCTCCTCGCGCACGTGCTGGTAGGCCACGGCCACCGGGGAGTCGCCGACGAACGGCGGCCGGCCGGTGAGCAGCTCGAACATCAGGCAGCCGGTGGAGTACAGGTCGCTGCGGGCGTCCACGGTCTCGCCCTTGGCCTGCTCCGGCGACAGGTACTGCGCGGTGCCGATGACCGCGGCGGTCTGCGTCATCGTCATGCCGTTGTCGGCCATGGCGCGGGCGATGCCGAAGTCCATCACCTTCACGGTGCCGGACCGGGTCAGCATGATGTTCGCCGGCTTGATGTCCCGGTGGATGATGCCGTTGCGGTGCGAGTAGTCCAGGGCCTGCAGCACGCCGGCGGTGATCTCCAGGGCCCGCTCCGGCAACAGCCGGCGGCCGGAGTGCAGCAGGTCGCGCAGCGTGGAGCCGTCGGCGTACTCCATCACGATGTAGGGGACCGAGACATGGTTCTCGAAGTCCTCGCCGGTGTCGTAGATCGCCACGATCGCCGGGTGGTTCAGGGACGCCGCGGACTGCGCCTCGCGGCGGAACCGCGCCTGGAAAGTGGGGTCCCGGGACAGGTCGGCGCGCAGGGTCTTCACGGCCACCGTGCGGCCCAGCCGGGTGTCGCGGGCCATGAAGACCTCGGCCATCCCGCCTCGGCCCAGCACGGAGCCCAGCTCGTACCTGCCGCCGAGCCGCCGCGGCTGTTCCGCCCCGGGGTAGGTTCCGGACATCTCATCGCTCCAGCTCATCGATCGCCACCCGGTGGCGGCGGTGGCGACATCGTCTCAGTCGAAAACTTGCTTCCGGCAGTATCCCCCGAACCGGGTCCGGCGCCAGTCCGCGCTCCGGAATCCCACCGGACCTTCCCGCCACCCGAGCGAGCCGGTCCGACATCCCGCCCCTGAAGGCGGCTCACTTCCGCGTCAGCTCACTCCCAGTGCCGCCTTCAATACCGCGTCGGCCGTGGGACCTGCGAACCCGACACCGCTGATGTCGCCGCGGATGTTGGGGTTGTTGGTCTCGACCATCACCGCCACCGCGACCTTCTTGCCGTTGGCCGTGCCGTAGCAGATGAACCAGGCCAGCGGGTTCTGGCCCTGGGCCCGCTGCGCGGTACCGGTCTTGGCGCCCATGTGGACGCCGGACACGGCGGCGTTCTGGGCGGTGCCGTTCGCGACCACGTTCTGCATCATGTCGTCGAGGGTGCCCGCGGTCGCCGGGCTCATCGCCTGGCTGAGCACGTGCTGGTGGTCCGACCCCTTGTAGGTGACGTGCCCGTTGGGCGCGGTCTCCTTGTCCACCAGGTAGGGCTGCATGATGGCGCCGCCGTTGGCCACCGAGGCCGCTATCATCGCCGCCTGCAGCGGGGTGACCTGGGTGTCGCCCTGGCCGATGGAGTCCTGGGCCAGCGCCAGCTGGTTGCTGCCGACGGCGGTCGGCGACGGGAAGCTCGACTGGGCCACCGACAGCGGGATCTTCAGGCTCGGGTCGTTGAACCCGAACTTCGAAGCGTAGGTGGACATGATCTGTGGGCCGAGCTGGGCACCGACATAGCCGTAAACGGAGTTGCAGGATTGTGCCAGTGCCGTCTTCAGGTCTGTGCCCGGACACTGCGCGCCGTTCTCGTTCGTCAGGGTGTAGCCGGAGCCCGGGACAGAGTAGCCGTTGGCGTCCGCGCCGGTCGGGTTGCTCTCCTGGTACTTGCCGGAGTCCAGTGCGGCGGCCGCGGTGACGACCTTGAAGATCGAGCCGGGCGGGTAGTTCTCCTGGATCGCGTGGTTCAGGTTCGGCTTGCTCTTGTCGTTCTCCAGCGCCTTACCGGCCGCACCGGAAGTGTCGCTGTCGTTGGACGCTATCCCGTTCGGGTCGAAGCTCGGCGAGGAGTACATCGCCAGGATCGCGCCGGTGGTCGGGTCCAGGGCGACCACCGAACCCTGCTTGCCCTTCAGCCCGGCGATCGCCGCCTGCTGCACCGGGTTCTGCAGCGTCAGCTGGACGTCGCCGCCCTTCTTCGACTTGCCGGTCAGCGTGTCCATGAAGTTCGCCACGGACTCGGAGCTGTCCGTGCCCTTCAGGAACTTGTCGAGGGACGACTCGATGTCGGTGGCGCCGTAACCGATCGACTTCCAGCCGGTGATGTTGGCGTAGTCCGACTTCAGCGGGTACGTGCGCTGGTACTTGTACGAGATCCCGCCGGAGGGCACTGATTCGGCGATGACGGTGCCGTCGGCGGTGAGGATCTGGCCGCGCGGATAGGCGAAGGCGTCCAGGATGTTGCGCTGGTTGCCGCTGCGCGCCTTGTAGCTGTCCGCATTGACCACCTGCAGATAGTTGGAGCTGACCAGCAGGCTGGCGATGAGCAGGAAGCAGAACAGGGCCACCCGCCTGATCGGCTGGTTCACGGTCCGTACCTCCGCTCCGGCGGACCCGGCCGGCCGGCCGCGTCACCCGGGGTCGCCCCGGGCGGCGGCGTCGGGCGGGTCCGCACGTCGTCGTCTTCGTCCTCTTCGAACGCCGGGATATAGGACTCCGTCTGACCCGGTTCCGGTTCCGGCCTCGGCCCGGATGTGGCCTGCATCGCCTGCGTCGCCTCCGCTGCGCGCAGCATCGTCTGCTCTCCGTAACCGCGGGGCTGGGAGGGGACGGCCTGCGTGACGTCGGCCGCACTGGCCGAACCGGCGGCGCCGGCGGGACGGACGGGCATCGCCTGCGTGGGATCGGCCGCGCCCGGGGGCGTCGGGCCGCCGGGCTCACCCGGGCCGAAACCCGTCTTCCCGAGCCCTGTCTGTCCCAGTCCGGTCTGTCCGAGACCGCTCTGGCCCAGACCGGGCTGCGCCAGCGGGTGCGGACTCTGCGGACCGTCGGGGCCCTGCGGCGCCGCCGGCTGGGCGTGCCGCCCCTGGACCGCGTTCGACGGCATCCGCTGGGCGGCCGCCAGGCGCATGGCCCGCAGCTCGTCGTCGGTCAGCGGGATCGCCGGCGGCAGCGGCCGCCGCGCGGAGTCGGACAATCTGATCAACAGCGCGACCACGACCCAGTTCGCCACCAGCGCCGAACCACCGGCGGCCAGGAACGGCATCGGCAGACCGGTCAGCGGGATGACGCGCATGACGCCGCCGGCGGTGATGAACACCTGCAGCGCGAACGTCACGGCCAGACCGGCGGCCAGCAGCTTGCCGTAGTTGTCGCGGATCAGCAGCGCGGTCTTGAAGCCGCGCATCACGAACAGCGTGTAGACCATCATCAGCGCGAACAGCCCGACCATGCCGAGCTCCTCGCCGACCGTGACCAGGATGAAGTCCGCGTTCTTGGCGAACCCGACCAGCCAGGGCCGGCCCTGGTCCAGGCCCTTGCCGAAGATGCCGCCGGTGGCGAAGCCGTAGATGGACTGCGAGATCTGGTCCGAGGGGCAGTTCTTCGGGGTCGGGATCGAGTTGGCGCAGATCTCGCCGTTGAACGGGTGCAGCCAGTTGTCCACGCGCTGCTTGACGTGCGGCACCGTAGTGGCGATGAACACGGCGCCGCCGATGAACGCGGTGAGGCCGAAGACCAGCCACGAGGTCCGCTCGGTCGCGATGTACAGCAGCACCACGAAGGCGCCGAAGAACATCAGCGAGACTCCGAGGTCGGTCTCGAAGACCAGGATGAGCATCGCCAGCACCCAGCAGACCGCGATCGGCCCCATGTCCCGGCCGCGCGGGATGTTCAGGCCGAGCACCCGGCGCGAGGCCACCCGCAGCGCGTCGCGCTTGGCCATCAGGAACGCCGCGAAGAACGAGACCAGCAGCAGCTTGCCGAACTCGGCGGGCTGGACCGAGACCCCGCCGGGGAAGCGGATCCAGCTCTTGGCGCCGTTGGCGCTGGAGATCGAGGCCGGCAGCACGGCCGGGATGGCGACCAGGAACAGCCCGGAGACCATCGAGATGTAGGCGTAGCGCTGCAGGATCTTGTGGTCCTTGACGAACAGCAGGAAGCCCGCCATCGCGGCGATGCCGAGCGCGGTGTACATCAGCTGGTTCGTCGTCGACCCGGCCGGCGGGATGTGGAACTTCACCGGGTTGGCCTTGTGCAGCGCCTGGTAGTGCTCGGAGTCGTAGATGTCCAGGCGGTGGATCAGCACCAGGCCGATGCCGTTGAGGAAGATCGCCAGCGGCAGGAACAGCGGGTCCGCGTACGGCGCGGCGTAGCGGATCAGGCCGTTGGCGACGAGCACCACCGCCGCCAGGCCCGCGCCGACGCCCCACATGCCGGCCGGCAGCTTGCCGTTGTCGGCCAGGCCCACGTTGGCGTAGGCGAACATGGCGACCGCCACCGCGAACAGACTGAGCAGGAGCTCGGTGTTGCGGCGCTTGGGGATCAGGGGTTCTTCGGGCCGGGGCGGGGCGGCTGACATCGACACTGCTAAGGACCGTCCGTTGTTCCGGCGCAGTACGCCTTCATCTGTGGGTCGTCACCTTGCTGCGACGGGGGCGTCGTGGTCGGCGACGAGGGATTCTGGGGCTCCGGCGATCCCTGCTGGCCGCCGCCGGAGGCGGAGGAGCCGGTCGGGTTCCCGGGCGCGGTGCTGCTCGGCATGGTGGAGGCCGGACCGTTCGCCAGCGGCGCGCCCTGCTTGGACTCGGTCGGCGGCGAGGACGGGGCGAGGTTCTGCTGCGGCACCGCTTGTGGCACCGCTTGTGGCACTGCTTGCGGCACTGCTTGCGGCACTGCTTGCGCCGCCACGGAGCCGGCCGCCGGTTTGACCGACGTGGCGGCGTGCTGCGGCTGGCTCTGGATGGCCGGCTGGCTGTGCCGGTAGTCGGTGCAGGACTTGGCCGCCGCACGGTACTGCTCCAAGTACGCCAGCGCGGCGTCCTTGGAGCTGAAGGACTGGGTCTTGTACAGGTCCGCGCGCTTGCTCTGCGGGACCGCGTTGATCCACAGCGGGCCCGCGGACAGCGACTCCTGCGACGACGCGAACGACAGCTGCGACATGCCCTGGTACAGCAGCACCTGCTTGTTGTCCGAGGACGGCGTCACGTAGTACTGCCCCTGGCTGTACACGTACGCACCGCCCGCGGCGGCGGCCAGCACCACGACGACCGCTCCGGAGATGAGCAGGCCCTTCTTGCTCCGCTTGGCGGGCGCCGGGGCACGCGGACCGCCGGGCACGCCATCCGGGCCCCCGTAGGCCTCGCCGGGATGACGCGGCAGCCCGAGATGCTGGTTCTCCACGCCGGGCATGCCGCCGCGCTGCCCGGGCAGCGGATCCATCTCGGCGGTCTGCGCGGAGGGGTCGTACTGCGGCGCCGCGGTGGCCACCGGCCCGCCCGGATGCTCGGCGGTCATCTGTTGGTTCTGTTGGTTCTGCTGGTTCTGCTGGTTCTGCTGGCCGCGCCGGGAGCGCAGGCGCGCGGCTCGGCCGGCCGGGTGGTTCTGCGGGAACTCGTCCTGCTGACCGCCCCCGGGGCCGGGCCCGCCGGTGGCCGGGGTGCTGAACCGGGGCAGCTGCTCCACGCCCTCGCTGGCCGCGCCGACCACCACCGGGGTCAGCGACCCCAGCATCTGGGTGGACTCGTTCGGGTTGGTGCCGGGGATCGCCCCGTCGTCGAGGGTGTCGGCGACGATGCAGGTGATGTTGTCCGGGCCGCCGGCCCGCAGCGCCAGCTCGATCAGCGTGTCCACGGCCTGCTGCGGGTCCGCGTAGGCGGCCAGCGTCTCGGCCAGTGTTTCCTGTGAAACAAATCCTGACAGGCCGTCAGAACACAGCAGATAGCGGTCGCCGGCGTAGGCGTCGAAGGTGCCGATGTCCGCCTCGACCTGCGTACGGCCGTCCAGGACGCGCATCAGCAGGGAGCGCTGCGGGTGGTGCCCCGCCTCCTCCTCGGTGATCCGGCCCTCGTCGATGAGGCGCTGCACCCAGGTGTGGTCGGCGGTCATCTGCTCCAGCAGGCCGTCGCGCAGGCGGTAGGCGCGGGAGTCGCCGACGTGCACCATGCCGAAGCGGCCGCCGGACCACAGCATCGCGGTCAGCGTGGTGCCCATGCCCTCCAGCTCCGGGCGCTCGGCCACGATGGCGCGCAGCCGCTCGTTGGCCGCCACCACCGCGCCGCCCAGCAGCGCCAGGTCCGGCTCGCCGAGCGTCGGGTCGGGGGCCGAGTGCGGGTGCCCGGACTCACGGGCGGCCAGGTCGTGCTGGGAGATGTGCAGGGTCTGCTCGTTCTCCGGCACGCCTGCGGGCCCGGAAGCCGCCGGACCGCCGGGCAGCGGCTGGCCGCCCTGCATCACGGGCAGCTCGCCGGTCCCGGACAGCAGATCCTCGCCGCCCGGCGTGTCCAGCCGCGAGACCGTCGTCATCACGACGGCGCTGGCCAGCTCGCCGGCCGCGGCGCCACCCATGCCGTCGGCGATCGCGAGCAGGCGCGGGCCGGCGTAACCGGAGTCCTCGTTGCCCTCCCGGATCAGCCCGACATGGGAGCGGATCGCGTACCTGAGCACAAGAGCCATCTGGCACCTCTCCTTATGCCTATGCGCGCAACTCGAGCACGGTCTTGCCGATGCGGATCGGGACACCGATCTGTGCCACGGTCGGCGCGTTCAGCTTCGTCTGCCCGAGGAAGGTGCCGTTGGTGGAGCCGAGGTCTTCGACTATCCACTGCCCGGAGGCGTCCGGATAGAGCCGGGCGTGCCGGCTGGAGGCGTAGTCGTCGTCCAGCACGATGGTCGAGTCGTGCGCCCGGCCCATCGTCACCTGCTGGCCGCTGGTGATGTTGACGGTGGTGCCGGCCAGCGAGCCGCCGACCACCACCAGCCGGGTGGGCATGGGCGGGCCGCCGCGGCGGGCGCCGGGCTGGTAGGGCGCGCGGGCGCCGCCGCCGCGGGTGGCGACCGCCTGGGTCGTCGCCGCGGCCGCGGCCTTGGCCGCCTTGGCCTGCTGGCGCTTGCTCGTCCGGGACCCGTAGAGGTCGGAGCGCATGACCCCGACCGCCGAGAACACGAACAGCCACAGCAGCACCAGGAAGGCGAGCCGAATTACCGTGAGGGTCAGCTGGGACATCTGTAGTGGGTCCGCCTCGCCCTAACCCTGTTGCCTGAAGATGATGGTGGTCGTGCCCAGGTGGATGACCGAGCCGTCGCGCAGGGGAGCCTGCGTCACGTGCTGGTTGTCCACCACGATGCCGTTGGTCGAGCCCAGGTCCGAGACGTACGAGGGCGTCCCGATCCGGATCTCGGCGTGCCGGCGCGACACCGACGGGTCGTCCACCCGCAGGTCCACGTCGGTCCCCCGGCCCATGGTGGTGACCGGCTTGGTCAGCATGTGCCGCGCGCCGTTGATCTCCACCCAGCACTGGGTCTGGGACTGCGGCGGCGGCGCGTACTGCTGCTGCTGCCCCCCGGGCGGGCCCCAGCCGGCCTGCTGCGGCGGCGGCTGGCCGTACGGGTCGTACCCGCCCTGGTCGTAGCCGCCCTGGCCGCCGGGAGGCGGAGCGCCCCAGCCGGGCTGGGGACCGCCCTGCCCCTGCGGGGGCGGCTGCGGGGCACCCCACGGCGCGGGCTGCGGCACCGGGTTCGGCGGCGGCACGGGCTGCAGTCCGCCGGGACCCTGCGGGCCGCCCGGGCCCTGGGGTCCACCGGGGCCCTGCGGGCCCTGAGGGCCGCCTTGGTATGGGGGAGGCTGGCCGTAGGGATCATAGCCCTGGGGCTCGCCTTGCATCTGAGACACGGGCACCACTCCTGCCAACGCCTGACTTTGGATCCGGAACATCCCCGTGTCGAGATCGGCCGCGCGCGCGAACTTCACCTCGACTGGTCCGACGAACATATAGCGCTGTTCCGCACCGTACTCGCGGACGAGTTCGGCGAGTTCGGCGCCCAGGGGACCGGCGTAGGTCGCCAGCCGCTCGTAGTCCACGCCGCCCAACTCGACCGTGAAGTCGTTGGGCACCATGGTGCGTCCCTGGCTGACTATGGCCGCCCGGTCGTCGCACTCGCGCTGCAGCGCGGACGCGATCTCGACCGGCTGGACCTCGGACTTGAATGCCTTGGCGAAGGCGCCGTTGACCAACCCTTCGATGCGTCGCTCGAACCGCTGTAGGACTCCCACGGACACCCCCTTCCGGCGCGCCAGCCTAGCGTTGACCGGCCTCGCAGACCATTCTGTCGTGCAACGCACCCTCGCCGGGGCGCTGCCGTCGTCGGACCCACGGTCACGCGCACCGTCCGCCGCCTGCGACGTCCGCTCCGCGTGCCTGTTACGGATGAGATCGTAACCACCCCGTCCCCCGCTGCGTACCCACATCGCCGCGAGATCAGCCGCACGGCCGTGCCCGCGCAGCTCAGCGAGCCGCCCGAAAGCGGCGACGGCGAGCAGCGCGAAGCCGGCCGGAGACCGGGAGGTGAACACCCTCTCGTCACAAGGACGTGCGACACCCCTCGCCGGTTCCCACCGGATTCGGACGCGCCGAACCGGGAGATCACCGGACGTACCGGGATGTGATGAGCACTGCCTCGGAGGCTGCCGCCATATTGGCCAGAGCGACCTCCGCCGCGTGCTAATCTTTGTGCAGCAAGAGCGAGCGCGAGTGGCGGAATAGGCAGACGCGCACGGTTCAGGTCCGTGTGCCCGAAAGGGCGTGGGGGTTCAACTCCCCCCTCGCGCACTTGTGAGTCGGAAGTCAGGCTCGGTTCCGGTGATGATCACCAGGGAATCGGGCCTCTTCTGTTTTTCCGACACTGCTTCTGACACTGCTTCCGGCGCGGTTTCCGGAACTGTCACGGAGGCCCGGTCGCACCCGGCGAATTGCGCGATCGAAATCACATTTTCCACCCGTCCGGCCGAACGCCGCCGAACGGGTGATCGAGTTCGGACACTCGGGGATAGCACTTACGGTCGAGTCCGTAGCTCCCCGTGGCGCGCCAGCACCCACTGCCACGTCTCGCGCCCCAGCCCCGTCTCCATACTCACCAACTCGTCGACCAGCGGGACGAAACCGGCCTCGGCGAGGTGGCGGGTGTTCGTCGCGGGGTCGTGGCTGGCGAAGAACATCGGGACGCCGAGCCAGGGCTCGACGTCGTCGGCCGAGCCGCCGCGGCCGAACGAGGCCAGCAGGAGGCCGCCGGGCCGCAGCCACCGGCCGATCGCGGCCAGGAGCGGCTGCTGCTCGGCGCGGGGGATGTGGTTGAAGCTGTAGAAGGCCGTGACGGCGTCGAACGAGGCCTCGGGCAGCTCCAGCCGCGTCATGTCGGCCTTCTGGAAGCCGGCGCGCGGCACCCGCTGCGCGGCGAGCGCCAGCTGGCCGGCCGAGATGTCCACGCCGAGTACGTCAAAACGTTGAGCCAGCAGGACCGTGGCGGGGACGCCGGCGCCGCATCCGAGTTCGAGGACGCGGGCGCCGTCGGCGAGGTGGTTCCCCAGTTCGCCGACGAAGCGGACCCTCGGATCGTCGGGTACGGCTTCGCCGAACGTGGACAAGTACTCCGCGGCCACGGCATCGTATCCGGACTCGATGATCGCCTTCGGGTCAGAGCTCACGCGCGTCAAACTAGGCCGACGCAATGATCTGCGACAACCAGATATTGACCGCTGCTCCCAGATCCTGGCCCTGCACGACCGACCCACTCCACTGCTTTCCGGCAGCGTCGATGCAAGGCACTCCGGGGCAACGCACCGTGTTGATAGCGGTGTCGAGGTTGTGCTTGATCCCTGCCGCATAAGGCTGATCGTCCACACACTTCTCGAACGCAGGCGTGTCCAGACCCGGAACCGTGCGGGCGACATCGATGAGCTGTGCCGGCGACTGGGAGAAGTCAGTGGCTCCCACCGACTGGTGGGCGTACACCGCGTCGCGGTAGGCGTAGAAGTCACCGCGTTCGGCGGCGCACAGCACGGCGTTGCCCGCCGCCACGGATCCGGTGCCGCGTGCCGCATCGTTCCTGTCGATCAGGTCTGTCGGGCGGTACTCGATCTGGATCTTCCCGGCGGCGGCGTCCTGCTGGAGCGCCGAGTCGAGCCCGGTATTGAGCTCCTTGCACGTCGGGCAGCGGTAGTCCTCGTACAGCACCACCTTGGTCTTCGCCGACGCCGGCCCCATCGTGACCACGGCGTCCGCCGCCACTGCGGGCTGCGTGGAGCCGCCAACGGATCCGGCCCCCGACGAGGTGCCCACCAGCACCGCCACGGCGACGACCCCGAGCACCCCGGATCCCGTCAGCCCGTTCCGCCACCGGAGCGAGGACCGACCCTTGCGCAGGATCGTGTCGGTCGGCGGCGCCGCGACGCGTGCCGCCCCCGCGGTGCCGGTCATGACCTCCCGCAGGCCGGTTTCCCACGACATCGACGCCGTCTACATAGCAGCGCCTCCCACTACGCACGGGTCTGGTCAACGCGCTCAACTACATGCTCTCCGACCGGAGCTCCGCAGTGGAAGTCCTCCCTGCGGTGCGCGCGGGGGAAGCCGGTGACGTCCTCAGCGTGGACATCCAGCTGCTCTTCCCAGAGTGGCCCAGAGAGTTCCAGGAGGACGCCCGCTGGGTCGCCGGCCGCGAGCAAGGCGGCTTCCTGCGCGAAGTCGGTTCCCACTATGTGTTTCTCACGGACCGCGTCGTAGGACCGCTCACCACAGTCCATACAGAGGTCTCCTACGGAGAAGACGGAGAGACCTCCGCGACCGGACTGTTCTCCGCGAACGGGATCCCCGTCCGCCTCACGGGAAAACGTCGCAGCCGGACCGGAGACCTACGCCTGGACCCTCTACGGCTCTCACCGCTCCTACCGGATCACTTCGTGGGGCGACCTCTCCGTGGGCGACGTGAGCGGCTGGAAGCCGGTCGAGCTCACCGGGCCCAAGGGAGGCGAGGACACCCGCCTCGCCGAGTTCGTCGGCGCGGTCCGCGGCCGGCCGTCGACGTTGGCCGACTTCGCCGCGGGACTGCGGGTGCAGCGGGCCGTTGAGGCGTTCCACGCAGCGGGATAGGACGAAATCCGCTTGCCGCCGCCACCGCACGTGCCGACGATGAACAGATGCTGGCAACCCTGCTGCCCTTCCTCATCGCCTGCACGGCGGTCGCCGCGGTGCCCGGACAGAGCACGGCGCTGATCATCCGCCAGTCGATCCGGGGTGGGAAGCGCGCCGGATTCGCGACGGTCCTCGGCAACGAGAGCGGGGTCTTCGTCTGGGGATGCGCCGCCGCCTTCGGCTTCACCGCACTGCTGGCGGCCTCCCAGATCGCCTATGACGGGATGCGCGTCGTCGGCGCCTGCGTCCTGGTGTGGTTCGCCGTCCAGTCCTTCCGCTCCGCGCGCCGGATGAAGGGCGACGACGGCGCCGAGGAGCCCGACGAGGCCGACGGCGACGCACGGACCCGGGGACCGCTGTGGTCCTACCGCGCCGGGCTCCTGACGAACCTGGCCAACCCGAAGGCCGCGATCTTCGCGATGTCGTTCCTGCCGCAGTTCGTCCCGGCACACGCCCCGAAGCTCGTGACGATGGTCCTGCTGGCCGCCGCCTGGGCCGTGTACGAGGTCTTCTACTACTCGCTCTACGTGTGGTGCGTCCAGCGGCTGCGCACGTTCTTCAGCCGCCGCAAGGTGCGTCGGCGCATGGAGCAGATCTCCGGAACCGTCATGCTCGGACTGGCCGTCCGGATGGTCGTGGAGAACAGCTGACGGGTATCACCCGGACATGACCGACATCGAGATCCGCCCGGCGACCCTGGACGATCTGGACGGCCTCACCCACGACAGCGCCGACCTGTTCGCCGAGGACGGCCTCACGCGGGATCGGCTGCGCGACCCGGACTGGCCCCGGGACAACAATCGCACCTGGTGCGCCGGGCTCATCGCGGCCCCGGACGCCCTGGTACTGGTCGCCATAGAAGAGAGCAGAGTCGTCGGGCACCTGATCGGCACGTTCAGCCCGGCGTCCTCCATGTGGACCGCGGCGCGCGCCGAACTGGTCAGCACACACGTGGCGACTCCCTATAGAGGACAAGGGATCGGCGGCCGCTTGGTCGAGGACTTCATCGCCTGGGGACAAGAACGCGGCGCTGCACGTCTCCACGTCTCCGCGTATACGGCGAACAGCGCCGCGATCCGCTTCTACCAACGCTACGGCTTCGTCCCAATGTCGATCGAGCTAGCCCTCGACGTCGACTAGCTTCGCCTTCAACGCGGCGACCAGACCGTCGTCGACACCGAGTTCCTGTTCTGCGTAGCCCTCTACAGAGCCGTAGCGGGACTTCAGATCAGTGATGAACAGCTCCATCGGTTCCTTAGGCGCGCGCGCATAGGCGGACCACGTGAGTTCGCGGCCCGGGTAGAACGCCCTCCAGTCCGCGATCAACCGCTCGGTCGCCAACTCCGTCAGGGCGAAGTCCTCCACGACGTTCTCCTCAGACACTCCGATCAGGCTGAGGACGAGCATGGCGATGATGCCGGTCCGGTCCTTGCCGGAGGCGCAGTGGAAGACAGTGGTCTCGGACTCGGGATCGGCGATGACCTCCAGGACGCCGCGGATCTCCTTGACGCCGTCCTGCGCGACTTCCATATAGCGATCCGCGAGGAAGCGCCACGGATCGAAGTCGTCCCCCAACGCGCCCTGGTCATATGGCTGGTGCTCGATGCTCAGGTTGACGTAGCGCAAGCCCGGGAAGTCCGGCACCCGGCCGGACTGCTCGATCTCCCAGGGATAGCGCAGGTCCACGACCGTGGCGACGTTCAACGCGAGGAAGCGCTCCACGTCGGCGGACTCGCTCAGCTTCCGGAGGTTGTCCGACCGGTAGAGCACGCCCCACTTGGTCGCGCGGCCGTCGGCGGTCGGATAGCCGCCGAGGTCACGGAAGTTGTGCAGGCGCTGGAATTCCACGTGTCGGGTCATGGGGCCCAGTGTGGATCACCGCGTCCGATTATGCGGAGGCGGCCTCGTCGTAGCGCACCTGCGCGGCCTCGACGTCCGGCATCCGGGCCTCCAGGAACGTCACCAGGTCCTTCAGCAGGTTCGCGGTGTCCGCGCCGAGCGCCGTCAGCCGGTACTCGACCTTCGGCGGCATCGTCGACTGCACCTCGCGGGCCACGAAACCGTCCCGCTCCAGGGCCTGCAACCCCTGCGACAGCATCTTCTCGCTGACCCCGTCGACCCGGCGGCGCAGCTCGTTGAACCGGACCGGGCCGTCCCGCAGGGCCATCATGATCAGCGTGCCCCAGCGGCCGGTCACGTGCTCCAGCGCGTGGCGCGACGGACAGCGCGCCTGCAGGACGTCGTAGGCCAGGTCGAGGGCGCGCTCTTCCGGGTCGGCTGTCGCGGCGCGCGTACTCATGCCCTCCACGGTACCTCACGCACTTTCCGAACGGAAGCACTGCGCTCCGGGTTGCACTTTCCAAAAGTTAGTGCCACTGTGGGGATCGCACTAACCAAGAGAAAGCGCCCCGCTCGGGCCGCCACACCCTGAGGAGTCCTCATGACCATCGCCGTCACCGCCGCCAGCGGCCACCTCGGCCGGCTCGTCGTCGAAGACCTGCTGGAGCGCGGGGTGCCCGCCGAGCAGATCCGCGCCGTCGTGCGCACCCCGGACAAGGCGCAGGACCTCGCCGGCCGCGGCGTGCAGGTCGTGCGCGGCGACTACGCCGACGTCCCGGGCCTGACCGAAGCCCTGCGCGGCGCCGACAAGTGGGTCTTCATCTCCTCCAGCGGCTCCGACGAGGACCGCCTCAACCAGCACCTGACCGCGATCCAGGCCGGCAAGGCGGCCGGCGTCGGGCACGTGATCTACACCTCGATCCCCAACGCCGAGACCAACCCGATCCCCTTCGCCTCGGTCCACAAGGACACCGAGGCTGCGATCAAGGAGTCCGGCCTGCCCTACACGTTCCTGCGGAACAACTGGTACTGGGAGAACCTGACCGCGAGCCTGCCGAACGCCGTCGAGCACGGCGCGATCATCGGCTCGGTCGGCTCCGGCCTGACCGCGTTCGCCTCACGCGCCGACTACGCCGCCGCGGCTGCGGTCGTCGCCACCACCGAGGACCACGAGGGCAAGGCCTACGAGCTGACCGGTGACAAGGCCTACGGCTACGCCGAGATCGCCGCCGAGGTCTCGCGCCAGGCCGGCAAGGACGTGGCGGCCGTGAACCTGGACCCCGAGGAGTACCGCAGGACGCTGGCCGGCTTCGGGCTGCCGGACTTCCTGTCCAAGGGCCTCGCCGACGCCGACTCGAAGATCGCCGAGGGCGCGCTGGCCGACGTCACCGACACCCTGCGCACCCTGATCGGCCGCCCGACCACCACGGTCGCCGAGGCCGTCACGGACGCGCTGAAGGCCTGATTCCGCCGGAGGAAACGCAGAGTCCGCCGATCTCCCCCCTCGGAGACCGGCGGACGTCTTTGTGCGCTCAGACGGTTGCGGCGTAGTCAGGGGAGAGCTCAAGGGACGCCTCCGTCTTGGCCGCCTTGTTGTGCTTCTGCTTCTTGTCCTTCTTCTCCTTCTTGGGAGCCGCCGGCAGAACCGGCTCGTTGCGCAGGGCCCGCAGGGCGAACACCGCGGTGAGCACCAGGACCACCGAGCCGACCGCGGCCGCGGTGTGCAGGCCGGAGGAGTAGGCGTCCCGCGCCGTGGTCAGCAGTGCGTGGGTGGCCGGGCCGGGGAACTGCCCGGCGACCGCGTCCGCGCCGCCGATGGTCTCGTGGCCGGCCCGCACCGCCGCGTCCGGGACCCCGGCGGCCCCGGCGATTCTGACTGAGGCCATCTTGTGGTGGTAGATCGCCGCGCCGACGCTGCCCAGCAGCGCCATCCCCAGCGAGCTGCCGAGCTCGGCACCGGTCTCGTTCAGCGCCGAGGCCGAACCGGCCCGCTCGGCCGGGGCCGCGGCCATCACCATGTTCCCGACGATGCTCTGCGCCGCCACCACGCCGCCGGCCGCGACACCCGCGCCGACCAGCAGCACGATGATCGGGTTGCCCGGGTGGGCCAGGGTCAGCACCAGCGCGCCGGCCGCCGAGACCAGGAACGCGACCCCGATGATCCGGCCCGGGCGGACCTTGGCGGTGAGGGCGCCGGTGACACCCATGCCCACGCTGATGAACGGCATCGCGGCCATCGACCACAGCGCGGCGGTGAACGGCCGCATCCCCGCCACCGACTGCAAATACTGGGTGTTGAAGAGGCTGAAGCCCATCAGGACGAAGTTGCCGCACAGGTTCACCAGCATCGGCGCACGGAAGCTCGGCTTGCGGAACAGCTCCATGTCGATCAGCGGGTTCTTCGCGATGTGCTGGCGGATCACGAAGGCGACGGCCAGCGCGACCCCGAAGGCCAGCGCCCCGGCGGCGGTGGCGCTGAAGCCGTCCACGGCCAGCTGCTTGATGCCGTAGACCGCCGGGAAGACGGCCGCCATCGACAGCACCGAACCCAGGACGTCGAAGCGGTGGCCGGACTTCGAGGCCTTGTACTCCGGCAGCAGCAGCGGGCCCAGGACCAGCAGCAGCGCCATCGCCGGCAGGTTGATCAGGAACACCGAACCCCACCAGAAGTGGTTCAGCAGCACGCCGCCGGCGATCGGGCCCAGCGTCACCCCGCCGATCAGGCCGCCGGTCCACAGCGAGATGGCGGTCTGCCGCTGCTTCGGGTCGTGGAACATGTTGCGGATCAAGGCCATCGTCGAGGGCATGAGCGTCGCCCCGGCCACCCCGAGCAGGGCCCGCGCGCCGATCAGCACCTCCGCGCTGCCGGAGTAGGCGGCGACCACCGAGGCCGCGCCGAACGCCGCCGCGCCGGTCAGCAGCAGCCGGCGCCGGCCGATCCGGTCGCCGACGGCGCCCATCGTGATCAGCAGACCGGCCAGGGCGAAGCCGTAGGCGTCCATGATCCACAGCTGCTGGGTCGCGCTCGGCTTGAGGTCCGCGCTGATGAACGGCAGGCCGAACAGCAGCACCGACATGTCCATCGAGATGAGCAGGCACGGCAGGACCAGTACGGCGAGTCCTATCCATTCCTTGCGGCCGGCCCGCGGGGCCGGAGCGGTTGCAGCGTTCTGCGTCGTCGTCATGGGACGAACGTACAACCGTCTTGGACGATCGTGCAAGACTTTTGTTCAAGACTCTCGTACAAGACATCCGTCTAAGACTCGGGTAGACTCGCGCCATGAGCAACCGTGACGACCTCCTCGCCGGGGCCAAGAAGTGCCTGCTGGAGAAGGGCTACTCGCGCACCACCGCCCGGGACATCGCCCAGGCCTCGGGCGTGAGCCTGGCCGCCATCGGCTACCACTTCGGGTCCAAGGACGCGCTGATGAACGAGGCGATGTTCCAGGCCATCGGGGAGTGGGGCGACCACCTGGAGCAGGCCTTCGCCAAGGCCGGACCGGAACTGTCGGTCCAGGAGCGCTTCTCCCGGGTCTTCGACGACGTCTCCGCGACGTTCGACCAGAACCAGTCGCTGTGGATGGCCAGCTTCGAGCTGATCATCGAGCTCGACCACATCCCCGGGGCGCGCGAGATGTTCCGGAACGCGATCCCGGAGGCCCGCAGGGGCCTGGCCAACCTCATCCTCGGGATCCCGGAGGACGAGATTCCCCCGGACCTGGAGCTGGGAGCCGGCGCGGTCCTGTACTCGCTGATGGCCGGCCTGCTGATCCAGCGCTTCGCGGACACCGAGCGCACGCCGACCGGCGCGGATCTGGCGCGCGGACTGCGTCAGCTCGCTGACGTCCTGGAGGCACGCGACAAGGCGGCCGCAGCCTCCTGAGAAGGCAGCCGCCCGGCCCTCACCGGCCCTCACCGGCTCAGCCGGCGACCGCCTGCCACAGGCTGACGCCGGCCAGCACGATCATCACCAGCGCGGCCAGCCGGACGATCAGGTGCAGCGGCAGCACCTTGAGCAGCCCGCGGCCGCCGACGATGGCCAGCGCCGCGACCGCCCACAGGCCGAGCGTGGCCCCCAGGCCGACGGCGAGCGGGTCAGCGTAGCTCGCGGCCAGGTTCGCCGTCACGATCTGGGTCAGGTCCCCGAACTCGGCGACCATGATCACGCCGAACGCGGTCCCGGCCACCTTGGCGAACCCGGCACCGGCGGCCAGCTCCGGGACTTCTTCGGCCTCTTCCTCACCGGCCTCGCGTCCGTGGCTGCGCAGCATCAGCACCGCGCCGGCCAGGAACAACGCCGCCACGATGCCCTCCAACGGACGCCGCGGAATCAGCGTGAGCAGCGAGCCGGCCGCGACGGCCAGGCTGACGTGCACCACGAAGGCTGCCGCCACTCCGGCGAAGACCCAGGACGGGCGGTATCTGGTCCCCAGGATCAGGGAGGCGATGGCGGTCTTGTCCGGCAGTTCGGCCAGGAACACCACCCCGAAGGCGGTGACGAGGGCGGCCGGACTCATGCGGCGCTCACGAGCGTCAAACTACAGCGAACCGGACCGGAGTGAAGGCCGAACAGGTCTATGGATGAGCACTCGGTCCGGCGCCACCCTCGCCGGATATCCAAGATCGCATTGAATGATGGTAGCTCGACCGGGTGATAGACACGGCATTAGTCCCGGAAACCCTCCCAGATCCTCCGCGGTGGCGGCCACACTGTGGGAATGAGCCCAGCACGCAGCGTATTAGCTGAAGAACTCGGTCGGCGCCTGCGTCGGCACCGACTGGACCTCGGCTTGTCCGGACTCGAAGTCGCCGCCCGCGCCGGTGTCACCCAACCCTCGGTGTCGAAGATCGAGCGCGGCATGATGCTTCCCTCCACAGAGGTTCTGGAGCGGGTGCTCGGCGTCCTGGGCCTCGGGGACGAGCACCGCACCGATCTGCGCGACCTGCTCACCCGCGCGGTCGACGACGCCGCGGACCGGCGCCGGCACGGCCGGGGCCTGGCGCTGCTGGACGCCATCGCCGAGCGCGAGCGCAACACCACGGTCCTGCGATCCTTCTCCACGTCGATGATCCCGCCGTTGCTGCAGACCGCCGACTACGCCCGCTACGCCGCCCGCTTGACGCCCTGGATGTCCGAGCGCGAACTCGGCCGGGCCTCGGCGCTGCACCTGGAGCGCCAGGGCGTGCTGTTCGAACAGGGCCGCAGCTTCGAGTTCCTGCTGACCGAGAGCGCCCTGCGGCTGTGCCCGGGCCCGCCGACGCTGGCTGCGACCCAGGCCGACCGGCTGCGCGTGCTCTCGGCGCTGCCCGGCGTGCGGATCGGGATCGTGCCGGACTCCGCCGCGGTCTCCGAGGTGTTCCCGCTGTACGGATTCACACTGCACGACGACGCCGCCGTGGCCGTGGAGACCTTCACCGGCGAACTGCTGCTCTCCCGCGCCGACGAGATCACCGCGCACGCCGCCGTGCTGGACGGCTACGCGGCCAGCGCCGATTTCGACCTGGAGACGGTCACCGGGCTTCTTACGAGTGACAGGCGTCCGATGGCGTCTATCCCGGCCCCGGCCGGGGCAGGAACCGGCTGAGCCGGCGGGGCGCGAGCCGCGCCGGAGGGCCGAGGACCGCCGGTCACCGGGGGGACGAGGCGCACGTCGGGTCGTCGGCCCAGTCCAACACAATCCATACAGGTGACCACCGGCTACTGATCCTGCCGGATCGGTCACCGATTCCTCACAAGTGGTGTAGAACCAATGGGTATGAGTGCGGTGCGAAGTCCATACGCGGCCAAGCTGGGCGGCCGGATCCGGCAGTTCCGGATGGAGCGCGCGCTGTCCAGCGGCGAGCTGGCGGCCGCCGCGGCTGTGACCTCCTCGGCGGTGTCCAAGGTCGAGCACGGCAAGATGGTCCCCAGCCGGGACGTGCTGGCCCGGATCGTCACCGCCCTGAACCTGCCGGCCGAGGAGCAGGAGAGCCTGTTCGACCTGCTCGGCCAGGCGGCCGCGGACGCCGCGAGCAACCGCGGCTACGGCAAGGGCCTGACACTGCTGAACCAGATCGCCGACCGCGAGCGGGTCTGCTCGGCGGTGTCCACGTTCTCGAACTCGATCATCCCGCGCCTGCTGCAGACCGCCGAGTACGCCCGCGACGCCAACCGGCTCACCCCCTGGCTGTCCGAGCGCGAGGTGGGCAAGGCCGCGATGACCCACACCGAACGGCAGTCGGTGCTGTTCGAGGACGGCCGCGAGTTCACCTTCCTGATCACCGAGGGCGTGCTGCGCACCTGGCCCGGCGAGCTCACGGTGATGGCCGCGCAGTTCGACCGGCTGCGGCAGATGGCCGTGCATCCCGGGGTGCGGGTCGGGATCCTGCCCTGGACCTCGGCGATGCGCGGGCTGCCGATGGTCACCTTCACGCTGTACGACGACCGCGAGGTCGCCGTGGAGATGTTCACCGGCGAGCTGCTGATGGCGCAGCCTGACAAGGTGTCGACACACGTGGCGCAGTTCCGACGTTTCGAGGAGTCGGCCGTATACGGTGAAGAGGCGATCGGACTCATCAATCGGGTGGAGATGGACCTCGCGCGGCTGCCCCCGCTAAACCTGGATGAGGAAGCATCATCCAAATAAGGGAACTTCCTTGAAATGCCCTGAAGAGGGGCGCTTTGGGGGCTAGCCTGGCTGACGGGAGGGTGGAACCGCCCCCTCCCCACCGTCCGGGAGGCCCCCGTTGTCGTACTGGTCTCGTTCCTTCCCCGGGCTGGCCGAGAACCTCGCCGAGGTCCGCCAGTTCACGCAGATGGTGCTCGGCGACGCGCCGGGCGCGGACCTGGTGGTCCTGGCCGTCTCCGAACTGGCCGGCAACGCCATCGTGCACACCGCCAGCGGCGCGCCCGGCGGGCAGTTCGTGGTGCACCTCGCGGCCTTCGCGGACCGCTGGAAGGTGCGGGTCGACGACGAGGGCTCGCCCACCGTGCCGCACGTGGTGGTCGACGGCATAGACGAGGACGCCGAATGGGACTGCGAGTCCGGGCGCGGGCTGGCGATGGTCGCGGCGATCTCGCAGAAGTGGGGCGTGCTCGGCGACGGCTGCGCGCGGGCAGTGTGGGCCGAGATCCCGTATCCCGTTCAGAAGACCGGTATCGACGCGGTGATGTCCGGCGGGATGCTGGACGCCTTGGAGTCGGTGGCGCAGGCCCTGGACGCCGAGGACGACCCGTCATATCAGGATGTTCCCTCGCCTCCCCAAGTCCCCGCCGCCCGCTGGCCCGGCAGGGTGCCGTTCGATCCCGCGCGGGCCGAGCGGCTCCGCAAGCAGGCCAGTCACGCCGCCTTCATGCGCGCCCTGGTCGAGAACGCGTACGCCGAAACGCTCGGCCCGCGGCCGCTGCCGTTCTGGCCGCCGTTCCCGAATCCGCTTGCGCTGCAAGAGTCTTCGCCGGGCGGCGGCGGGCAATAGGGCGAGGTCGTGCGGCGTGGGGCCGGGTCGGCGACAGGGTGGCAGGCGACCGGGTGGCCGTCGTCGTGCCGTGACCTCCGGACGCGGTCCGGATCCAAGCCTGCGGTGCGGTGCGGTGCGGTGCGCAGTCAGATGTTGCCCGCCAGAACGGTATACACAGCCTGTGGATAACGGTCGTGCACCAGGGTCCGAGCGTCGCCGAGCGGATCGCGGTCCATCGCATGATGATCGCGTGCGGCCGTGACCTCGGACAACTCGCTTCCTGAAGACAGGCACCGGTAGTTCCTTAGGAATCGGGCCGTCTGCTTCACGGCTTTCTTCACCGATTCTCATGCTCTCGGCAAGGCACTCTCATCGTCCCGGCGCATCGTCTACACCATGACCGGATTCGAGCACGACCCGTACCAGCCGGAGCAGCCCGCCGCCGGCAACCCGCAGCCGTGGGGCCACCCGTCTTCCGGGCCGGTGCTCGGTCCGGCCCACGCCTCCTCGTCGGCCCCCTCCGACCCGTCCGGCTCCTCCGCCTCCGCTGCCTCCTCGGACCTGTCCGCCACCTCGACCTCTTCGGGCGCGATGCCCGCGTACACCCCGATCACCTCGGTGACGCCGGGCTACGCCAATCCTGGCGGTCCGGGCCATCTGGGAGGCCCTGGCAGCCCCGGCGGCCCGGGCTACTCGGCGATACCGGCCTTCTCGCCGGAACCGCCGCAGCGGCCGCGGCGCAAGCGCCGGACGGGCCTCGCCCTGATCGTGGCCGGGACCATCGCGGCCTCGGCCGTCGCCGGCGGCATCGCCGGGAGCATCACCTCGCACAACAACTCCTCGAACACCGCCTCGTCGGGCACCCCGCTGAACAACACGGCCGTGAACACCCCGGTCAGCAACCAGACCGGCACCCCGAGCACCACGGTCGGACAGGTGGCCAAGGCCGCCCTGCCGACCGTCGTACAGGTCGCGGTCGACTCCTACCAGGGCAAGTCCGTCGGCTCCGGCGTGATCCTGAGCTCCGACGGCCTGATCCTCACCAACAACCACGTGATCTCCGACGCGGCCAACGGCAACGGCCAGATCACCATCACCTTCAACAACGGCAAGACCACGCAGGCCACCATCGTCGGCTACGACAGCGGCAGCGACCTGGCGGTGATCAAGGCCCAGAACGTCAGCGGCCTGCCCGCGGCCAGCCTGGGCAACAGCGACAACGTCCAGATCGGCGACACGGTGGTGGCCATCGGCTCCCCCGACGGCCTGCAGAGCACGGTGACCAGCGGCATCGTCAGCGCCCTGAACCGCCAGGTGACGGTGAGCAGCGGGTCGTCGAGCCGGTTCTCCGGCGGCAGCCAGGTCACCTACAGCGCGATCCAGACCGACGCCAGCCTGAACCCCGGCAACAGCGGCGGCCCGCTGCTCAACTCCCAGGGCCAGGTCATCGGCATCAACTCGGCGATCTACTCGCCGACCAGCGCCTACGGTTCCCAGGGCGGCAGCGTCGGCCTCGGGTTCTCGATCCCGATCAACCAGGTGAAGACCATGCTCAGCAAGCTCGAAGGCGGACAGATGAGCTAGCTGACACCCGAGCGCGAACGCCCCGGATGGTGGCTCCGGGGCGTTCGCCATGTCCGCTTACGGGGACATGGCGACGGTCTCACCTGTTCCGTCGCCCATACTGCCGTGTGTAGAAGTCGTGATCGCCAGCGGGCAAAGCGGTTCCGGGCAAACCGGTTCCGGGACGCCGCAGGCGCGGAACGATCTCGGCGATGGGCCGCACATCCAGCGAGTAGCCGAGCTGCCGCGCCCACACGACGTGCGCGATCGGCCGCGGCGGCACCCGGACCAGCTCCCACCGCTGGATCGAGTCCCGGCTGACCCCGACCAGCTCGCCGAGCTGCCCTTGAGCCATCCCCAGCGCCAGCCGGCGGTTCCGTAACGGGACCGCCAACCGCCGCCGCTCGAAGGACTCCCACGTCTCGCCGGGGCGCTGGCGCAGCGGACCGTTGCGGACCTCCCCGTCCCGGCCGATGATCACCAGCCGTCGGCCGAGTTCGCGGGACCATTGGATCAGGTGCCCCAGGGTGGGTTCTATCGCCCCTGTCTCCCATTCGGAGACCGCTCTGCCCCGGACCGGCAGGCCCACCGCCAGCGCGTTCTGGGAGAGCCCGACTTCTAAGCGTGCGGCTCGCAGACCATTGATGATCCGCGCGAAGGCCCGTTCCGCACCGGCGTCGACGTGCAACCCCATCAACGCTTCCAGTCGTCCGTCGTCATGCCGACCTTTCGTTTGGCTCTCAACTGTTGGGGGAGGTCGGCGGTGGGGCCCGGAGGCCCCGATATCGCCGGTGCCTCTTCGAATGTGATCTCCGCCCAGACCGAGCGGGCGTTCTCGTCGCCGTCGACGCCCCAGCGGGCGGCGAGCATGTCGACGATGCTCAGGCCGCGCCCGAACTCGTCCTCGTCGGCCGGAGCACGCACCGAGGGCGTCGAGGGCCCGCCCTGGTCGTCGACGCGCACCAGGCAGCGGTTGGCGAACCGGACCAGCCGCAGGACGAACTCCCCTCCCGGCCGACCGCTGGCCGTGTGTTTGATGGCGTTGCCGGCCAGTTCGTCGGCGATCAGCGCGACGGTGTGCGCCGCGTCGCAGTCCCCGAGCACGGCGCAGGTGAAGCGGCGGGCCTCGGCCAGACACTCGGGCCGGCCGGCGAACTCCTTCGACCAGATATCCACGGCTCACTCACCCGCCTTGGTCGGCCGGGTGTTCCACCGGCAGCGGATGAGCGTCTCGGTGTGCTCGGCGACCTGGAGCGCGGCCTGGCGTGGATTGCTGCCGGTCTCGTGCATGACCAGGCACGCCAGGGCGGTCTGCAAGCCCCGGTGGTAGCCGTGCCACTCGCTCTGGTCGCGGCGCACCTCCTCCCCGGCGGGGAAGTACTCCCCGGCGTCGAAGGTCAGCGTCGCCGCCAGCCCCAGCACCGCCAGGTAGCTGCTGGAGTGGCCCGCGGACAGCAGCCGGCGCTGGAACTCGGCCTCGGCCGGCGTCACGGCGATGCCGAACATCGCCGGCACCCGGCCGATCACCCGGCCGTCGCTGTGCTCGGCCAGAAAGGCCCTGAGGTCCTCCGGCCGCCTCATGCCGAACCCGCTGGCTGGGTTCGCGACCACGGCATCTCCACGGTCCGATGCACCACCGTCTCCGGCAGCGGGAAGCGGTCGAGGGTGACGCGCGTCCACCCGCTCGCATCGGTCACGCATCCCAGGACCCGCACCCAGGCCCCGTCGATGTGGGCCCAATCCCCCACCGCGAGGTCGGCTGCGGACTTCAACTCGAATCGAGGCACCTTCGGTCTCCTTTCGGCGGAACGTGCCATGCGATCTCGTGACGCGCCGTTAACTTCCGATCGCAGAGGCGCACCTCAGGTTACTGACTTAACAGTATCCCGACAAGGATAACGGAGGATTTGCCACGTCCCACCCTCGAACACCGCATACCGGCGTAGTGCTGCTACTGTGTCGCTGAGGTGCGCATGGAAGGGAACTGATGAAAGTAGGGGCCTGCGACTCATGAAGCGCGTGGACAACCGTCCCCAGTCCGCGCAGATCGCCGCCGACCTGCGCGCGAAGATCCTCTCCGGCGACATCACCGGCACCCTGCCGACCTTCGAGCGCCTGAAGGAGCTCTACGGCACCACCACGAACACCGCCCAGCGGGCCGTGGCGATGCTCAAGGCGGAAGGCTTCGTCGAGGGCCGCCGAGGCAAGGCCCTGTTCATCCGCGGCGACCGCATCAGGATCAGCGAGGCCACCTCCCAGCTCGAACCGCCGGCCAGCACCATCACCTACCAGATCCTGCACATCGGCCCCGAGCGCCCACCATCGGACGCGGCGCAGAAACTCGGCCTGGCCGAAGGCGAAACCGCCCTCCTCCGCAAACGCCTGATGCTCCGCGACGACGAGCCGGTCGAGATCGAGTGGTCGTACTACCCGGACTCAGTCATCTCCGGCACCGCCCTCGACCAGCCCCAACACCACCGCGACCTGGCAACCGAACCAACCGTCCTGGCCGCCCTCGGCTGGCAACAAAGCGGCCTCATGGACGAGATCCAAGTCCGCGAGCCCACAACCGAGGAACTCCAGACCCTCGAACTCCCCGACCAGATCCCGGTCATGCGCACACTCCGCACCATCACCGACGCGAGCGGCAAAGTCCTCGAGGTAACGGTGATGATCACCAGCGGGCACCTCTACGGAGTGCGGTACTACCAGCCGCTCACGCCGCCGGCATAAGGCTCGGGCTGGATTCGCATAATACTGTCGTATCAGTATTCTTTCGGCCCGGGCTGAAGCCGCCTGCACCGTCATGGCCGAATCGGCCACGAACGTCGCCAGCACGCCATCGCGACCGCACGACACCGAGCGCCACACGGGTGGCCATAACGCCCGAATCTCCCCACTTTGCGGCAGCGCGACAGCTCCGGCAGCAACCGGTTCGACCGCGCCACGGGAGACAGCGCTGGACTCGTCTACCTAAAGCTATGCGGGCACCGTTCTGTGGAACGCTTCCTCAGCGGCGGCGGTAAACGCTCACCATCAACCTTCACCGCGACTAAGAGCGACCGAGGATAGGGGTCATTTCAGGCGTCGAGTGGTGGGTCGTGTGTCCCATCGGTAGCGGGTGCGGGCTTCCCGGATGAGGGCACGGACGGTGACGAACGCGGCGGCGAGGTAGAGGTAGAAGTCGACGACCTGGCCGTCGCGTTCGAAACAACGCCGGATCTTGCCGTAGCCGTTCATCCACGATGTTGGGTCGGCCGCGCGGCGAGGTTCCTGAACTGGTCAGGTCCTTTTTCCGCGCGGCCTCCCGCCGAACCGGACGTGACCGTTTACGGTCATCCGGCTCTCCAGTGGTTACGGCGTGTTGGATCTGG
>NZ_JAACYW010000117.1 GCF_015356825.1 Catenulispora rubra | reverse complement strand
ATGGGCGGACGACGGAGGACCCGCTGTTCGGCTCAGCGATGCCGCCGAGGCGGAGCTGGCCGAGTGGGCCAGGATCGACGCTGAGCTGACCGCCCGGTTCCCGGTACTCGGCGACCGCGACGACTGCCTCGTCGCGACACGGCGACCCACCCGCTCCGGCGCACCGGGAGCCTTCTTCCGCACCGAGCACGAGGTCGAGATCGACCGGAAGCTGTTCGGCGGGCTGGACCCGGCCACGATCCGACCGGCGATATTCGGCGACGAGGACCGCTACCCGGCCGCATGGGGCGTGCTCTGCCACGAAGGCGCGCACGCCGCCTTCACCCGGTGGGACGAAGACACCACCCTCACCGAGCGGTTGAGCGCCGCCTGCGCGGTGGCCATGATGCTGGAGGACTCCCGCGCCGAGAAGCGACACCTGACTCGCCGCCCCGGTGATGCCCGGTACCTGCGATCGGCGGCGACCACCCTGATCCTGGACGACCTCGGCACCACGCCCCCAGACAGTCCCTGGTCGGCCGCCTCTGCCGCCGCCCTGGTCCTGGCTCGCCGTGACGCCGGAATCCTGGAACCCGCCGAGACCGCCGAGCTGGAGCAGGAAGTCGCCGCCATCCTCGGCGAGCAGACCCTGGCCACCCTCGCCGAGATCTGGAACGTCGCCCACGACACCGAAGACCAAGACGCCGAAACCATGCTGGCCCTGGGCCGCGCCTGGTGCGAGGCCATGGGCCTGGAAGCGGCCGAACCCGAACCGCACGAGGAGAGCGTCACAAGCGGCGGGGCGATCGCTGGGGCGATCGGTCGGACCGGGGCGAACATCGCCGCCACCGAGGCCGCGCGCGCCGCAGCCGAACAACAGGAAGAAGACGAGAACGAGGACCAGGCCGCCGAGCGGATCAAAGCCAAGAAGGCCAAGGCGTCACGGCGCCGCCGCGCCGAGGATACCGCCGAGGCCGTGTTCGCCCCCAACGCAGGGCCCTTCCAACCGGGAGGCAACTCGGGGATGGGCATCGTGCGGCCGAGCCCGGTGATCGGCTCGAGGCTCCCCACCAAGACGGAGAAGGCCGCCGCCGGCCAACTCGCCCGCGCCTTGCGAGCAGCGGCCTACCGCGAACGAGTCGAGACTGTCACCGCCTCGGCCGCTCCGCCCGGACGCTTGCACATGCGCGCGGCCATGGCCCGTGACGCCCAACGCGCCGCCGGGGCGACACCGACCGCACTGCCTTGGACTCACACCACCCGCCGAGCCACGCCCACCCCGCCGCTGCGAGTCGGTATCGCGGTCGACGTCTCCGGCTCGATGTCCGCCGCCACCCGGCCCATCGCCTCGGCCGCTTGGATCCTGGCCAAGGCGGCTGCGATGACCGACCGGGACTCGCGTACCGCCACCGTCGCCTTCGACGAATGCCTCACCGCTATCACCAGGCCCGGCCGCGCCCCGGCACATGTCACCCGCTTCGAGGCCAGCGGCGGAGGCCATGCCCTCGGCGATGCGATCGACGCCCTTGACGTCGCCCTGCAACTGTCTCAACCGGGCGCGGGACGCCTGCTGGTCATCGCCTCAGACCTGCACTACATGCCGCACGAGACCGACGCCGCCGTAGAGCGTGTTAATGCCCTGAAGTGGGCCGGATGCGCGGTCCTCCACCTGGACTTCGACGGATACGGATCGGCGACCTACCCCGGAGCCACCCGGCTCGAGGTGACCAACCCCGCCACCGCCGCCTCCGCGATCGCCAAGGCCGCTACCGCCGCCATCACCGCTTCCCGCTGACACCGCCCGGGCCGGGCATCTGCCCGCCCCGCCCCGAACAAGGAGAACCCGATGACCACCACGACGGACCGCCTCGCCGCACTGACCGACGCTTTGACCGCCGAGGGCTGGACGTACGTGCGCGAGGTCTACACCGAGCCGCAGTGGCGCAGCCGGATCCACGAACTGCAATGCCCGGAAGGGCGACTGCGCCTTGACGCCTCCCTGTTTCCCGACGGCCACGTGATCGCCCGGCTGTCCGCCGAGGCCATCCGCACCGGACCGGCACCACGGCCCGCCTGGATGACCGACCTGCACGAGGTGCCGCTTGCCGCAGCGCTGGCCGCCGTCAGCGCCGCCAACGGACCCGAATCAGAACCCGATGAGGATGCGCACCTGGCGCAAGCCTTCGGCCAGAACATCAGACCCCGCCTGCTCGAAGCGCTGCTGATCACTGAGGGCTGGGACCTGACCACCGATCCGGAGGAAGACCGCGACGGGCGAATCATCGAGGTCGAGTGGGAGTCTGCCGATGGCCATCGCCGTGTCCTCTGGGAGGCCGAGGACCGCTTCGACTCCGGTGGCTGGACCGTCACCCGCTGGCACACCGACGTTCATGGCGCGTCCCGCAGCGCTGTCACCCAGGTCAGCCAGTACACCCCAGTCGCCGTCATCGCCGCCCTTGCCATGTCCGCCTGACTCCGCCGCACTGCACCTCAAAACCCGACAACATCCCCGCGAGAGGAACTACGAATGAAGGTCCCTGCCAACCCGCTGTACTCGCCGTTCGGAATCTCCTTCGGCCAGATGCAGCAGCTGACCGACCAGTTGTCCGCCGACGGCTGGCGGCACCAGCCCGACACCAACTGGTCGCCCCAAGGCGTTCCGGTCCTGGTGTTCACCCACCCCGAGCGGCACGTCACCATCACCGCCGGAGAACTGGACGGGATGAACCTGTACATCTGGCTGCAGCAGACAGATCCCGCCCCCGACGCGGAACCGTGGCACGTCACCGCCACCAACCTGCCCAACGCCACCGTCGTCGCCGCGAACGCCGCCACTGAGCACGTGCACGGCAGCCTCGGCGACCACCTGCGGCCCGCCGACTGGGCGCCGACCCACCGATCGGGCTCGACTTGGGCCAGCCCATGCGGGGAACGCGACGCCAGTTTCATCCACGCCGGACACGGGCTTTGGAGCCAAAGCATCGACGGCGCCCCCCTCGGTCACGAACGACGCTGGCACATCCGGCGCACCGACCAAGTCGCAGCCGAAGCCACCGCCGACGCTCACGCGCCCGCCGCCGTGATCGCCGCCTTCGGTCTCACCGCAGAGGTCGGCGAACCCGACGATGACGCCGCGCCGGTCACCGCCCAGACCACCCGCGAGAAGTGAGCTCCGCCATGCGAGCCGCTGCTACCGCGCTACCGGCGCCACACGGTCCCTCGGCCGCTGACCTGATCACCTGGTGGCACGACCGTGCCGACTTCGGCGGAACGACCACCGAGCGCAGCTGTACCGCCGTCGCCACTACCTTTCTCGGCCATGTGGCCCAGCACGCCGACGCTGACCCGCAGGCGATCGACATGCGCACCCCGGACGTCGACCAACTCGTCACCGACCACGCCGACTGCCTCTGGCCGCACGTGGCGGCCGCCACTCGGCACAACTACACCAACCGCCTGCGCCGCGCCGTCGCCGATTTCCTGACCGCCCTGGACGACCCGACTGCCGTGCGGCCCGGTCGCGCCAGAGCCCGACTCGACGCGGCCCGCAACCGGACATCGCCCACCAGCGAGGCGGCGATCGAGTACCCCGACCGGACTGACAAGGAAGCGACCATGACCGCAATCACCGAACTCGAAACCGCGATCGGCACTACCGCCAACGGCGGATCGCGGATCACCAGGATCTGGCACTGCGGCGAGCACACCGTGCGGGCCCGCGTCGCCCACGACTCCTACCGCCAGCAGAGCTTCGCCTTGGCCGAGGTCCTCACGCCGGCCTTGGAGTGGACCAAGGTCTGCGAGACCCCGCCGGAGGACTTCCACTTCGAGACCTTCGGCAATCACAACAAGGTCCCGAAGCACCCGACCGAGGCCGACCTGCTCGCCCTCGCCGAGGACCTGATGCGCCGCGCCTGCCAGATCCTGCACGTCCCCTCCGCCTAGCCACCCGCGCCGAAACACAGCGCTAGGTGATGCGCGCCGCCACCAAATCCGCACCACAGCTAAGGACCGACCAACCGTGAACACCGCAATGCCCGACGCAAACACCAGCACCGATGACACCCTGACCGCTTGGGCTGCCGCCCTCATCGATGCCGGGTGGGCCCGGCAGTCCATCGAGAAGCCCCCCGCCCACCTGGCCGGAATACGAATCCTGACCGACCCCGACGGACATGTCCAGGCGCTTGCCGAGGCCCACCACACTGGCGACATCGTGGTCGAACTGCGTTCCACCGCGCTCCGGGACGACAACCGCCTCGTCTGGTACGTGATCGCCGGATGGCTCGACGCCCCGGTCGTGGCCGCCGCCGCCCGTGCCGCTGGCGACGAGGCGACCGGGCAGGCCGCAGGCGATCTGCTGATCAACGGTGGATGGCGTCTGCAGCGCTACGAGGCATTCACCACAACGTTCTCCGAGTACCAGTGGGCCAGTGGCGACGACGCCTGCTGGGCGGTGTTCACCACACCGGATAGCGACCCCGACGGCGAGGGCGGCGACGGCGGCTGGACCCTCGCTCACCCGCGCCCGGACGGCAACCGCCAGACGATCACCGCCAGCGCGCGCACGCCCGCCGCCCTCATCGCCGCCCTCGCGCTGGCTGGCTGACACGGCGCCGCCCGACCACCGAAGCCGAAGGGACATCCCGACGATGACCGCCACCCCGCCTCCGGGCCCGACCACCCAAGCACCCGGACGGACAACCGCGGACCTGCTCGCGTTCCTCGACCGTGCCTTCCGCGCCGGCCTGCTCACCCAACCGACCGCCGCCTCCTACCGCCTCGGGGCCAACCGCGTCCTGTCGGCCCTGCCCGAGCACGCGACCGCCGACGTCACCACGCTCAACGCCGACCACGCCGTCGCGGTCTTCGAGGACGCCGAAGGGCAGACGATATCGACCGCGACCCGCCGCCAGTACGTCGCATCGTTCCGCAAAGCCCTGATCCTGTTCTCCAGCTACATTGCCGAACCCGAACGATGGCACCAGGCCGCTCCTTCCGAGCCCGGCACCGGGCTCGGGCCGGGCTGGACGCCCGCCCACGACGGCGGCCAGGAGCTCACGATCCCGCTGCCCCGACACCGCAGCATGCGTCTGCACCTGCCGCCCGGTGTCACCGCGAACGACACCCGCCTGGCCAAGCGGCTGATCAGCAGCTACCTCAACGAAATCCCGGCTGCTCGCGACGGGCAAGGCTGACATGGACACGTTGCGCGACACCGATCCGATACCGCCCTCGGGTACCTGGTTCCAGATCGACACCGTCCACACCAGCGCCGAAACGGCGCCCTGGTTCACCGGATACCTACAGCGCCACCCCGGCCAGCCCACAGGCGACTCGCGCACGGCGCTACGGCTGCACCTGATACCCGAACCCTGCGACCGAGTCAGCGTCCTGCTGACCGCCGACGACGGGCACGTCCACGGCAGGCGTCACGAACTCGCCTCCTGGACCGGGTTGCCGACCGGCGGCTGGACCGCCGCCGTCGCCCCGACGGTCGCCGCCCACCCCTGGGCCGCACACACCCACCACTGGTGGGAGCGCAAGAAGGGCGGCAACAAGGTCCTGCGCGCCGCCCTGGCCTACGTCCTCACGCACTGACCTCGTACCGCATCCGTCACGACACGTCGTTCCCCAAACCTTCGTTTCAGGTCCAAGGAGGCCCCTGCTATGTCCGCCGCCACCGCACCCAGCGACGACTACTTCACCTTCGCTGCCGCCCAGATTGCCTGCCGCGACGTGCTCGATGCCCTGACCGACGCCGGGTTCGAGCCCAACGTCGAGTACCTGGCCGGAGGCTGCGCCGCCATCGCGATCCTGCTGCGCGACGGCTCCGCCGTTCTGATCAGCGACGTCGACGCGTGCCTGCCCCTGACCGACGCGCCAGCCGAGCCCTGGACTGCGCTGCACTACCCCGGGGTCTGGGAGGGATACCCCGGCGACGAGGAACCGATCGACGTCTACCCCGGCCCCGATGGCAGGCCCGATGGCGACGACACCGCCGCCATGCTCGCCGCCGTCACCGCCTACAGCAACACCCTGTGAAAACCACCACGCCAGGAGCACCCAGATGGCAGAAAGACGCCGAGCAGCGCCTTCGCTGTCTGCCGCATCACGGCCGACCTGCTGGCGCTGGCCGAGGCCGGAAAGGCCGACCCGCAGACCGTGTTGGACCGCCGCTCTTCTCGCGACTGACCAGCCAGCCGCTCGAACCAGATTGTCACCGCCGGTAGCCCACAAGCGTGGTCACTGCCGCCAGCCGCATAGACATTGAAAGGACTTGCCATGCAGCCAGACGTCTTCAAGCGCACCGTCGACGATATGCACGCCGCCGCCGAGCACACCTTCGCGGACCACCCGTCTTCTGTCTCCCCACTGCCCACGTCTACCGGACTTAGCGGTGTGGATCGCAGAGCCTGCACGCCGACGGGGACCGGCAGTCTGACCTTCCTGGACGTCCACGGCGTGATGTCCGAGCCGATACCGGTCCCCGGCGAGGTCTCCCACCGTCTGGCCGGCGGACCCGCGGACGAGCAGCTCGCGCAGGCGGCCAGAGAGCACGATGCTGTATGTGCCGTGCTGTCACTGCCGGTCCAGGTCAACCTCGACCACGTGGTGTGCGCCGACCCCGCCGCCCTGGCCAGCAGCGCCGATCCCGGCGCCGACCGGCACGCACACCCGGGCATCGTGACCGTCGCCGCCTACACCGCCCCCGTGGTGACGGCGCCGCTGGTGCGGCTGTCGCTGACCGGGGACAGGCGCGTCGTGCGTATAGCGCCGCACCCGGACGTCCCGCCCGTGCCGCCGCCCGCCGCACGCTGGCTACGCCTGCTGCTGCCGTGAACTCTGCACCCGTCGCCCGTGGCTTCCGCGACCTCTGGTCAGAGCTCTGCCCGGGCAGACGTGGTCCCCGAAAGGCCAGTCAACCGAGGAGGCACATCCATGGCCAGCTACAAGTGGTCCGAGACGACCACAACCCGCCGCACCTACACCTTGCGTACCCCCGCGCCGTACGTCGAGCTGTACAAGATGCTCTACGGTGCCGAAGCCGACTACAAGTCCTTCCACGGTCTTACCGACGAGCATGAGCTTTTCGACAACAATCTGATGGTCGACGTTGGCGACGATGAAGTCGCTGTGTACTTCGAATACCCCGGCACCGCCCGCACCCAGGCCCGCCCCGCCGCCGCGCGCGATATGCAAGGCACCCCGTAACACCTGCGGGAATCGCTCCCGGACCGACGTCCGCACCTGCATAGCCTGTTTGAAACCTGAGAGCCGACGCACTCACCGGTCTGTCGGAAACGCCGAACTGCGCCCACTAAATCAACTTTTTGTCAAGGAGTCTGCAATGAATCTCGACCACGGGCCGAGCAGTCCCGAGTCCTTGCAGTCGGCACAGCCACGCCTGGTCTACAAAGGCCTGACCGTGCCGTACATCGCGGCCTGGTCCTCTGAAGACTCCCCAATCACAGGCGACCCTGACCTGCGGCTGCGCGAACACGTCGTCACTGGAGCACGGCACGTTGCCTACGCCGATGAGCGACCCGAAGACCGCGCGTACGGAGTGCTGTGGGGACGCATGCCGAACAGTCCCGGCATCGGGCAACCCCGCTTCGCCTCGCTGCACACGGCCAGGCAACGCGAGGTGATGGCGCGCGGCGGATGCCAGGTCTGCGGAGGGGCCGGCGAGGTGTGGATGGTCCCGGCCACCGTCTGGGCCGACTACCTGGACGTGCGCGGCGAAGGCGCCCCCTACGACACCTCCGACCCGCCGATATGCCGGGCCTGTATCCCGCTGGCGGCTCGGCAGTGCCCCAACCTGCGGCAACACAGCTTCGTGTTCCTGTCGGTTCGCAAGTGGTCGGTCTCCGGGGTCCGGGGATACGTCGGCGACCCGCACACTTTCGATTTCGGGCCTGTGCGCGACATCGCGCTGCACGGCGCGGTCGGCTACGACGCCGCCCGCCTGCGCCTGACCCTGGCCAAGGGACTGCTGGTCACACTGCGCGGGATCGCCGTACACACCGACCCCGACCGAGTCCGATCGCTGGGGCGGCGACGTGGCTGGGAGCCGACGCCGAGCAGCCGACAAGCCGCCATCCCGACTCAGCGCGCGGGCTGGTGAAGCAGTGAACTCGAACGATGGCCGCTCGACGCATTCCCAGTCCGCAGCAGTTGAGTCTGTCCGGGATCTCATCGACGAACTGCTGCGCTGCGGATGGATCCTGGTCGGCACACTTGGGCAGACCCACATGTTGGCCAACCCGAACAAGTCGCTGGTCGTACACGTGCAATGCGACAGCGCCGAGGTCCGGCTGGTTTTCGCCGCAGCGTCACGGCCGGGCCCTCATTTCCGCCTCGCCTGGACGGCGACCACTCCGCTGCTGCCGTCGCGGATGGTCCTGGCGGTATCAGCGGCCAACGACGCCGAGGCTACGCGCTTCCCGTTCTACGAGAGCGACGCGGTCGCAGGCTCGGACCTGCTGACCGCCGCTGGATGGCGGGCCGAGACCGCGGAACACTGGATCAGCCCGGATGGGCGCCGCGAGGTACAGGCGCACTTCGACGACGCTGAAGACCCCGCCTTCCCGATCCGCATCCGCCTGCCGGGCGGCTGCCAGATCCACGCCACACGGCACATCGGCGAGCAGGTCCTGGCGGCGTTCGCCCTCGGCGACACAACGCCGGAACCCGACCTGGCACCGTCGACCGTGCATGCAGACGACGACGCACCAGACGTCGACCGCCTCGGCGTGGCGTTGTTCCAGGGCCGCTGGCAGCCCGCGACCAGCGAGCTGTTCCGGCGAATGTTCGTCCACGACATCGCTCACCGCATCGCCGCAGACAAGGCGACGAAGGATGAGGCCTTCGCCGTCCCCGCGGTCTGGAGCTCAACGGCCAGCCCCTCCGAGCGGGGCCAGCAGCACATTCGTCTGGCCCTCGCGATGGCCGGCATCCACGTCTCCCTGGACAGCCCGGAGCTGTTCGACCAGGCCGCCGACACCATCCCAGCGGTCATCGCCGACCTGCGCGCCATAGCCAGCCGCATCGGTCTGGATCCCGACAAGTTCCCCCCGCCGCACCGCTGCTGAGCGAGCCGCGCACTCACGACCCCTCCGCATCGCGACCCGGCGGCCCCTGAGACGGCCCCGGAAACCGTGCGACGAATCCCAGGGCCCTGGAGGGATGGGCCACCGAACATGAGAAAGGCTTTGTCATGACCATGTTGACGCCGGACTTCCTGGCCTGGGCCAGTCGGCAGTGGCACGAAGGCGCCCAGTTTCACTGGCACGCACACGGCGCCACACCGATCAAGGTGGTCCTGTTCACCACCGACGGCGTACCCGAGATGGTCGACGTCCGGCAGGGCATCGGACAGGAGGCAACCGGAGCAGCGATCCGCGAGCACGCGCAAAGGATCGGCGCCGTCGCCGTAGCCATCACAGCGATGAGCCGGATGGCTGACGTCGAATACGACGTGCCGCTTCCCGCGGTTTCGCCAGGTTTGCCGCTCAGGCCGGCAGTAGCCCGAGTGGTCGGCGAGATGACCCACTCGATCGTCACGCTCACCGTGTGGCCGGACCGCGACGTGTCCATGTCCCTGCGCAGCGACATCCGCACCGGCGCCCACCGCACCGCCGAGCTGTCGCCGACAGTTGAGTCGGGGTTCACAGATCCCCCACAGCTCACAGGACTGGCTGCATGGCTGACCGGGCTCCTGCCCACCAGTCGAGGCAGCGCGACGTCATGACCGGCGACTACACGGCCCCTGAACCGCCTGTGTTCGAGCGTGCCGGGGCGCTGGTGATCCGCTCGCTGGCCGAGTGTGTGCTGTGCGAGGCCCGATCAGGCTGGTGGTTCGGCGCCGTCAGCACAACCTGGACCGCCGCGCACACCCGCGACGCCCACCCGAACCAGACGAACGTCGGGTTCCGACTCTGGCGGATAGTCCGCCACAGCTGCCTCGTCACTCCCGAGGGCCTAGCGCACACTCCGGACCCGGGCCCAGAGCCCGACCCCGTTTGCTTCGCGCTGTCCGAGTGCTGCGCCTGCGGCGCCGCCACTGGCTGGCTCACCGCGGACGAGGCCGGCGGCCCTCACGGACTACAGGAGTTCGAGCAGCACCACCTGCGCACCGCTCACCACGAGACTCCGCCGGACTTCGACCGCTGGCACCTGACGCGCCAAGCGCGTGCCCGCATCGCAACTACCCGTCGACCTACCGCCAGCATCTGAGAAGAAGAGGAACCCTCCATGACGATCAGTCGTGAGCAGCTACATCAGGAGGCCTGCGAACTGCACGCCTACGCCGAGGACATGCACCGCCAATTCGGCATCGCCCAGATGGTTGTACTGCTCGTACCCGCCGCCGGGCACAGCGTACTTTTAGGCCTGCCCCTGGGTGTGCCGCCTGTTGAGGCCCTGGCGGCCCTCGTTCACCAGACCGACGCTGCCGGGATCGTCGTGACCGGCGAGGCGTGGGAGTCCGAACCCGGCATCCGCGGTCGGACGCTGCTCGACATGCCTTTCGAGGACCTACCACGTCCCTCCACCGACCCCAATGCGGTCGAAGCCATCGTCACAGCTGCCGCCGGCCTCGGCTCCGGCGGCCCGATCAAACTGCTGCGTCGCACCCGTATCGAACGCCTCCAACAGGGCGGCACGAACCTGCACCCGGCCACTGATCTGACGACCAGTATCCGATCCGAGGGCCTCGCCGCCCTGCTCACCCTCGCCCTGGAAGCCGGCAGCCCCGCTGCGGCCGTGCGCCCCAGCCCGGCATCCGAAGGCACAGTACCGCCGGCCGATGCGACGGACATCAACGCTGCCTGCCCGGACTGCCAGGTGCCGATCGGTCAGTCGCACGCTGAAGGCTGCTGCGTAGCTTGGTGCAGCCAGAGCGGCCGTCAACGCCGTGACGGCTGCACCATGGACAGTGGCTGTTCCACCGGTCCGCTGCACGACTGCCGCACCTCCTGGACCGGGCTCATGCCAGGCGTGGCCGACTGCCGTCGCCTGGGCTGGTACACCGTCTCGACTCCGAACGGATGGGTCAGCGCGGCCCCGGAAACACCCGGAGCCGTCGAGGACGTCAACCGCCTCATCGCTCAGGCCATATGGAACCCCACCACCCAACGGTATGAGGCGCCCGGCGACACCCACCCGGACAGCCCGGACCTCCCCGGCGCGCATGGTGACCTGCGGGACGCTGGCTGACATGCCGATCACCGCCGGACAACTCGACGGGCTCGCTACCGCGATGCATGCCGAGGCCGAGAAACACTTCCGTGCGAACGGAACAGTCCCTGCCCTGTGGTTCGTGCCGGGCAGTGGGGGTGCCAGGCTGGTGCCGATGCCCGAGGGCGCCATCGACCACGACCTGATCGCACAGCTGGCCCGCGCCGACCGTCCCTCGGCCGTCCTGTTCACTGGCGAGTTCTGGGTCGGCACGGTTACCGTCCCGGCCGGCGCGGCGGCCAAACTCTCGATGGATGACCTACCCAGGCCGTCCGAGCAGGCCGATCGGCGCGAGGCCATCGTCACCCGCGCTGTCGGACGCGCACCGAGCGGCGGTCTGCTGCATGCCCAGCACGTCACGCACATCCTCCGCACGGTCTTCGGCCCGGTTCAGCTCATCCCCTTCCAACTCGACCCCGCCGCCGAACGCAGCGACGACTTCGGTGCGTTCCTGGCCGCGCTGCTTCCCAACTCCGCCGGACCGCGGCGCGCTCCCCGGCGTTGACCTGAAACCGCAGTAGCAGTCCCTGCCCGGATCGGGCGGGGACTGCTGTCGGCCATGACAGAGATCGCGAAGACGACTGCGCAATAGGCTGAGAACCACGGGCTGGCCCCGCCGGCCTCTAGGACTCAGCGAAGTAGTGCGTGCGGAAGACGCCGGCCAGGTTTCCGGCATGGACGGCGTTGGGAAGCGCGGTCTCCGCGATCTCTCCCAGCAGGAACGAAACCGCCGTGCAATGGGCGACGCTGACCAAGCACTGGTTGCCCAGCACCGAGCCCTCCAGCATCTTCGCGATCCGTCCAGCCAGCGGCTGGTGGTACTCGTCGGCGCGCAGCAACGCCACAGCCTGAGAGGCAAGTTCGGCTGTGACGTCCATGCCCGCCGGAGACTCATCGACGAGCAGGTGTTCGATGGCCAGCCTCATGCCGTCGTCGAGGATCGTGGGCGTCCGTGAGCTCTCCATACGCGGCAGTCTGGTGGCCATCGGTCCGGACGGAAAGGCCGGTCACACGATCGGACTACCCGCCTCGCAGTGAGGTTTGGTCTGAATCCTCACGGGTGCTCTTGTCTTGTGAGGTCGGGTCAGCGGCCCGTGGATGTGGTCTCGGGCTGTCGGGAGCGGCGCAGGATGTCGAGTGCTGCCATCCGGGATACGACCGGCCGATAGCCGAGGTCCTCGACGGCCTTGTCGGTGCGCAAGGTACAGGTTTGCCCGATGAACCAGCGTGCCGGCACGGGAACGCTCTGGGCCGCGGTGTCGAGGTCGATGTCAGGGATCGGGGTGTCGACGCCGTAGATGTCGAAGACGGTCTGCATGAACTCGCGGTACTGAACGGGTTCCTGGTCGGTGACGAAGTAGGCCTCCCCGGGAATGCCGTGCTGCCACCCGAGGAGCAGGCCCTCGACGGCGTTGTCGACGAACGTGATGTCGGTGGTGTGGCGGCCCCCGTCGATCCAGGAGAACTGCCCGGCCTTCGCCAGAGCGGCGAAGCCGTCGGTCACGGGGCTTCCGGGGCCCCAGACGTATTTGGGGCGGATGGAGACCGTGGTGAAATCGTGCGTGTTCGCGGCCAGCACGATGGCCTCCTGCTGCGCCTTGACTGCGCAGTACGGTGCGGGAGAGTCCGGCCGCAGGGGCGCTGTCTCATCGACGTCGATGAGCGGGTCGCCGGCCAGCAGGGCGGCCTCGCTGCCGCAGTTCACGAAGCGGGCAACCTTGGCCTCGCGGGCGACTTGCAGCGCGGCCCGGGTCCCGTCGACGGTCACCAGGTGGTGCCGGGCGAGGTCGGCGTCGAGATCGGTCTCGGCCGCCAGGTGGAACAGCACCTCGCTGCCGGACACCGCGTGCCGCCAGGTGTCAGGCTCGGTCAGCACCCCTCGCACCGGCTCGGCGCCAAGAGCCGCGACCGCGTCCGCTGCTGTTGCGCTCCGGACGAGAGCTCGGACGTCGTGCCCCTCCGCGACGAGCCGACGGATCAGTACCCGGCCGATGAATCCCGACCCGCCGGTCACGAAAATCTGCGCCATGTCGAACCTCCTGGGTTGCGTTCCGTCCACGGCACCCGATGCGGGCGCCTACGGTCATCAGCAACCAGCGGCCGGCAAACGATCCCATCGCGGGATTCATAGTTCTGAGGCTTGACATAAACTCTGTTTATGACATCCCTTCGCGCGCTCGAGTGCCTGGTCGCCGTCGCCGACTGCGGATCAATCACCGAAGCCGCACGCCTGCTGCACCTGACACAACCCGCGGTCTCCCACCAGCTCGCCGAGCTGGAACGGGAGACGCGCACCGCGCTGCTCAACCGCCGTCCGCGCGGGGTGAGCCTGACTCCCGCGGGCAACGCCGCCCTCCCGCATGCCCGTCGAGCGCTCGAGGCGGCCGCGTCAGCCGTGCACTCGGCCCGCGCGGTCGGCGACGGCACGGGTGGAAGGCTGCGTGTGGCATGCGCCCAGAGCCTCACCGTCGCCCTCGTCGCCCCAGTCCTGCGGGATTGGCACCGCAGACGCCCCGGCATTGTCGTCAGCCTGCGCGAGTCCGCCGTCCTCACCGAGTTGCTCGGTCTCATCGACACCGGCGCAGCGGACATCGTGCTCCTCCCCGCGCCGGTCCCCCACGGCTACGAGACGAGCCTGATCGCGGAGGAGGAGATCGTCCTGACAGCGCCGGCCGGTCACCGTCTGGCCCGCCCGGGCACCGTGCATCTGCAGGAACTCAACGGGGCGGCGCTGGTGCACTTCGCGCCGGACAACGGACTGCACGATTGGCTGGACCGCTCGCTCGCCGAGGCCGGGGTGCGGCCCGAACCGGTGATGAACACCTCGATCACCGCAGCCGCGCCCCAACTGGCCGCCGCCGGTTTGGGGGTCTGCGTCACCCCGGTGAGCGCGGTGAGCGCCGGCCTTCCAGCCGCAATCCGATCGTTCTCACCCAAGTGGGTCAGGCAGCTGATCGCCGTGACGCAGGCACAACCGGATCCGCTCTCCGCCCGCTTCATCACCGACCTCCGCACCCGCGGCGTGCGCGTACCCCGCGACGTGGCCCGGCAACTGACCGGCGGCGACGGCCCGGTGGCCTCATCCGTGACCTCGACAGACAGGTAGACGGAAAGCAACGACCACCGATTCACCCGAACGGGCCACACCGGGTGACCTGGCGTTCCGGACGCCGTGTCCCAAGGGACGTCGAGAGGACAGCGGGATCCAGAAAGGGGCATCGAAATCCGGAACTTACATGAGCCCGACTCCGGCACGGTGCATAGACCGCCACCGGGTTAGCGTGGTGATCATGGCCTCAGGAACCTCGCCAAGCACGGCACGCAAGCAGGCACGCGACCACGCCGCCAAGCTTCTGGAAGCCGAAGATGCCGAACGCCGACGCCTTGAGGCCGCGCGCCGAAAAAGGATCACCGACCACGCCGCCGACATCGCGGGCAACGACGCCGAGATCGAGCAGCTGACCGGGAAGATCGAGGACCTCCGCGCCGACAGCGCCCGGCGCCTGGCCGCCATCGTCGCTGACGGCGTGAACGAATCGCAGGCCGCCGTGATGACCGGTCGGGAACTCCGCGACGTGAAGACTGCGGTGAGGACCGTAACAGCAGCCACCGCCGCCGCAGCCGTTTCGGCGAAGGCACTGAAGAAGCAAGCGGTCAATGCCGCAGCGGCCGAGCCTTCCTGAGAGTCGACGCTACGCGAGGAATCGGCCACACCGTAACGGCGCCACGTGGGCGCCAGCGGACGCCGACCTTCGAGCCAAGGTGCCCGTGGCTACTGTCCTTGTGAATGTGGCTACTGACTTTAAGAGCACCCTGTATAGATATTCAGCGTTCTGGCGTCGCTCGAAGATGTGACGCGGAGCTTGCTCGCCCTGTGGCCGTGACGCCGGTGCGGTGTGTCAGGCTGACATGCCTGGAGAGTCTCCTACCGGTGAGGTGCCTCGCCAGCCTCGCCGTCCCGGCTCTTCTCCTCGCCGAGCGCTCTCCTGACGTTGTTGATGTGGACCCGGATCTGGGCGGCGTTTTCCGGGTCGGCACCGTAGATCCGTGCGGTGAGAAGGCGGAGGGCCTCTGGCCGGTACCCGTCCAGGCAGCCCAGTTCCTTGGCCGCGTCTACGCGGCCTCGGATGGTGACCGTGCTGTCCTCGGCGAGGCGGATCAGGAGGGCGGCGCCGGCCTCCCGGTATCCGTACATGCCGGTCAGTTGCCCGGCCGCGAATACGCGGTCGAGTTCGCTGATGGTGGGGTCTTGGGTGAACGCGGTCAGGATTTCGGCGCAGGACTCTTGGTAGCCCTTCACCCGCGTCAACTCCTGGAGCGCACATCGACTCAGGCTGCCGTAGGCACTGGTGTCGTGGGCGAGGTCGGTCAGGAGCGCGGTGCCGGCGTCGCGATAGCCCTCCGCGGCCGCCAGGGCCCCGGCCGAGCTGGTTCGCTGCCACGCGTCAAGGGTGGTGTCATGGGCGAGGCGGGTCAGGAGAGTCGCGCCGAGCGCCTGGCAGCCCTCTATGCCGATCAGTTTCCGGGCTGCGTCCAGGCGCTGCCTGCTGTGCACGCCGGTGTTGCGAACGTGCCGGGCCACCAGGGCGGCGCCGGCTTCCCGGTGTTCGTCGAGGCCGAGCAGTTGCTCGGCCGCTCTCACCTGCCACCAGGTGTCACCCAGGTCTGGGTCGGTGGCGAGGCGGGCGAGGAACGCGGCGCCGACATCGCGGTAGCCGTCCATGCGGGCAAGGGCGCCGGCCGCGTGTACCCGGCCGCCGTCCTCGTAGTCGAGGAGACTCTGTGCCTCGCGGCGCCGACGCGTCCACCCTCGTTTTGTCGGCTTCACCGGGGGAGTCTCGGCAAAACGGACCAGACGCGCCGCGCCAGCCTCGCGGTACCCGTCCAGAGCCGCCACCGTGACGGCCGCCCAGACTCGGTCGGCCAGGCCGATGGCCGTGTCGTCGGCCAGTCGGATCAGAAGGGCGGCGCCGGTGTCCCGGTGTTCGTCCAGCTCGGCCGAAGCTCTGGCCGCAATGAAGCGGTAGTGGCCGCTGAACGCGCGGTCCTCGGCGAAACGGATCAGCAGCGCCGCACCGCTTTCGCGGTGGTCCGCCACGCTGACAAGCGCCGTGGCCGCGGCCACGCGATCTCCGTCACCGAGCGAGGCGTCCTCGGCGAAACGCCTCAAGAGCGCGATGCCGGCCTCGCGGTGCCCGTCCACGCCTGCCAGAGCCGCGGCAGCACGCACTCGGGCCTGCGCTTTGTCATCCCTCGTGCGAGTCCAACGCCGCGTCGGCAGCCGGAGCAGCCACGGCTTCGGCCACTCACCCGCAGTGGTGTCATCGGCGAAGTGGGCCAGACGTGCGGCACCGTCCTCGCGGTGTCCCGGAACCCGGGCCAGAGCCTCGGCCACGTCTATCCGATCAGTCGTGGACAGCGAGGTGTCCACGGCGCGCCGGACCATGTCGGCTGTCTCAGGCGATTGATACTCATCGGCCGAGTCCCTCAGGTCGCCCATGTTCCTCCCGTGGTCGGATGTCAATCAGGTGAGTAGCGTCATCAGCGCGGAGCCAGCACCGCCATGTCCGAACCGAAAGCGGCCACCAGCCGCCCGTCCGGCGCCACCGCGACATCCCAGACGCCGGCCGGAAAGGCGTACTGACCGATCTGCCGCCCCGTGCTCGCGTCCCACACCCGCAGGGTTCTGTCATCGCTTCCGGTGGCGACGATGGGGCGGCCGTCCAGTATCCCGGTCGCCGCTGCCCACACACTGTCGGTGTGGCCCACCAGAGGCGGACCGGCTTCTTCACCGGTGGCCAGGTCGCACAAGTGCACGGCAGTGCTCGTCTCGTCGCTGACCAGAATGACGTCGCGGCCTTCCAGCGTCTCCAGGGCCAGAGCGTGGGCGCGGCGCTGCTTCGGCTGCACGCCGGTCCACTTGTTCGTGGTCAGGTCCCACACCCGGCCTTCCCGGGTCACGGCCACGAAGCGGTCCTGCACGACCCCGAAGAACGCGATGCCGTCGATGCCGTACTCCCGCGTCGTCCGCCCGTGCAGCTCTTTGCGGTCGGCCAGATCCCAGATCCGCACATTCCTGTCCCGGTCGCGCGTAAAGAGAGTAAGTCGTCCCTCCACCATCCCGACCGTCATCAACCTCACATTGCCGGCAGGGCCGGGCAGTGGGGCCCCGATCTGTGCTCCGTCGTCGAGGCTTCGGATCCGCACCTCGTCGTCCCTGTCGCCGCTGATGATGACGGAACGGCCGTCCACGAGGGCCGTCACGAACCCGCCCATCGACCTCAGATGATCGGCCTGCCAACTGCCCACCTCCCCGTCGTTGTCGAGATCCCAGATCCGCACTGACCTGTCGTCGCTACCGGTGACGGCGAGGTGGCGCCCGTTCAGCACCGGCATCGCCGTTCCCCGCACATCGCCCAGGTGTCCGATCAGCGGCGGGCGAAGGTTCTCGCGGGTGGACACATCCCACACCTCGGCCCCTTCACGGCTACTGATCAGGGCGGCGGGACGGCCGTCGAGCGCCCCCGTGGCTGCCGTGTCCGCAAACCCGCCCAGCACGGGCTCACCGAGCATCTCACCCGTGGCCAGGTCCCAAACGTGCACCTCGTACGAGGTGGCGCTGACGGCCATCGGGCGCTCCCACTCCGGATCCGTGACCAGGAACTTCGCCTGGGTGTTGAAGCTGAGGCTGGTGCAGAGCCCTGACTCTTCTTCGTCGTCACCGCTGATCGGCGGTGCCGGATCGGATGCCCGGGGGCCGATTTCGCGTCCCGTGACCAGGTCCCAGAAACGGAGGAATTCCTCTCCCGTAATGAGATCCGTGGGCATGAGTTCCTTGGAGTGGCTGGTGACGACGACGGGACGACCCCCGAGCACCGACGTTGTCAGGGCACAGACGAAGCCGGTCTGAATGATCAAGGGCTCGTCGCCCCGGACGAGGGCATCGAGATCCCACACCCGCAGCACGTTCTCGGTGCTCGCGGCGACCACCACCGGACGCCCCTCGACCAGCCCGGCCACAAGTGATTTCACAAAGTATCCGTCGCCTATGTCGAACGCGCCGATCTGTTCCCCCTCGGCCAGGTCCCATACCCGGATGCCGTCCATGAAGCCGCTGGCCACGGCAATGGGGCGGCCGTCCAGCACTGCCGTCGTCAGAGCACTCACTTCGCGGGAGTACCCAGGCACGGCCTGGCCGAGTTCCCGGCCCGTCGCCAGATCCCACCAGCGCAGCGCGCCGTCCTCGCAGCCCGCGACCACGAACCCGCGGCCCTGAACGACCGCTGCCGCCACCACGGTCACCTTGGCCGGAACGGGCAACGCACAGCGCAGCCGGGAGTCCAGGCCGCGACCGGTCGCCCACTGCACCGCCCAGGAATCATCCGTGTCCCGGGGGATTGCTACCTCGGCAAAGCTTCGCGACAGCTCCCGGTTTCCGTAGCGGGCGGCGTCCACCGCCAGTATCTGCTGCCGCACCTGCGCGCTGACATCCCGGTGTGCGTGCCCTGATGCCCGGTACACAGCAGCTGCCAGCGTCTCCTCCTGCCCGGCCGCACCATTCAACGCTGCCAGAACCTGCTCCGGGTCGGCGGTCACGAGCCACGCCGGATCCGACAGTTGCCCGCCACCGGCCGCATCCACCCGCGCCGGAGCCCCGTCGTAGAAATCACCAGACATGATCGGCACCGTAGCCGCCACACGTGCTCCGGACCTCTCGCCGAGGCAAATTTCAGTAGCGAAATACGTGTTTCCCGCACACCTTTACGTGTGCGCGACCGGACCCGCAGGGAGTGGGTCTGACCGCCAAGCAGAAGGTGGTAGTCCTTGAATCCCCTGGCTGATGATGTTGTTCGGCGGGAGAATAAGCCGGTCGGGACAAGTCCGCGTGGACGGGCGGTAGCCAGATGGCTGCGCAGGGGACGACAGACGAGCCACACGATGCGCCGCATGGTGACGGCGAGATCTTCGGCGACGACGCCGCGATCTTCGGCGACGGCCCCGAGATGTACGGTGACCTCGAACTGGCCCACAAGGTCAGCTCCGACTGGCGATATACCGGGTCCGTCGTGGAGTACGTTCTGTTCCCCCTGGGCATTCCCCGACCGACAACGGGCCGGACCTCCGCGATCGTGACCTGTGGCAACTGCGGCAGCGAGCTGCCGTGCACCGTCTACAGCACGTCCGCCGTGGAACAGGCGCGACGCCGTCTTCGGCGGATCACGGTCGGCACCGTGAGCGTCCTCGTGGTGGGCTGGCTCGGGCTGCTTCTCGCCTTCGTCCTCCACGTCAGGGACGACGCGATGTGGGTTGTCTTCTCCGTGCTGAGCGGTGCGTCCATGGTTTCGTGGCCTGCTCTGGATTGGATGTTCTTCCTGCACAGTCAGAAGACGCCTGCTCATATCCGCTACGGATTCGAGACCCACAGCCTGCGCCGGCCCGGCGACACCTCCGAATACGTCCCCACGTGGAACGAGCCATCGATCTGATACGACGCCCTCGCGTTCTTGTGTGAGAGGTCAGTGGGCGGCCGCGAAGAACGGATGAGCTTGCGCCTCGGGCAAGGTCGGGTCGAGTTTGGCCGCCGTCCCCAAGCCTGGGAACCAGGCCAGTGCCGGCATTGACTGCCACACCAGGGGCGTTACCGCCTCGTGGTCGGGCCACTGCCAGCGACCGTCGGCCGGTGGGGGCTGATGTGCCAGGCAGTGGTCGGTCATACACTGCACCTGGTTGAGGTACCAGAGGGCGATCGTCGGGCTGCCGGTGAGCTGGACGTCGAGAACGGCGATCGCCAGTGCGCCGACGTCGCAGGTCAGGGCACTCCATCTGTGACGGTCATCCACGTATCTCAGGTACGGGGCCACAAGGTCCGGGCCGGCTTCAGGGCACCGTGCAGCTGCGTGCATCGCAACGCGGATCAGCAGGTTTGTCATCGCCTCGGTGCGATGTGGTTCGAAGGACGCGCGATCGGCTGTCGAGCGCGGAAACCGTCGGTAGAAGTCGTCTGAGACATAGACCGGTTTGCGCAAGCTGTCGCCCGTGCGTGCAATCATCTGGAAGCGCCCGCCGAGCTGTGACCACTCATCGGCCATCGCGATGATCATCTCGGCGGTGTCCCGGCCGTCCGGCAGAATCCGATGCGCGGCCGGCAGGATGGCGGGCAAGCGCTGCTGCCATGCGGGGGACGCCTCGAACATGTGGCCTCCTCGGTGGGTATTCTCTCCGATTCGCCGCCGCATGGCCTCGGGGTGGGCGTATGTACCACCTATGCCGTCTCCGGCTTTGCAACGAGGCCGGTTCGTAGCCCTTTGACCGTTGGGGTCCGATGCTTGGGCAGACTATGACGATGTCGGTGGTCGTGGAGTGACCATGCGGTGAGAATTCTGCGCATCCGTGATTTCGCCGACGCTTTGGTGCTCTGCGATCGGGCGAATGGGCTGCTAGGCCGATATCGACAACTGTGTTGCTTGATCACGCAACATCGCTGTGGGGGCCGTCCGTCGTCGACGACGGAGGACCGTATCTCGCTGTACAACTGAAATGCCCAACAGTGCGCCGACCTACGCGTCGCCGAGGGTGGCTATGTCAGGCGTTGTCGCGCGGACGCTGGACTGTCGTGGTTCACCGAGCTGATGCGACGCTAGCTCGTCCAGTTCGTGTGCGATCAGCGACGAGTTCTCGGTCGATCCGCTCGGCTTCGCGCGTGTCTTCCTTGCCTGCTCGCCGTGTTCTGTGATGCCGGGGTGGTGAAGCCGGCGCGCAGGTCGCGCGAGGCTACGGAGCACTTCGAGTCCTTATACAGTACTGTCTGCCGACTTCAGTATTGGTTGAACGATACGATTTGGCTTGCCGGGATGTGTGGAGTTAAGGCATCATCACGGATAGCTAGCTTTCAACAGAATGGTTGGACCAATGGCCAAGCGTACTATTGAGGTGTTCCACGATGACTTGGACGGTACCGAGGGTGCCAAGACCGTGAAATTCGGTCTCGACGGCAAGTCGTATGAGATCGACCTCAGTGGCAAGAACGAGACGGCTTTGCGAAAGGCGCTGGAGAAGTACGTCGACGCAGCGACTCAGGTAACTAGTAGCCCGGCCACGTCTGGCCGCCGGAAGTACGGCACGGGTCCGGTGCGCCGTGACACCAAGCACATCCGGGAATGGCTGCGTGACCAGGGCGTCGAGATCAGCGACCGGGGCCGCATCCCCACCGACCTCATGAAGCGTTACGAGGCGGCGATGGCGGGCCGCTGAGTGAGACGCAGAGGGCCGGCCTTCGGGTCGGCCGCTGTTCTCTACCAGCAGGACCCGCAGGCGCGCATCACTTGGGCGGGGTGTAGGCGCCCCGTCGGCGGTTTTGAGGGCCACGGCCCAACCCAGGAGATTGACGATCGGGAACAACGGAGCCAACACGCCAGTGACGAGTATCGCCGTCGGAAACGGTAGCTGTGGCCTACCCCGGGATTTCGATCTTCACGGCTTTCTGACTCATGCTGCGGACATGCTCGAGCGATGGCTCAACGTCGACTTCCAGTGGCGCGGACAGCCACTCGCGCATCAGCTTGCTTCGATATCTCTCAGGATCGCCGACCACGTGGCTGTCCCGCTATGGAGCCGACCCGGTGCGGGGGCGCCCGGTGCACCGAAGTACGTGACGTGCGTCGGGTGTGTCGAAGACAGCCATGGCAACATTTGTGCCGGCGACCCGATGCAAGCACTCCACGACTTGCAGCATCCGCTGTGGGGCGAGCTGGTTGAGACACTGCTCACGGCCGATGGAGACTTCGCCCTTACGGGACGTTGGATGCATCGCGAGAGCACATTCACCATCAACGAGGTCGACCTGGCCACAGATCGTGGCTTGCTCTACCTCGGCTGCGTCGACCGTCGCCATCCGCACTCGCCCCGTCGGTACCAACCAGCGCTTCACGCGACCGCGGATCCGCACCTGGTGGACATCGGGGTGATCTCGTTTCCTCTTGAGTCCGCGATCGCCTTGGAGCTCATCGCTGAAGGCCATGATCTGTGCGTCGCGGGGATGGCCATGTGTGCCACTGGTGTGATCGAAGCCTGCGTCCACGAAGCCCTGGAGCTGTTTCAGGTCCGCGAGGGCCAGCCGGCTTGGGACCCACACGTTCCAGGGCCCCAGATGGCAGTCGAGTCGACGTTTCTGTCCGACGGCCTGCGTACGACAGCCTGGCCATGTGTATCGCGGTGAAGGCGTCGCTTCGTTCCCCTCGGATGCTTGGGTGCCCGGTGGACGGTTTCCGTCGCAGCCGCTCCGATGGCGCGACAAATGACCTACGATTTATCACTGTCACCACCGCGGCATCACCTGCGTGCCGTACCAGTGTTGAGGCGCTATCAACTAACGACCGCCAAGCCTGAGCAGTTCAGCCTGAGAGGATCCGTAGTGTCTCAACGAGCTATCGACGTGGGGGACTCCCGGACGGCTGGCTCGAGTCTTCAGCCTCTGCGTTTGGACCAGAGCGCGGGTGCCGAGCTGAAAGGACCGGCTCAAAAACCGTGTGCTTTCTGTCCGTATCGGCAGGACTGTCCGTCAGGTGTCTGGTCGGCGGAAGACTATGCCAAGTTACCGGAATACGACAAGCCTACGCTGTTCCAGCCGCAGAAGCTGTTTCAGTGTCACCTGCGGGAGCCGGGCGCGCCCGGACGGAGGGCATGTGGCGGTTGGGCCGCCTGCCACAACAAGCAGTCAGGTGAGTATGCGCTGCTTGCGCTGAGAATCGCGCCCTTCCTGCTACCGCCGGAAACGGTCACAGCGATCATGGAGTATGAGTCGCCGATCGAGGTGTTCTCGACGGGTCTGGAAGCGGCACTGCACGGCGTCAGGGACATCGCAAATCCCTCCGAGCAAGCCAGAAGCGCCATCGATAAGGTCTTGCGTGCACGTAGTGACGTGACGGCTGCATACGAACCATCTGCCGGCCGGGATGGTGTGAACCGTGCTGTCGACCCTGATGATGGACTGGCGGAAGTGGTTCTGCTGGCAGCCAGGCACTGCCCACGACCGCGAGCTGCAGACGGTGACTGTAACGAACGAGCGCCGTTGGTGACGCAGGATCTTGTCGCCGCGGGCTTCGACGCGACTACCGCCGTCGTGTGGGGCTGGAGTGACAAGACTTCTCAGATAATCGGCTTCATCCACCGAGTGACAGCAATCGAATCCGCTGCCGGAATCGTCATCGTAGACTCTACGGCGACCCAGTTCGCGCCTGACCTGCCCGCGCCTTGGGCCAGCCCGATTGCGGACTATTGTGCACGGTTGGCGCAGGCAACTGCGGTCGAAGCGGTGACGATCACCATCAATGGTGTCGAGCTCGCATGACCCGGTGAGCTGGAGACGCGATATGCGCCTGGTGCGGTGAATGAGGACCGCAGTGCGTCCTTGAGTATCGCCCCTGTTGCTGGCGCTACCGCGGTTGTGACGTGATCGGCCCCAGTCGAGCGGCGGTCTTGGGCTCAGACGAAACAGGGGATTGCGGCTGCCGCGCGGCAGTGCGCGAGAATCGGCTCATGGCAGACGGCGGCACAGCATCTGGGTTCCCGCGACCTCGTGCCGATGGCCTGCCCGTTCCGTGGATCACGCGAATTGATCCGGAGGGGCCAGCCTGGGGCCGAGTTATTAGGCAACGCATCATCAACTGTCAGCGTGACTGGCTGTGCCAGGTGTGCGGCATGCCCCTGCCGTATCGCGCCTGGGTACTGGTGGAGGGCGATTCGATCGTCATTGACGACGCGGCTATGCACAAACCTTGTATGACGCTCGCGCTCGCGCGGTGTCCGCACTTGAACGGCCAAATGGGGTATGTAGCATGTTTGGTGTCGATGGAGGAGATCATCGCCGACGGCGTACCGCTGGTCCAGATGATCGATTTCAGCTATCGCGCGTCATGGGACCTGCGCAAGGTTGTCTGAGGAGGGCTGGGTGCGCGTCGCACCCTAGGCGCTACCGAGCCCGGCGCAGACCATCGCTTCCGCGAATACCTTCGCGCGTCGTTCCAGCCAGTAATCGGTATGCGGTCGCTTCGGGTCGGCCGACTCCAGCGATTGTGAATTGCGCACAAGCCAGCCGGCGCAACACCATATTCGCTGCGTGGACGAGGTCGCCTGGTGCTCGGAAAAGCCGGCTCATCGAGGGCACCAAGCGACGCGTCGCGCGCCAGACGCGAAGCGGCGGTTCGGGGTGCAACGTGGTCCCAAATCCGCCGCTTGCGACGCCGTTGGCCTCTGACGTTAGACGGTCTCGGATTCGGTGGCGGCGTTCCATTGGAATCGGCGTGGCTTGCCGGACGTGATGACGGCCTTCTTCTCCGCCACGAGCTTGTCGCAGGCATTCGTGATCGCCCCGGAGGACCGCTTCAGCACGTGGTGGATCTCGGTGGAGGTGAACGACCGGTCAGGGTGTGCGCTCAGGTACGCCTCGACCTGCGCCCGCAACTCGCCCTTTCCCAGACGCGGCTCAGAAGCCTTCGCTTTCTCCGTGGCCTCCGACGTGAGCGTCGCGTCGTTGTCGGCTCCGGGCAGCGGATCGGTACCACGCTCGGCATCGGATATTCCCCCGACGGCGACGTCTGCATGTCCCGTCGCCTCGTCGGTTGGGTTGGCGTCGTAGGACTCTCCGTCCGAGTCGGCGCCAGTCTGCGCGGCGTCGGTGACTTCCTCCGGCTGATCTGGGGACGGTTCGTCCGTCGCTCCGTCGTCCGTTGTCTCGGCCGCTGACAGCCCGAGGGTGGCCACGCCTTCGGCGGGCTCATCCAACACAGTGTCGGAGATGGCGTCGGCGGAGCTCCTCTCGACCCTCGCGTCCACGTGCGTTGCGGGGTCTCCGTGGCCGTCGGCGTCAGCATCACCCTGTGCGTCGGCGTCGGCAACGATGGCGACGGGGGTGGCGAACCATTGGTCGGCGATTCGCCGAGTACCTTCGTGGCCTCCTTCCCGGCGCGCGGCCAGACCCGCTTCGTGCAGCGTGGCCAGGGCCTTGGTGACAGTGGACCGACCGAGACCGGCACGGTCGGCCAGCTCGGCGGCTGTCGTTGCCTCATGTGCATTCAGCAGGCTCAGCACGGTCGTCGCTGCAGGCGTCAGCGTGGTGGCGTCAGGGGTCGGCGGTATGGTCGACGTTGCCGACGCAGGGGCGGTGTTCTTCTTGGACATGGCAGATCTCGTCTCACTTCGGAAGGGAGGTCGGTCATGCCCCGGCCGGGGCGTCCCCGGCGCGATTCGCGTATCGCCGTTGCCGGGGTCGGCGTCCATGGACGCTCGATCGCGCGCGTCTGTCAACTCGGGCAGGTCAGGGCGCTGTTTGTCGGCCCGACGACACAACTGCGACTGGACTCGATAGATGGCGAATTGCCACCGAAACTGACATGAAGATCAACTAAGGTCGCTGGCTTGCGACAGTTGGCACCGTGGCGGCCGGAAGCTCAACGAGTTGCCGCGCCGCCGGGGCGGCGCGGCAACGACATGACAGGACCAATCAGCCGATCTCCCCATCCGGAGCGGTGTGCAGCGCCGCCCAGTAGACGCCACAGGCGACGAGGCCGAGCGCGAGAAGTGACTGGCCGACTGCCTGCGCACCGAGTGTGCCGACGACGAGACCGATGCCGGCCGGTAACAGGGCACCCCCGATGGTGGAGGCCGTGATTTGTAGGCCGACTGTCGCGGCGACGGTGTCAGCGCGTGCACGGGTGCCGGCGGTGAGCGTGATGAGAGGGAAGACCGGCGCCGTCGCAAGCCCCAGGAGCATCATCCCGGCAACGGCGATGGGGGCCTGGGCGGGTACGGCGGTCAGCAGCGCACCGAGCGGCACGGCGGTGACGGACCCTGCCAAGACCCGGGAGGGGCCGAGCCGGTCCGCCAACGGACCGAGCAGCATCCGTCCGATGAACATCATCGCCCAGTACGCGGAGACGACGATGCCTGCCGCCGTTGCCGGCAAGCCGCGCCCGGCGGTGAGGAACACGAATCCCCAGACGCCCGCGGCCGACTCGATCCCATCTTCCACGGCCATGAACGTCACCGCCGCCACCAAGGCTCGCGACCGGCGAGGCATCCGCGGGGCACCGGTAGCCGCCGAGGGTGAAGCCCGGCGGTAGGAGGCTGTGCCCGAGTATGCGGGTTGTTCCCACGAGCGGCGCGTCACCGCGAGAAGGGCTCCCGTGAACGCGACGACTCCCGCCATGAGTCCGGTGGCGTCGCGCCAGCTCAAGCCGCCTGCCAGCATTACGGTGACGAGCAAGGGCCCGAGCATGGCGCCCAATCCGTAACTGGCATGCATCCAGGTGATGTTCCGAGCGCTGAAGTGCCTGGCCGCATGCGCGTTAAGTACGGTGTCGATCGTCCCGAAGCCCAGTCCGAAGACCGCCGAGCCGAAGGCGATCACCCACAGCGCGGGCGCCGCCGATTCCAGAGCCAGCGCGGCGCTGATCGCCATGGTGCCGAGAGCCAGAAGCCACCCTTTCGCCATCCGGGTCGACAGACGCCCGGTAACCGCGCTGGACAGTGCCGAAGCAGCGACTCCGGCTACGAGTACGAACCTGAGCGTTCCGGTGGACTGGTGAATACTCACACGCATTGACGGCCATAGCTGGCCCAGGGTGGACCCGGGCAGTGCCGTGCTCAGATAAACAAGGCAGGACAAAACGAAGCAAGACACGATCGTGCCCTTCGAGGAATGGTGCTGCGCTTCCGGGGCAGCACGCGGTGACAGGTCTACGAGTCAGCGCGTGCGTGCTTGCCGGGCACCCCAACTCCTCGGAGGTTGCTCACGGCGACGAGGCTAACGACCAACCGGGCGCTATGCTAACGCGCTACGGGGAGTGACAGATGCTCACGTGGCCCAGAGGCGGACGCCTTCGCGAGCGGTGACAACAACCGTGGCAGTTCACTAATACACCAGGTGAATGGACGCGGAGCTCTTACACACCTTGATGAGACAGGACAACCGCTCCGATCACGGCATCCCGAAATTTTTGCAGATCCCGATAGTTGGCTCCGGTTTGCCCGGATGGGTGGAGCGGTTGTCGGCTATCTCGGCGGAGTGCTGGTCAACCTGCCGCTCCTCCTGCTCTTGGCGATACCGGGATTGTGATTTTGCCTGCGTGTTTCTGCAATGTCACAGTCGGCGGAAGTCTTGGAGAATGCCGAAGAGGAGGCCGCGAGAGCCACGTCTGGGGAACCCTGGTGGATTAACGACCCGAATCTGGCCAAGCGCTGCCGGAAAGGGTGACACCGTTTACCGACCCCCTGCATCGCGGCTCAGAAACCGAAGCCAGGCTGGAGTACTAGGCGTGCCCGATGGCTGCCGGTTGGTCCCGGGCTTCCTGCCGGTGGACGTCCGGGAGGCTGGGGCGGAGGGTCTCAGCTTTGGCTCGGAGTTCGTCGACAGCTACAGATCCTGCATGCCGTGGTGGCCGAGGCCGTCGTGGGTTTTTCCTGTCTCATGCTTGATTGAGCTTGTGCCAACTGGTCGCTAATCCAGTGTGTAAAACCCGGAGTTGTCGTGCTTCAGGCCCCGTAGCACACGCTGGCTGTAGACGTCCGCCGCCGACCACCAGCGGCCGGGGCCTGTCGTCCATGAGTTGTAGCCATTGAGATGCAGACTCTCTGCGATCGGTTTCAAGTCGTGGTCCTGGTAGCTGAGTCTGGTTAACAGCGCCGTGACAAACTGTGCGATCGGCGGAGCTACGGGGGTATCGCCGGGAGCTAAGCCTCCGTATCCGTACATGCCCGAAGTCCCCGCGAGTCGTAAGGGCTGCGATGTGATCCGAACGGGCGCGGCTAGAACCGCTCCGTGCGTCCGGTGGCTGTCGGTTATGCAGGGTTGCGGTTGTAAGTGGCGGACGAGGTCCGCCGAGATATACGTCATGCGCTTGGTAGCCCAGCAGCCTGTGTCTGCGACGCAAACGAAGTCCACGAGCTCACGGGGGTGCCGAACCGCACTCTCCTGATGCTTAGTGAGTCGCTCCGAAATCTGCGCCACGGGGGTCTTGCGCGGGCGTGCTGTCTTCCACACGTGGGAATGACACAGGATCCCATATGGGAACAGTGGAAGGACCTCCGAGGCTGCGGTGCTGTTCTGCCGCGGCCACAGCCCTCGCTTCAGTCCTATTCCGCGGTTGATCTGGTCGATCAGATCGTCGCCTTTCAGTGTCATTTTGACACTGAAGGCTGCCGCAACGCCGCCGGCAAGAACCTTGCGGGGGGTGCGCAACCGCGGAGGGCAGCCGGGCCGGAACACGACGATGTCGATCTCCGGTGACTCGGTGCCGTCCTCCAGGACGATGTACTTGCGCGTGTCCACGGCGTAGCGCTCGGGGAGCCAGCCCTTGAGCAACTCGACCCACCTGTCCTCGGCGCCGTAGCCGGCCTTCTGTGGGTCGCCTGCGGCGGCGGTTCTGCTCAGTTCGGCGTACTCGGCGCTGATCTGCGATTGGATCTCGAGCATGGAGGCGGTGTAGGACAACTCTGGCACAGTGTGAATTCTTGCACCTCGCGGCGACACACATGTGGACTCGGTAGCGGCGACACCTGTCTGGACGACACGCTCATCGTCTACCTGTGCGACGGTAAATTGCCCGATGGCAAGGGCTCTGAGAATGTTCGGGTGCTTGGCCGGTCGGAGTGGGCCCGGCCGAGCACCCGTGATGTGGAGCCGGCGGACAAGGATTGCCGGATTCTGATCAGAAGCGGATCAGCGCCAGCCCAGCGCCGGTGCCACGTGCGTGAGGATGCTCTGGATCACATGGGCGTTGTAGTCGACGCCGAGCTGATTGGGCACGGTCAGCAGCAGTGTGTCGGCCTCCGCGATCGCTTCGTCCTCGGCCAGCTGCTTCACCAGCTTCTCGGGCTCGGCGGCGTATGTGCGGCCGAAGATCGCCCGCGTGTCGGCGTCGATATAGCCGATCTGGTCGGTGCCCTCGCCGTCTCGGCCGAAGTAGGCGCGGTCCGTGTCGTTCGTCAGCGCGAAGATGCTGCGCGAGACGGATACACGGGGTTCGCGCTCCCATCCGGCCTCGCTCCACGCCTCGCGGAAGGCCCGGATCTGCGCCGCCTGCTGCATGTGGAAGGGCGCGCCGCCGCCCTCGTCGGTCTTCAGCGTCGAGCTCATCAGGTTCATGCCGAGCTGTGCCGCCCACACCGCGGTGCCGTTGGAGCTCGCTCCCCACCAGATCCGCTCGCGCAAGCCCTCGGAGTACGGCTCGAGCCGCAGCAGCCCCGGCGGGTTCGCGAACATCGGCCGCGGGTTCGGCTGCGCGAACCCTTCGCCGTCCAGCACCTTCAGCAGCACTTCTGTACGCTTGCGTGCCATGTCGGCATCGTTTTCGCCGTCAACCGGCTGGTAGCCGAAGTACCGCCACCCGTCGATGACCTGTTCCGGTGACCCGCGGCTGATTCCGAGCTGCAGCCGCCCGCCCGAGATCAAGTCCGCCGCTCCGGCATCCTCCGCCATGTACATCGGGTTCTCGTACCGCATGTCGATCACGGCAGTGCCGATCTCGATCCGCGAGGTGCGGGCGCCGACCGCCGCCAGCAGCGGAAACGGCGACCCCAGCTGCCGGGCGAAGTGGTGCACCCGGAAGTAGGCACCGTCCGCGCCCGCCTCCTCGGCGGCCACCGCCAGGTCGATGGCCTGCAGCAACGCATCCGACGCCGTCCTGGTCCGCGAGTGCGGCGTGTCGGACCAGTGCCCGAAGGACAGGAAACCGATGTTCTTCATGGTCGGGACAACCTGGCGGGAGTTTGATTGATTCCTCAACCACCTGGCGATGGCCGGGCGCCCCGCTTTGTGATGGAGCCCCGCACCGTCAGCCGCGGGCGATCGCTGCCGCCAGTTCGTCGACGTTGGAGTCGCGCAGCACGGCGTATCGTAACCCTGCGTACCGATCTGGAGAGGGGCGAAGTGTGCAAGCCGTATGCCGGCGGGGTTGCTGTGCGGTGACCTCATCTGTACGTACCTCGACCAGGCCGGGTCTCATTGCGTTTTCCCGCGCCGGGATCCAGCTCGTAGCGCGGCCAGCCTCGTCGATGGCTGAGCTCGCGCCGAGAGCTGATTAGCCGCCGATCGCACGAACGCGAGGGAAGTTTGTGACAGCGTGCGGCCAAGCCCACACACCGCATCCGGTTGTCAGGGTCAGTGCTCCTGACGGGCGCCATGGTGCGGCTGGCGCTTCATGGCCTGCGCGGCGGCCTCGCGGGTCACTGCGGTGACGCCTGCGCCGAGGGAATCGGCATAAGCCTCCAGCGTGCGCAACTTGCCAGGGATCTCGGCATGCCGTCCGGCGGTGGCGAGGATGTCGAACATCTGCCGGTACAGCGCCTCGTTGTCCTCGGTGAGCGCGGCAGCCTTCTCCAGCGCGGCCAGGGCCTGGTCGTGATCGGCGGCCGTCGAGGCCAGCGTCGCTAGGCGGGCCAGGACCGCGACCTGCTTATCGGCGAACGTCGCGGTGAAGTCAGCACCCCAGTCGAAGTTGTCCCCGAGTTCGCCGTCCAACAGTTGGCCGCGGCACAGCGGTTCGGCGGCGGCCAGGAGCGCCAGGCGTTGCTCGGCGTCGCCAGCGCTGCGGGCGGCGGTGACCAGCTCGGCCAGACTACCGACGTCGGTGGCGATCAACTCGGGGCTGAACCGGTAGCGGCCGGTGGCCCGGTCCAGCAGGACTAGGCGGGCGGTGCGCTGGCCGATGGCCGCGGCGAGACGTTTGCGCAGGGAGTTCAGACCGTCGGCGCGCCATTTGGCGATCCGGTCCATTTCCTCGGGTTCTGCGTCGGGCCAGCACATCGCGTCGATCTGGTCGGCGCTGGCCCCGGCGGTCCCCTTGACGGCCAGTAGCGCTGCTAAGACGCGGGCCGAGGTGCGCAACCCGGACACGGGCTGGCCGTCGACGGTGATGGAGAGCCCGCCCAGGACGGTGATCCGCACTGGGTTCTGGTTCCAGGCCGCAAGTGCCGCGTCGGCGCGCGCTTGTGCTTCACCGCGTACTTCGTCGGTGGGGGAGGAGGTGGGTCGCGTCGGAAGCATGGTCACCGGCGCCAGTGCCGGCGCGTACGCTGTTGCGGCCGTGTGCTCGGCGGCCACCGACTCGTCGCGCTCGCTGTCGGTCCTGTCGACCTCTGGCTCGGGCCTGGCCGGCATCGGCAGAACGGTGACCGTCGCGTCTGGCCTACCGCCGCCGAACACCGTGCCCGCGGCGTCGTCGCGGCCTGGGACGGTCTCCGGCCAGTCCTCAGGCTCGGCCTGGCTGTCCGGCTGGCCGGGGTCATGCCCGGCGGCGCGGGCAAGCAAGTCCAGGACGTCGGCCAGGGCGGCCGTGCTCAGGTTCCACAGCCGGGCTCTGCTCCAGTCCCCGATGGTCGGGCCGGTAGCCGTGCCGTCGGCTTCGACGAAGATGGTCGGCCCGTCCGGATGCGCACCGAGCAGAACGGTCGTGATCCGCAAGTGGGCGCTGGCGTTCATCAGGATGCTGATCCGAGAACTCAGCGAGCGTGCGGGGGAGGCCATGAGCACCAACGGCGGGCAATCCTCGACGTCCGGGTGAGCTGCGGCCAGTGCGTCCAGATCGGGTTGTTCGTACTCCTCCAGCAATCGGGTGCGCAGCAGTGCGTGGACTTCGGCTTCGCCGATCGCGCCGGCCAGGTCCTTCGTGATGAACAACTCGGGTAATCCGCACGTGATATCCGGCACCTCTGCCTCGTCCACGTCGAGCAGCGCGGCCAGGTCTGCGGCCGGGATGATGAGTCGCGCCAGGTCGGCGGTGCGATCGGGCGCTCCGGCCGACAGCACGCCGGCGGCGATCGCGCGGGCAGCCCCGGCAGCTCCGGGGCCGACCAGGCCCAGACCGGTGCCAGTCGGAATCATCGGCAACTCGACGCCGTCACGCTCGGCGGCGCTGATCGAGCCTGGCGGCAATGGCGCCGCGAACTGCGTCACCGTGGGCTCTGGGACGGGACCGGTCGGCCCGCCGAACTCGTCCAGATATTCGGTATCGTCCCAGCTGTCGGCGCTGTCGATCTGGGCTGGGTCTTCCGCAGTAACGAGACCATCGTCGAGGTCTTCCGCTTCGTCTGGGTCGAGCAGGTCGCTGTAGTCCTCGTCGTGAATCGATGTAGCAAGGGGCGTGGCGGAGGTCAGGGTCCGCTGGGCACGGCGGGCGGCTAGCAGAGTGCCGGGAAGCGGCGGATCGGCGACCGGAAGGCGCGGGTCGGAGCGTCGGGTGCGCCAGCGCCGGGCCAGGACAAGCGCGGATCCGAGCGCTACCGCGAGTGTGATGCCGATGGTTCCGCCGTCGGGGAGCGAGACCGCCGTCCCGCCGTGCCGCTTCGGAGCGCGGTCGCCCTGGCGGTGCCCCTCGATCGACGGCGTTGTGTGAGTGACCGGGGCGGGCGCAGCTGGGAGCGGGGCCGTAGGTGCGGGCAGCATGCTGGGGCCGCTCGTCACTGGAGCGGAC
>NZ_JAACYW010000116.1 GCF_015356825.1 Catenulispora rubra | reverse complement strand
CGCCAGCACCTTCGCCACCGCGGACCTGAACACCTACGTCGTGGCCTCCGGCGGCTGGGGCGGCGCCGCCGGCTCGGTCGGCGCGGAGGACGGCGGCTACGGCGGCCTGCCCGGCCTCGGCGGCCGGGACGGAGCGTGCGTCTCCCAGGGGCAGGCCATCGGCGCCACGGTGACCCCGGGCGGGGACGCCACCGGCGGCTCCGCAGCCGGCAGCTCCACCAGCGCCGTGGGCGGCAGCGGCGGGACCGGGAACGCCGACGGCGCCGGGCTCGGCGGCGACGGCGGCGGCGACAACGTGGACCCGCGGCCGGGAGCCGGCGGCGAGGTCGTCGTCAGCTACTGAGATTCACAATTACTCAGACTCGCAATTACTCAGACTCACAATCACCGAGTCTCACAATCACCGAGTCTCGTAACTACTGAGAGTCACAGTCTGAAGATCGCCCAGGGCGTGCCGCGGACCTCGCCGCGGCACCCTGGAGCATTGCCCGGGCGGGCGAAGCGGCTCTGGGTTTGGCCCACACCCCGGCCCTCGGCTATCGTGGTCGTCTGCCTGACTGCCGAAGGCTGACGCACGCCTTTCGCCTTGAGGTCCACCACACACGACGATAGAGGGATCATGCCTGGCACGACGCCGAAGCATCCGGCGCAGCCCGACCCCCGCTCGCCGTATGTCGTGGACACCCAAGACTTCGCCAGGCGCCCGGGTTCGATGCGCAAGCTGCACGAGACCGTTCCGGCGCCGGAGTCCATCGGGGACAAGGACGGAGTCGCCAACGTGCCGGCGGGCTCGGACGTGGACCTCGACGTGCGGCTGGAAGCCGTCGTCGAGGGCGTCCTGGCGACCGGTACCGCCAGTGCCGCCGTCGCCGGGGAGTGCGTCCGCTGCCTGGACCCGCTCGACCTCGAGGTCGAGGCGGAGTTCCAGGAGCTGTACTTCTTCCCGGGTGAAGACACGGGAGGCGACGAGGACGCGGTGTTCCTCGTCAACGATCTGCTCGACCTCGAGCCGGTCGTGCACGACGCGGTGGTGCTCGCACTGCCGTCGGCACCGCTGTGCCGGGACGACTGCCAGGGTTTGTGCCCCGAATGCGGCGCGAACCTGAACGACGACCCGGACCACTCGCACGAGACCGCCGACCCCCGGTGGGCGGCCTTGGCGGACCTGAAGGACCAAGTAGCAAGCAACAGCGGTACGGCGCCGGTCGCCCCGCCCGCCCGAGACCAGGAGTAGGCCCGTGGCCGTCCCGAAGCGCAAGAAGTCCCGCAGCCGTACCCGTTCCCGCCGTGCCCAGTGGAAGGCCGCCCCGCTGACCCTGGTGGCCTGCGAGAACTGCGGCCAGACGAAGGTCCCGCACCACCTGTGCGCGAACTGCGGCACCTACGACCGCCGCCAGGTCGTCGAGGTCTGAGCAACCCGGAGATCTCGATAGCTGTGGCGTCTACGAACAAGTCCGGCAAAGGCGGGACAGGAGCCTCCGCCCCGCCGGAGGACCTCATCGCCCGACTCGGCCTGCCCGTGGACGCCCGGCTCATCGACCGGGCCCTCACCCACCGCTCGTACGCGTACGAGAACGGCGGCCTGCCCACCAACGAGCGCCTGGAGTTCCTCGGCGACTCGGTGCTGGGCCTGGTGGTCACCGACACGCTCTACACCACGCACAGCGAGCTGCCCGAGGGGCAGCTCGCCAAGCTGCGTTCCGCCGTGGTCAACTCCAAGGCCCTGGCCGACGTGGCCCGCGGCCTGCGCCTGGGCGACTACGTCAAGCTGGGCCGCGGCGAGGAGACCACCGGAGGCCGCGACAAGGCCTCGATCCTCGCCGACACCCTCGAGGCGCTGATCGGCTCGGTCTACCTGGACCACGGCATCGAGGTCGCCTTCGACCTGGTCCGCCGCCTGTTCGGACCCCTGATCGCCACCTCGGCCACCCTCGGCGCCGGCCTGGACTGGAAGACCTCCCTGCAGGAGCTGACCGCGGTCGCCGGCATCGGCGTCCCGGACTACCGGGTGACCGAGACCGGCCCGGACCACGACAAGTTCTTCGAAGCCGACGCCTGCGTCGCCGGCGAGGTCTACGGCCACGGCTCCGGCCGCTCCAAGAAGGAAGCCGAACAGCAGGCCGCCGAGGAGGCGTGGCGCACCATCCGCGAGACCCACGCGGAGGCGCTGGCCGCGAAGGGCGTGCTGCCCGGCGCTGCGGGGGACCGGAAGCTCACGCATGGTCCTTACGACATCGAGCCGGATGAGGCTGCGGAAGCTTCTTGAGGGGCGGCGGACATCTTCTGACGGTGGCCTTCGGTACGCTCAGCGCGTGCCCGAACTGCCAGAAGTAGAAGTCGTCCGCCGCGGCCTGGAGCGCTGGGCCGTCGGGCGCACCGTCGCCACCGCTGAGGTTCTGCACGAGCGCGCGACCCGCCGGCACGCCGACGGTCCCGAGGCCTTCGCGGCCCGCGTCGCCGGGCTCACCCTGCTCAGCGCCGAGCGTCGCGGCAAGTTCCTGTGGCTGCCGCTCGGCGAGGGCAGCGAGGGCGGCGTCAGTGTCGGCGAGGCCGTGACCGGCCACCTCGGAATGAGCGGCCAACTCCTGGTGCAGCCTGCGGGCACGCCGGACGAGAAGCACCTCCGCATCCGTTTCACCTTCACGGACAACGGTCCCGAACTCCGTTTCGTGGACCAGCGCACCTTCGGCGGCATGGCGCTGGAGAAGCTGGAGCAGGACCGGCACGGCGTCGTCGTCCCGTCCTCGGTCGTGCACATCGCGCGCGACGTCCTGGACCCGGAGTTCGACGTCGACCACTTCCACAGCGAGCTGCGCCGCCGGGACACCGGCCTCAAGCGCGCGCTGCTGGACCAGACGCGGGTCAGCGGCATCGGCAACATCTACGCCGACGAGGCCCTGTGGCTCGCGCGCCTGCACTACGACCGGCCCACCTCGAAGATGCGGCGCCCCGACACCGACCGCGTGCTCCAGGGCGCGCGCGAGGTGATGACCGCCGCCCTCGCCGTCGGCGGCACGTCCTTCGACAGCCTCTACGTGAACGTCAACGGCGAGAGCGGCTACTTCGCCCGGTCGCTGCATGCCTACGGCCGCGAAGGAGAACCCTGCGAACGGTGCGGCACGCCGATCAAGCGCGAGTCCTTCATGAACCGGTCGAGCTACTTCTGTCCGAAGTGCCAGCGGCTGCCTCGCTGACCCGGAGTCGTCGCTTTCCGCGGAACCACAGCCCGATGATCAGCGCTGCCAGACACAGGCCGAGCAGCGCCATCGCCTGCCCGATCTTGTAGCCCGGCGGGCGGAAGCTGATCTTCAGCGCGCTGCCGCCCTTGCGGGACGGCGGAAGCAGAACCTTGATGATCCCGACATCAGTGCCCTTCAACAGCACCTGGTGTCCGTCGACGGTGGCCCGCCACCCCGGCCAGAGCAGCGCCGCGATCCGCACTTCGCCGGAACCCGTGTAGCGCACGGTTTCGCCGACGCCGTCCGAGGCGATGTCGTCCGCGGTGATGTGTGCGCTCGGCGCGGTGTAGGACACCCGTCCGTTCGGCCATGGCAGGGGCTTGAGACGGCTCAGCAGCGCGGTGTGGTCGTCGAGCGCGCGCACGCTCCAGCCGGTCGGAACCGTCAGCGGCTTCGCGGGCTTCTTGCCCGGGACCACTGGCGGTTTCAGCGCGTCCAGCACGTGCTGCTGGGTCTGCACCACGACGGTCTGGAGCCGCAGCAGGTCGGCCAGTTGGGCGGGGGAGTCGGTGTCCTTGCGCCACAGGTTGGTGTAGAGCGACTGGCAGGTGCCGCCGTAGTACGACATGCACAGGTGTCGCATGTAGGCGCGGTAGGAGACGCCGGTGTAGTTGTTCAGGCTCGTCACCCCGGCCACCTGGAGCAGGCTGCCGCCGGGCAGGTCGTGCCAGACCCGGCGGCGGCCCAGCCGGTCGGCCTCGGTCAGCGGGTCGCCGACCATCAGGGTGTTGCCTTGGTACAGGGTGCCGAAGTGCTGCTTCATCGAGGCCACATCGTGCTGCGGGTGCCAGTCGGTCACGTTCTGGTTGGCCGGGAACGCCACGGCCTGGAAGCCCAGCACGGCCACCGTCCCGCCGATCAGCAGCCGGGACAGCGGACGTCCGGCGCGCACCTTGCGGACCATCAGCCAGGACAGCGCGCCGACCAGCACGGTCGCGGCGATGACCGTCTCGGCCCGGCCCGGCTGCGCCGACCACGACAGGTAGCCGCCGACCAGGATGATCACCGCGGTGGCCGCGGTGCGGCGGCGGGCCAGGTCGGTGCGCGGCGATTCGGTGAGCGCCTTGGCGAGGACGATGCACAGGCCCAGGTAGGCGTACTCGATCACGCGCAGCGGCCAGCGGAACAGCCAAATCTGCGAGGGGCCGACCGCCATCGCCAGGTACACGACCGCGAGCAGGCCGACGCCGATCAGCGTCCGGGGCCGATGCATGACCCGCCGCCAGTCCAGCCACGGCGCGAGCGGCGCGATGAACCAGGCCAGATACGTGGCCGGCACCGACCAGAACGCCATGTGCCACGACACCGAGTGCGGCAGGTACGCCGGGGCGCTGAGGTTCAGCAGATCGCCGACGCCGGGGACCAGGAAGCCGGTGTTCATGATGCCCGAGCCGGGCGAGCGCGTGGTGACCCCGGCGCTGAGCACCAGCGGCAGGAACACCAGCGCGGCTGCCGAAGCCGCGACCGCGCTCACCCCGGCCAGCCGCAGGATCGCGTGCCGGTCGTGGGCGGTCAGCGACTCCACGGCCAGCGCGCACGCCACGACCACCATGCCGAGCAGGCCGTAGGGGTTGCCGGTGGTGACGATCATCAGGCCGAAGAAGATCGGCACCGCCGGGTTCAGCCGGCCGCGCATGTACCGGCGCGCCGACCACCAGAAGTGCGCGGTCCAGGCGAAGCCCATCAGGCCGGCGATCCAGGAGGCGGCGTCGAAGTAGAGCGTGAAGCCGGAGAACGGCAGCGCGACGGCGACGACGGCCGCGGCAGCCCGGCCGGCGCGGTACTCGCGGCAGACCGCGTAGATGCCGAGCGTCAGCAGCACCAGGAACTGGGTCTTGATCACGATCGCGGCGATCAGCAGGTCGCCGGTCAGCGCGGTGAACACCGAGTCCAGCAGCTCGACCGGGTTCCAGATGCCGAACAGCGCCTCGGCGGCGAAGTTGCCGCCGTTCCACATCCCCGGCACCAGCGGGTTCCAGTGCCCGGCCAGCAGATCGGTGCCGATGCGGTGCCAGACCGGCAGGAACTCCGCGGCGCTGTCGTCCCACAGGTAGAAGAACCGGTTGGTCAGCAGCGGGATCTGCGCCAGCACCGCGACGACGACGGCGACCAGCACGGCGGCGCCGAGGTCTGTACCGCCGAAGGGCCGGGGCAGCCGGCCCTTCGGCGGGAGGCCGGGACCGGGACCGGGGCCGGCCGCCGCGTCGGCGGTGGGACGACGGGGGGCCGGCGGCCGCAGGGCCGGGGGCGTGACACTCAACGCAGGACTCCTCGGGCGGGGCGCAGGACGCGCTTCGCGGACGGGACGCGCGCCAAGACTGTTCAACGAGCCACAGCCGCCCCCGGCACCGGCTGCTGCGCCGAACGGCTTGGATGTTCACCGCTTCCGGTGACGCACGTGTGTCCGCACGGCCCGCGGGGGCGGCGGTGGTCTAGCGTCCGCAGGACATTCCGCGCCCGTCACAGGAGGCTGACCCGTGTCCCGGACCGTGCCCGCGCGGCAGCGCCAGGCGTTCAAGCGACAGGCTTCGCGGCGCAGGACTTTCGAGCGCCAGGCCTTCAACCGCCAGGCGTTCAACCGCCAGACCTTCAACCGCCAGACCTTCAACCGCCAGTCCCGCCAGGCATTCGTCCGCCGCACCTGGCTGTCGGCCTTCGCGGCCTTCGCTCTGCTGGCCGTCGCCTGGTCCCTGGCGATGCCGCCGGACGGCACCACCGACGAGCGCCAGCACCTGGAGCGCGCCTACGGGGCGGTGACCGGCCACCTGCTGGCACCGCAGGGCGAGGACCCGCTGGTGCACCGCCCGGGAGCGGCCTACGAGGTCCCCAAGAGCCTGCTGCCGCCGAACGCGTTGTGCGTCTACTTCCCGAACTTCCACCAGGACGAAAGCTGGGTCGCCCGCGCGGCGAGCTGCCAGCACCCGGCCCCGGCGACCCACGCGAAGGTACGCGTGGTGTCCTGGGTGGGGCGCTACAACCCGCTGTACTACCTCGCGGTCGGCGGCCCGCTGCGCTTCTGGCCGACCATGACGGGCATCCTGCTGAGCCGCATCCTCGCGGCACTGCTGGCGTCGGCGTTCGTGGCGGCGGCCGCGCTGGTGGCCCTGCGAACCCGGCGCCCGCTGCTGCTGGCCGCACTGCTGACGGTGCTGACCCCGACGACGATCGCGCTGAACTCGACGGTGAACCCGAACGGGATCGAGATCTCGGCGGCGGTGCTGCTGTGGGTGTGCCTGGTGGATCTGGCGCGGCCGGGGGCGGCGATGCGCGCTTCGCTGGGCCGGGCGGCCTCGGCGGGGCCGGGGCTGGCGGAGACCGAGCTGGGCGCTGCGGCGCGACGGTCGCCGGCCGGTGGATTGCGTTGGCGGCGAGCTGAGGCCAACGCTGTGGCGCACGCGGATGCGGTTCGGCGATCGCCGGTTAGCGCGCAGCAGTGGCGGCGATTGCGTGGAGTTTCTGCGACCGGGTCATCAGCTGAGCCGAGGTCTGATCTGCTGACCTCCGAACCCGGCTCCGCAGCCCGGCTCTCTCTGGCCGCCATGCCGCAGCGGGTCCGCCAAGCGATGCGCGCGGATTCCGCCGCCGCAGCGGTCTCGCAGCCCGCCCTCCTCGCCCTCGCCGCGATCTCCGGCGCCGTCGTCCTCACGGTGCGCGCCGAGGGCCCGTTCTGGTTCGCGCTCGCGGTCGGCGGCACGTTGCTGGCGGCCGAGCGGGGCCGGGTCGGGGAGCTGCTTCGCTGGCGCGCCGCCCACCGCGTCGCCGTCGCGTGGTTCGTCGTCGGAGTGGCGGCGGTGGCCTGGAATGTGCTGTCCGGCAACTCCAAGGTCACCCACACCCTCATCGCCGTGCACCCCGCCGACCATCGCGTCAGCACCCTGCTGCGGGTGATCGCGGTGAACCGGGTCGGCGGCTGGTTCTCCGAGGCGTTCGCGCTGGATGCGCCCGCGTCGTGGGCCCCGATGCTGTGGGCTGCGCTCGCGGCTCTGGTGCTGATTCCGTTGGCGATGCTGCGGAGCCGGCGCGTGGTGGCCGTCGCACTCGCGGTCGCGGCGGCCTCGCTCGGCATCACCGTCGTGCTGGAGATCAAGTACCTCGGCACGCTCGGCTGGTCCCAGTACGGCCGCTATTTCCTGCCGGGGCTGGCCGGTACGGCCGTGCTGCTGGCGTCCGGACCGGCTATGGAGCTCCCGCCGGTGCTGCGGCGCCGGATCCCGCGCCTGGTCGCCGTCGGCGCCGCGTTCTGTCAGCTCTGGGTGCTCGCTGTGGAGATGTCGCGGGTGCAGGCCGGGCCGAACGCCCCGTTGAACCCGCTCGCCGGTTCCTGGCATCCGGCCGTCGGGTCGCTCGCTGTGCTGGTCGTCGCGGGGCTCGGGGCCGTCGTGCTGATCGCCGTCGTGTGGGCCGCCACCGCCGCCGAAACGCCTTCCGCTCCTGTGACGAGGACGGTCCTGACGGCCGCCCCGACGGCAGCCCCGAGCACTGTCCCCGCGGCCTCCGCGGCGCCGGCCGAATCGCAGGTGGTACCAGAGCCGGCAAACTCCTAGTTCCATCACCTATTGGCGTAATACGCGTTACTCGGCGCCTATCGGATCGTTGGTGCGTCGTGTCAACAATCTCTTCGCAAGCGCCAGAATCCGGACAGGGCGCGCCCGACGCGCCCGCCGTCGTCGTCATCGGGGCCGGGCCGGCCGGGCTGACCGCCGCCTACCAGCTGGTCAAGTCCGGGGTGCGGCCGTCGGTCTTCGAGGCCGACGACGTGGTCGGCGGCATCAGCCGGACCGTGGAGCGCGGCGGCTGGCGCTTCGACATCGGCGGCCACCGCTTCTTCACCAAGGCCGGGCCGGTGGAGGCGCTGTGGCACGAGATCCTGCCCGACGAGGACTTCCTGATGCGGCCGCGCATGAGCCGCATCCACTACCGCGGCAAGCTGTTCGACTACCCGCTCAAGGCCGGCAACGCGCTGTCCGGGCTGGGCCTGGTCGAGGCTGCGCGCTGCGTCGGCTCCTACATGTGGGCGCAGATCAAGCCGCCGAAGGACCAGACCAAGTTCGAGGGCTGGGTCGCCGCGCGCTTCGGCTTCCGGCTCTACTCGATCTTCTTCAAGACCTACACCGAGAAGGTGTGGGGCATGCCGGCCAACGAGATCGAGGCCGACTGGGCCGCCCAGCGCATCAAGAACCTGTCGCTGTTCAAGGCGGTCGCCAACGCGCTGGCCCCGAAGCGGAACCAGAAGCAGATCACCAGCCTGATCGAGCAGTTCCAGTACCCGAAGTACGGCCCCGGCATGATGTGGGAGCGCTGCCGCGACCTGGTCGCCGACGGCGGCGGCTCGGTCGTGATGAACACCTGGGTCAAGACCGTGCACCGGGCCGAGGGCGGCGCCGTCGCGGTGACCGTGAAGGACGCCGCCGGCGAGCGCACCGTCCCGGCCGACCACGTCGTGTCCTCGATGCCGATCTCCGCGCTGGTGCGCGCCCTGGACCCGCCGGCCCCGGCCGAGGTCCTGGCCGCCGCCGACGACCTGCGCTACCGCGACTTCCTCACCGTCGCGCTGGTGGTCCCGGAGTCGGCCGGGTTCCCCGACAACTGGATCTACATCCACACCCCCGGCGTGCGCGTCGGCCGGATCCAGAACTTCGGCTCCTGGTCGCCGTACCTGGTCAAGGAGGGGCGCACCTGCCTGGGCCTGGAGTACTTCGTCTCCGAGGGCGACGACCTGTGGGAGGCCGCCGACGACGTCCTGATCAAGCAGGGCGCGCAGGAGCTCGAAGCCCTCGGCCTGGTGTCCTCAGACGCCGTCGAGGAGGGCTACGTGGTCCGGATGCCGAAGGCGTACCCGGTCTACGACGAGTACTACCGCGGCAACGTCGAGGTGATCCGCGAGTGGCTGGCGCGCGAGGTGCCGAACGTGCACCCGGTCGGCCGCAACGGCATGCACCGCTACAACAACCAGGACCACTCGATGATGACGGCGATGCTCACCGCCGAGAACATCGCCACCGGCACCACGCACGACGTGTGGTCGGTGAACGTCGAGGAGGAGTACCACGAGGAGGGCTCGGAGCGGCAAGCCTCCGGCACCTCGGGCACCGGCCGCGACGCGCCGATCCTGCCGCGCCGCCGGGTCGAGCAGGCGCAGGCGCAGACCGACCAGAAGGTCTGACGCGCTGCGCGCCGATCCTGCCGTGCCGCCGGGCTGGGCAGACGCAGGCGCAGTCGGACCGGAAGGTCTGACAAGCGCCGCCCCGGTCCCGCCTGGTGCCGGATCGGGGCCCTGCTGAACGAGGTCGAGTTTTCGCAGTACACGGCGATGCCGCGGGTCTTTCCAGATCCCGCGGCATCGCTGTTTTGCTGTGCAGTATTCAGTAGTGCAGCGCTCAGCGCACCGGCTCGGACTCCGGCTGCGAAGCCGGGCGCGGGATGCTGGCGACCCCGGCCTCGTTCTGCGTCGCACGCGCCGTCAGCGCCGCCAGCACCTCCACCGCCGCGAACACCCACGCCAGCGCCGTCGCCAGCACCGCGAGGTCCAGATGCTTCGCGGTGTCGATCCCGTCGGCGAACGCCGAGGCCCCGAACTGCGTCACCGCGACCGCCAGCAGCAGTCCGAGCAGCGCCCCGACGCCCCGCAAAGCCCTCCTGCGCCGCACCGCGGTCACGGCGGCCGCCGGGATCAACCACAGCAGGACCAGCGTCCCCATGCCGAAGCCGCGCAGCAGCCCCAGCGCGTCCGTGACCGGCGACCAGCGGTGGTCCTGCAGACCACGCGGCGTGTGGGCGAGGTGGGTGTAGTTCCCGAGCGGAGGCAGGACCATGAACTGCGTACCGTGCGGCCCAACCCCGCACAGCGTCGCGGTCGGCCGCGGCTCGTAGAAGTACCCTGCGACCGTGTCCAGCACCGGCAGCAGCCGCGTCGGGTGGTTCAGGAAGAAGCCGAGGATCCGCTGGTGCGACAGGCCCTTGGTGAACTTCTGGTACCCGGCACTGTCCTGCAACGCGGTCGGCGCGCACCACGGCGGCGCCCCCGCATACTGCCCGAGCCATGCCGGCGCCCCGAATTCCGCGAGGTCCCGCTGCGGATGCGCCGAGGTCGGCAGCAGCGTGACGCTCACGAAGTTGGCCTCGGTCAGCTGCGCCGTCCGCTTGTCCTCGTTGCCGGACACTGCGAACGCCCCGGCAGCCATCACCATCACGGCCACCAGACCGGTCAGCCGGTGCCGCAGCCGCCGGTCCAGGCCGTGCAGCCGCAGCGCGTCGGCCAGCCCGGCGAGCCGGGTCAGGCGCTCCGGCACCACCACCGGGACCGCCGGCGCCAGCAGCACCAGCGCCAGCGGCAGCACCGCCGGCACGTTCTGCGTCTTGGCGGTGGCGAAGAAGAGCCCGGACACGCCGGTCACCGCGATCCCCGCCAACCGCCGCCGACGGCTCGGCCCGGCCAGCATCAGCACACCGACCGCGACGTACAGCAGTCCGATGACCGACGCGATCTCGCTGAACGGCGAGACCGCGTAGTCGACGAACACCGTGTCTGCGACCACCGCCACCACCGCGGCGCACATCAGCAGCCGGTACCGGTGCCGCAGCGTGGCGACCCGGTACAGCAGCCCGACGGCCGCGCCGAGCAGCAGGCAGCACACGATCCCCACGGCCCGCAGGTCCAGGTAGCCCGGCAGCCCGAGCACCCGCGTGAGCCCCCGCGCCGCGTACAGCACCAGCAGCTGGCTGCTGCGGTAGGGCACGTCCGGCAGCCGGATCGAGCCGAGCGCGTGCCGCTGGCAGCTGAAGTGCGCGAGGTGGTCGTAGCGGTAGTACACGTAGTCGCGCAGCCGCGGCGTGTTCCGCGGCAGCCGCACGTCCACGCCGAGGTGGCACATCAGCCGGACGCCGTCGTAGTTGTCGGCCACCCCGACCGGCCGCGGCACGAACAGGCGCAGCATGAGCAACACCGCCGAGCCCGCGCCGACGGCCGCCGCGAGGACGGTCGCCGGGAGCCGGGACGGACGGAGGTCTTCGATCCTTGGTTTACGCACGCCTTGGTTCAACGACCGAAGCCGTGCGGCAGCACGATTTGTCCGCTCTGCGAGTGAACGGCGGCGCGCGGGGGCTACCCCCAGCCGAGCTCGATCGACCAGTACACGTCCCCGGTCGCCGGGTCCAGCTGCGCCGAGACGCCGATCGAGCTGTTCCAGTACGACAGCAGCGCCCGCCGCGACGACGGGTCCCGCATCAGCGCCCCGATGACGTCGTCCCCGGGCTTGCCGTGCGCGATGAGCTCCTGGGACAGCGAGTAGCAGCCCAGGTCCGCCGCGCGGCTGAACGGGTCCGAGCCGTCGGAGCCGATGTGGCTGAAGTCGCCGGTGTGCGCCATGTCGGTCGAGTGCACCCGCGCGGCCCTGGTCAGCAGCGAGTCGATGCTCAGCAGGTCCACCCCCTGCTGCGAGCGGGCGTGGCCGATCTCGCCGATCGCCGAGGAGACCGCGGCCGAGGTGTTGAACGGCGCCGTCGGGCTCGTGGTGATCGGCGGCGACGTCGGGGTGGTCGTCGGCGGCGTGGTCGGGGTGGTCGGCGCGGTCGTCGGCGGCGTCGTCGGGGACTGGCTCGGCGAGGTCGGGCCGGACGGCGGCGGCTGTGACTGGCTCGGCGGCGGCTGCGAGGGCCGCGGCGAGGAGGACGACATCGTCGGCGTGTGCACCGTGAACGGCGACGGGCTGGTCGAATTCGTCGTGGGCGCGGCGAAGGAGGACGTCGCCGTGCTGCTCGGCGCGGCCGGGGAGTCCGAGGCCGACGACGTCGGCGGCGAGGTGACGCTCACGTACCCCGGGGCCGCGTTGCCGCCGCCGCCCGGCGACAGCGGCGGCATCCGGTTCGGCGCGCCGTCCAGGACGGTCGAGGTCGATCCGGCCGGGCTGTGCAGGATCCCCGGCGCGACGAAGGCGAACGCGGCGATGGCCGCCGTGGACAGGCTGCCGATGGCGATCGGTGTCGGCCGCAGCGGGCTGAACGGGCTGCGGGCCCGATGGCGCGCGCTGTAGGCGCCGGCCCGGACGCCGGCCTCCTGCCAGGTGCGTATGTCCATATACTGATGTCCCCCTGTCCCACCGGCGCCGAAGTCACCAGATGCTACCGCCGGGGCGGGTGGGACGTAAGGGAATTCGCGTTCCGACCAGGAATTCTGGGGCAGGTTTTCGCTGTCGGCGACGGCTCAGGAATAGCCGAAGTCCTGGGTCCACCACGGCCCGTTCGGACCGAACTGCACCCCCACGCCGATGGCCTTGGACGAGCAGTTCAGGATGTTGGCTCGGTGCCCGGGGGAGTTCATCCAGGCGTCGACGACCGACTGCGGCGTCTGCTGGCCCATCGCGATGTTCTCGGCTGAGGGATCTGAGTATCCCTGGGCCTCGATGCGGGTCCACGGGGTCACGCCGTCGGGGGTGTTGTGGGCGAAGTAGTTCCGGGCCCGCATGTCGACGCTGTGCGCTATCGCCGCCGCGCGCAGCCGGGGGTCGTCGCGCAGCGCCGGGCAGCCGTGCGCCACGCGCTGGTCGTTGGTCAGCGTGACCACCTCGGCCTCGTACGCGGCAGCCGTGGAAGTGGAAGTGGAAGTGGAAGTGGTCGCGGTGGTGGTCACGGTCCGTGACGGCACCAGCGGCGACGAGGACCGGGTCGCGTCCCGGGACACCGGGGAGGTGCTGCGGCCGTCGGTGACGCTTGAGGCGTCGGCGGACGGCGTCGGCTTCGGGTCCGGGCTCGGCGTGCTCCCGCTGGAAGAAGCCGGCGGCGGGACGACCGGCGCCGAACTCCCCGGCCCGAGCGCGACCTCGGTGTCGACGTGCGGACGCAGCAACAGCGGGGTCACGATCGCCAGCCCGCCGACCACCGCGGTGATCACCGGGCGGCGCAGCCCCCGGTGCCGGCGCGGCGCCCGACGGCGGTGGCTGGTGGGGCGGCGGGGGCGGTCGTACCGCTCTCCGGCGTCAAGCACTGAGGCCATACCGCCAAGCTACAAAGGGTCTTTAGTCCGTTCGAGTGACTTGGATAAACCTTTGCGCGTCCTTGATGTCCCGGACCTCGTGACCGACCCCTCCAGGGTGAATTCCCGCTCCGGATAAGGCGGATCCGGCACGGATAACGCTTGACGCCCGGGTATCCGAAGTGATCGAGTGGCCTCACGGCCCGCGCGGTCCGCTTTGCGGTGCCTGCCTCCGTGTTGACCCAAGACCCCTTTCGGTGCGACCCTGGTAGTCGCGCACTCCTTTTTGTCGGCGCGGTATGCCCTGTGGTGAAACCGGCTAAACGCCGGGCTCATCGCTGATTCATAACGCTTACGACGCTGCCTCCCGCAGCCGGTGCGCGACCACGGCACCACCTTGTCTGGCAGGTTGACACCTACAGAGGTTCTGGCGAAGACGCCAGGCACTCATCGTGAAGGACCCTCACTATGGCTAAGGCGCTTCTCGGGCATGTCGCTGCGGTGGACCACCGCATGGTTTCCGAGATGAGGCGGCTCAAGCAGCGCGTCGTCGACCTGGAGGCGTATGTGTCCCGCCTCGAGGACGAGAACGCGGCGCTGGCCGCTTCGAAGTACAGCTCGACCGGGCTGGACTCCGAGTTCAGCGAGCTGGAGCGGGAACCCGCTCTGACCCGCTAGCCGGCGAAAGCTGGTCCCCATCAGCGGCATCTCCACTAAAGGGACGTTGGAGCGACCTCCGGCGTCCCTTGCACTGGAGGGGGTACGCTCGCCAGGAGCATCGCCGGGCTTGTGAACAGGCGAAGCTTAAACCGGACCCCTACATCAGGCCCGCCGGCCGGGCAGCGCAGGAGAGTGTCGCCGCACGTGTACCTGAAGACCCTGACCCTGCGCGGCTTCAAGTCCTTCGCCTCGGCCACCACCCTGCGCCTGGAACCGGGCATCACCTGTGTGGTCGGCCCCAACGGCTCGGGCAAGTCGAACGTCGTGGACGCCCTGGCCTGGGTGATGGGCGAGCAGGGTGCCAAGTCGCTGCGCGGCGGCAAGATGGAGGACGTCATCTTCGCCGGCACCACCGGCCGCGCGCCGCTGGGCCGCGCCGAGGTGGCGCTGACCATCGACAACGGCGACGGTGCGCTCCCCATCGACTACTCCGAGGTCACCATCTCGCGGATCATGTTCCGCAACGGCGGCTCGGAGTACGCCATCAACGGCGACCCCTGCCGGCTGCTGGACATCCAGGAGCTGCTCTCCGACTCCGGCATCGGCCGCGAGATGCACGTCATCCTCGGCCAGGGCCGCCTCGACGCGGTGCTGCAGGCCAGCGCCGAGGACCGCCGCACCTTCATCGAGGAGGCCGCCGGCGTCCTGAAGCACCGCAAGCGCAAGGAGAAGGCGCTGCGGAAGCTGGACGCGATGCAGGCCAACCTGACCCGGCTCACCGACCTCACCGGCGAGCTGCGCCGCCAGCTCAAGCCGCTGGGCCGGCAGGCCGAGGTGGCCCGGCGCGCCGTGGTCATCCAGGCCGACCTGCGCGACGCCCGGCTCCGGCTGCTCGCCGACGACCTGGTCACCATGCGCCTGGCCTTCGAGCAGGAGTCCGCCGACGAAGAGGCGATGAAGGTCCGGCGCAAGCAGTTGGAGCGCGAGTACGCCGAAGCGCAGGCCCAGGAGTCCGAGCTCGAACAGCGCGGCGCGGCCCTGGTCCCGTACCTGGCCCAGACCCAGGAGACCTGGTACCGCCTCAGCTCCCTGAAGGAGCGCTACCGCGGCTCGGCGCAGCTGGCCGTCGAGCGGGTCCGCAACGCCTCCCGTACCGCTCCCGAGGAGCGGCACGGCCGCGACCCCGAGGAGATGCAGGCCGAGGCCGCGCGCATCCGCGAGGAGGAGGCCGAGCTCGCCGAGGAGATCGCCGAGGCGCAGGAGACCCTGGCCGGCGCGGTCATGCAGCGCACCGACGCCGAGACCGCGCTGCAACAGGAGGAGCGCCGGCTGGCCGCCTCCGTGCGCGCCGCCGCCGACCAGCGGGAAAGCCTGGCCAAGCTGGAGGGCCGGGTCGGCGCGATGCGGTCCAAGGCCGCGGCCGCCGACGCCGAGATCGGCCGGCTCGGCGCCGCCGCCGAGGACGCCCGGGGCCGGGCGGCCGGTGTGCAGCGCGAGTATGACGAGCTCAAGGCAGAGGTCGAGGGCCTGGAGACGGACGGGGGCGGGCTCGACGACGAGGTCGAAGAGGCTTCCCAGGCGCTCTCCGAGTCCGAGGAGAAGCTGACCGAGCTGCGCGCCGCCGAGCGCGAGGCCCAGAAGGAGCAGGCCGGATTCGCGGCCCGCAAGGAAGCCCTCGAACTCGGCCTGAACCGCAAGGACGGCGCCGGCGCCCTGCTGGCCGCCACCGACCGGCTCTCCGGCCTGCTCGGCAGCGTCGCGGCGATACTGACCGTGGAGTCCGGAGCCGAGGCCGCGGTGGCCGCCGCGCTCGGCACCGCGGCCGACGCGGTCGCCGTGACCAGCGTGGACAGCGCGGTCAACGCCATCCGGCTGCTGAAGGCCGACGACGCCGGCCAGGCCACGGTCATCGTCGGCGGCGACGTCTCCTACCCCGACGACGGCGAATGGCCGGAACTGCCGGCCAACGCCCGCTATGTCATCGATCTGATCCAGGTCCAGGAGGGGCTGCGCCCGGCGTTCACCCGGCTGCTGAACCGGATGGCGGTGGTCGAGGACCTGTCCGAGGCCTCCGAGCTCATCGGGCGGATCCCGGACGTCCGGGCCGTGACCCGGGACGGCGACGTGCTGGGCCGGGACTCGGCCCGCGGCGGCTCGTCCTCGGCGCCGACCCTGCTGGAGGTCCAGGCCGCGGTCGACGAGGCCACCGAGAAGCTGTACGAGGCCGGTGCCCGCGCCGAGCGGCTGCGGACCGAGCTGGAGTTCGCGACCGCCGAGCGGCAGACCGCCAAGGCCCGCGTCGACACCCTGATGGCGCAGCGCCGCGAGGCCGACAGCCAGAAGGCCGGCGTCGCGCAGCAGCTCGGCCGGCTCGGCGGCCAGGCCCGCGCCGCGCTCAGCGAGGTCGAGCGCTTCGTCGCGGCGATCGAGAAGGCCGAGGAGGCGCGCGACCGGGACCTGGGGCAGGTCGAGGAGCTGGAGGGCCAGCTGCTCGAAGCCCAGGAGGTCGCCGCAGCCGCCGAAGAGCTCGACGACGTGCTGTCCACCGGCCGCCGCGACGACTTCGCCCAGCAGGCCACCGCCGCGCGCACCGCGGAGATGGAGGCGCGCCTGGCGGTGCGCACCGCCGAGGAGCGGGCCCGGGCCCTGGCCGGCCGGGCCGACCAGCTGGACCGTGCGGCGCAGCAGGAGCGCGAGGCCCGCGAGCGGGCCATAGAGCGGGCCGAGCGCCTGGCCGAGGAGGCCGAGGTCGCCCGGGCCGTGGCCCACGGCTTCGAGCAGGTCATCCGGCACCTGGAGCAGTCGCTGGCGCTGGCCCAGGTCCGCCGCGAGGAGGCCGAGCAGGCCCGGGTCGCGCACGACGCCGGGATCCAGGTCGTGCGGGCCCGGGTCCGCGAGCTGTCCGGCGAGCTGGAGAAGCTCACCGACTCGGTGCACCGCGACGAGGTCGCCCGCGCCGAGCGCCGGATGCGTATCGAGCAGATGGAGGAGAAGGCGCTGGCCGAGCACGGCGTCGAGGCCGACGTGCTGGTCGCCGAGTACGGGCCCGAGGTGCCGATCCAGCCGACCGTCGAGGGCGACGTCCCCGTGCCCTACGACCGCGCCGAGCAGCAGCGCCGGCTGAAGAAGGCGGAGAAGGACTACTCGGCCCTGGGCAAGGTGAACCCGCTGGCGCTGGAGGAGTTCGCGGCGCTGGAGGAGCGGCACCAGTTCCTGTCCGAGCAGCTGGAGGACCTGAAGAAGACCCGCAAGGACCTGCTGGACATCATCAAGGAGGTCGACGACCGGGTCGAGCAGGTCTTCACCGAGGCCTACCACGACGTGGCCCGCGAGTTCGAGGGCGTGTTCTCCCGGCTGTTCCCCGGCGGCGACGGCCGGCTCATCCTCACCGACCCCGAGGACATGCTGACCACCGGCATCGAGGTCGAGGCCCGTCCGCCGGGCAAGAAGGTGAAGCGGCTGTCGCTGCTGTCCGGCGGCGAGCGGTCGCTGACCGCCGTGGCCTTCCTGGTGTCCATCTTCAAGGCCCGGCCCTCGCCGTTCTACATCATGGACGAGGTCGAGGCGGCGCTGGACGACACCAACCTGGGCCGCCTGATCAACATCATGGAGGAGCTGCGGGCCACCTCGCAGCTGATCGTGATCACGCACCAGAAGCGCACCATGGAGGTCGCCGACGCGCTGTACGGCGTCACCATGCGCGGGGACGGCGTCACCACGGTCATCAGCCAGAAGCTGCGCAACAAGGAGACCGGGGCCATAAGCGACGCGCCGAAGGTGGTGCCGGCGCAGGCCGCGGCCGAGGTCTCCGCGGAGGCGGCGGCGGTGGAGTCCGCGCAAGCCGCGGCGCAGGAGTCCGCGCAGGCCGCGGCGGAGAACGCCATGGAAGACGAGACGGTCTGAGCCTTACCCTGCTGCGATGACCACTGGGGAAATACGCCTGAGCGAAGACGTCCTGCTGCGGCCGATGCGTTTGACGGACGCCGCGGCCCTGGCCCGGGCCTTCGACCGCAACCGCGCGCACCTCGCGCAGTGGGACCCGATCCGCCCGGACGACTTCTACACCGAGACGGGGCAGTACTCGCGGCTGAAGAAGCTCGAAACGGACCGGGCCGAGGGCCGCACCGAGCGCTGGACCTTCGACCGCGGCGACGGCGAGGTGTACGGCAGCCTCACGCTGTCGGGCATCGAGCTGGGCATCTTCCTCAACGCCCGGATGGGCTACTGGGTGGACGTCGAGCTGATCGGCCGGGGACTGGCCAGCGCCGCTGTGAACGGCGTGTGCGAGTACGCGCACAAGCGCTGGAACCTGCACCGGATCGAGGCCGGGACGAACGTCGAGAACCTCGCCTCGCAGCGGGTGCTGGCCAAGTGCGGGTTCGAGGAGATCGGGCTGTCGCGGTCGCACCTGTACATCAACGGCCGGTGGGCCGACAGCAAGCAGTTCTACCGGATCCTGCACACCGACCCGCTCAAGCCCTGATTGCTCCTCCGCCTGTCCCCGGTTCGGGTCTCAGTCCTCGTCGAGGCCCGGACCCAGGTCCAGGTTCACCGGCGTGCCCTCGCGCAGTGAGCGGCTGACCGTGCAGTGCCGCTCCTCCACGCGCTCGGCGACGTCCCGGAACACCTTCTCGGCGTCCGCGTCGCCCTCGGGCAGCTCCACGCTGTAGCCCAAGGTCACCGGCCCGAGCTTGTTCCGCTCGATCTTCTCCGCGGTCGCCGACGCCGCCAGCCTGGTCATCCGGTGGCCGCGCTGCGCGGTCAGCGGCTCGGTGGTGACGATGTTGCAGCCGGCCGCCGCGACCAGAAGCAGCTCGACGGGGGAGAAGTTCGGGCCCTGGCCGTCTCCGCTCACCTCGATGCGCGCGCCACGTTCGTTGGTGGCGATGTAGCGGCCGTCATCTGTGCGTTCGACCTTGATCTCGTACATGGGAACCAGTGTTCGCGGGGTGCTGCGAACCCCGCAACTCGGAGTAGGCTCCGCGCCGAACCTACTGATGGGAGGGGTACGGTGACGACGGAGGAGACCGACCCGACGGGCGCGTTCATGGCCGCGCTCCGTACTGCGGAGGCGTCGCTGCGGGAAGTGCCCGGCAAGCTGGAGGCCGCCCGGGTCCACGACTTCGCGTTCGGGAAGATGTTCGAGGCCACCGAGGTCCGCGACGCCTATCACCAGCGGCTGCCGGAGACCGAGAAGGACCTCGTCGAGGCCTGCGAGGTCATCGACCACTTCATCGCCGGGCTGCGGGCCGGGCACCCGATCGCGGCCAATCCGGCGGGGCCGGACCCGGCGCTGTCGCAGGCCACTGAGTGGACCCCCGACGGCTTCCCCTGGCATCGGACCATCCCGAAGCAGCAGGCCGGGGGTGCGGACGCGTGAACATCATGCTCATCACGGGTCTGAGCTTCGCGGTCCTGATCTTCGGCATGTGGGGTCTGGGCGTCCTGGTGGTGCGCAACCAGCGCCGCAAGATGCAGGACGCCCCCGGCGCGGAGCTCACCGAGCAGATCGAGGAGACCGCCGCCGAGGTCCACAGCATCGAGGAGTTCATCGCGCGGGCCGAGGCGCTGCCGGAGGGGCAGAAGCCGGAGCCGCGCCCCGAGCACGCGCAGGAGCGCGACCAGGAGCGGCTGGAGGCGCTGGCCAAGCACCACTTCCCGCACCTGGACGTCCCGCACCCGCACATCCACCTGGTCGGCATCACCGGCCTGGAGAAGCGGCTGCTGGCGTGGGTCTCGCACCACACCGGGCTGCCCAGCCCGTTCGAGCTCCTGGACAAGCTGACCGGCGACCCCGACGAGCTGGAGCGGGCCGCCAAGGCCTGGGACGACGCGCACGCGCACGTGCAGCAGACGATCACCGACCTGTGCTCGGCGGCCGCGGCCCTGCACCGCAGCTGGGACGACGAGACCGCCGAGCGCTTCTACCCGCTGCTGGCCGACTTCCTGGCCGAGCTCGACACCCTGGCGGACAACCTCGCCAAGAGCGCCGAGACGCTGCGCGGCCTGCGCGGCGAGGCGGCGCTCACCGAGGGCACCATCGTCGGCCTGATCAACCTGCTGATCGGCTCCCTCGGCGGCTTCCTGGTCGAGGAGGTGATGTCGGTGGGGACGATGACACCGGCGGTCGCGGCACAGGCCCAGGTGGAGATCACGTGGGTGCTGAAGCAGATCGCGATGGCGGCGGGGCGGCTGCAGGGGATCTACGCGAACACGCGGCACGTGCTGGACAGCGTGAGCGGGTTCAAGGGGCTCACGCACATGCACAACTGCTTCCAGACGGACGTGGTGCAGCGGATCGAGCGTTTGGTGGACACTGAATAGCGTTGTCTAGCGCTGTATTCGCACATGGAAAGGGCGGCCGGATCTCCGGCCGCCCTTTCCCACGCTTGTCTATTGCTTGTCTGTCTTTACTTGTCCATCTTCTACTGCTTCTACTGCTTCTACTGTCTACCGCCTGCTACTGAAGCAGCGCGTCCACGAACGCCTCGGGGTCGAACGGCGCCAGGTCGTCCGGCCCCTCGCCGAGGCCCACGAGCTTGACCGGGACGCCCAGCTCCTTCTGCACGGCGACCACGATGCCGCCCTTGGCGGTGCCGTCGAGCTTGGTGAGCACGATGCCGGTGACGTCCACCACCTCGGCGAACACCCGGGCCTGGACCAGGCCGTTCTGGCCGGTGGTGGCGTCCAGGACGAGCAGGACCTCGTCGACCGTGCCCTGCTTCTCGGCGACCCGCTTGACCTTGCCGAGCTCGTCCATCAGCCCGGTCTTGGTGTGCAGGCGCCCGGCGGTGTCGATGAGGACGGTGTCGACGCCCATCGCGGTGCCCTCCTTGACGGCCTCGAACGCCACCGAAGCCGGATCCGCGCCCTCGGCCCCGCGCACGGTGTAGGCGCCGACGCGCTGCCCCCACGTCTGAAGCTGGTCGGCGGCGGCCGCCCGGAAGGTGTCCGCGGCCCCGAGCACGACGGTGTAGCCGTCGGCGATCAGGACGCGCGCGAGCTTGCCGGTGGTGGTGGTCTTGCCGGTGCCGTTCACCCCGACGACCATCGCGACAGCGGGCCGTTCCGGCGCACTGTCGGTCGCGGCATGCTTGGCCACCTTCAGCGACCGGTCCAGCGTCGGGTCGATCAGCGCGACCAGTTCCTCGCGCAGCAGCGCGCGGGCCTCGTCGATGGTCCGCGTCCCCTGCACCCGCGTACTGGTCCGCAACCGCTCGACCAGCTCGGTGGCAGGCCCCACGCCGAGATCGGCGGCGATCAGCGTGTCCTCGATCTCCTCCCACGTCGCCTCGTCGAGCTTGTCCCGACTCAGCAACTTGAGCAGACCCTGTCCCAACGTCCCCTGCGACCGCGAAAGCCGCGACCGCAGCCGCACCATCCGCCCCGCGGTGGGCTCGGGCACTTCAAGCTCAGGCGCCACCTCGGCCTCGGCAGGCACCGGCGCGGCTTCGACAACAGGAGGCGCCCGCTCGGCGACGGCAGTGGCCGCGCCCCCGCCCGCCGACTCCCGGGCCGCACCCGTCACCGCCGAAGCCGCAGGCGGCGCCGCCACTGCCTGCCGCCCCCGCGCCCGGTAGAACAGGGCGGCCGCGCCGATGATGGCTATGGCCGCGATGATGATGCCGATGACGAGGAACTCCATGGGAGACATCCTCGCACGGGGCGGTGGGGGGTTCGGTCGGGCTGGAACGAGGTGATGAGCCTCGAAAGTTGCCTCGAACGAGTGATCCCGAAGCCCTGTGCGCTACTGCGCGCGGCTTCCGACGGGCAGGAATTGGCGCATCTCGGCGCGTCGGCACGCGTACGCCAGCGCCCCCAACAGCAACCGTGCCGGCGGCAGCACCGCCATCCGTTCCGTCTCCGGGGGCCGCACCCAGCGAGGGCTCCCGGCCGTCGGCAGCGGCGTCTCGGACGCCAGTACTACGCCGATGGTGCGGACGTCCGTGTCCGCCGGGTCCCAGCCGAGGTCCTTGAGGTCCGCGAGGAACGATGCCGTGGTCCCCGCCTCGACGAAGAACTGCAGCCGGCTCCCGCCGCCGTCTCCGGCCTCCCGGCTGTGCAGAAGCCCCCGCCCCGCTCCTTGTACTGTCAGCACGGGCCCCAGAGGCGTCCCCAAGCGCTCCAACTGCAGCAGCACCCGATGCCCCGCGCCGCCCGGCACATCGAGCAGGTCGTAGGCCGCGGGCAGCCGTAACCCGGCGCACGGCACCGGCACCGGCCCCCTGCCCCCCAGGCGCACTCGCATGCTTCCTCCAACGCCGACGGACGCCTCGGGGTCACGCTGCCCGCCCGTGATGGTCGTTAGACCTGTGTTGTCCGACAACTTCTGGTTCGACAAGGTGGCGAACTCTGGCGAATCCCGGTGTTCGAAAACGTTCGGCTGCGGGCATCGTCGCGGTGCGGTTACGTTCTGCAACACAGGGTTTCGCATTCCGGCCGGACCGGCGTGAATCTCCAGGGGGCAACAAAGAATGACCGGCAAGCCGCCCAACGAACTCCTCAATTCTTGGTTCCAGCGTTCCGGGTGGTCGAAGGGGGAACTGGCGAGACTGGTCAACAAACGGGCGAGACAGTTGGGGGCGGCGCACGTCTCCACCGACACCTCGCGGGTGCGCCGTTGGCTGGACGGCGAACACCCCCGCGACCCCGCCCCGCGCATCCTCGTCGAGCTGTTCTCCGAGCGCTTCGGCACCGTCATCACCCACGCCGAGCTCGGCCTGCGCGAGCCCGCGGCGCCGCCCGCCACCTCCGGCGTGGACCTGCCGTGGGCCGGCCGCCGGTCGATCGAGCTGCTGGGCGACTTCGCCCGCAGCGACCTGATGCTCAACCGCCGCGGCTTCCTCGGCACCTCGCTGTCGCTGTCCGCGGGCCCGTCGCTGATCGAGCCGATGAAGCGCTGGCTCAGCCCGGTCCCCGAGCAGCACTCGCCGAACGGCCGGCTGCCCGGCCGGGTCACCTCCGAGGAGATGGACCGCCTGGAGGAGACCACGCGCCTGTTCCGGAGCTGGGACGCGCAGTGCGGCGGCGGGCTTCGCCGCATGGCCGTGGTCGGGCAGTTGCACGAAGTCACCGAGCTGTTACGGGACAACTACGCGCCGGCCCTGTCGGAGCGCCTGTTCCGGACCGCTTCGGAACTGGCGCTCCTCGCCGGTTGGATGGCCTACGACATCGGCATGCAGCCCTCGGCCCAGCGCTACTTCGTGCTGGCCCTGCACGCCGCCCGCGAGGCCGGCGACACCCCGCTCGGCGCGCACGTCCTGGCCACCATGGCCCGCCAGATGATCCACATAAACCGCGCCCAGGACGCCTTGGAGCTGGTGCACCTGGCCCAGTACGGCAGCCACGGCACCACCACCCCGCGCGTGCAGTCGCTGCTGGCCGCGATGGAGGCGCGCGCCTACGCCAACCTCGGCGACAGCGACAACTGCCGCCGCGCGGTGGCCGCCGCCGAGGACCTGTTCCCCGGCGACTTCGTCGCAGACGCAGACGGCGCCGGCAACAACGGCAACAACGGCAGCAACGGCAGCAACGGGGTCGGCAACGGCTCCGACCGCACCCGCACCGGAGAACCCTCCTGGATAGCGTTCTTCACCGAGGCCGAGCTCTACGGCGAGAACGGCCACTCCTTCCGCGACCTGGCCTACCGCTACCCGCAGCTCACCGAGCAGGCGGCGAAGAACATCGACCGCGCCGTCGAACTGCTCTCCACCGACGAGTCCTACCTGCGCAGCCGCGCGCTCAACGTGGTCGGGATGGCGACGGTCCGACTCCAGCAGCGTGAACCCGAGGCCGCGGTGGCCTACCTGCAGACCGGCGCCGAGCTGGTCCAGCGGCTGCGCTCCAAGCGCGTCGAGGACCGGCTGCGCACCACCGCCGGCAACCTGTTCGCGCGCTACCCCGACGTCCGTTCGGTCCGCGAGGCCCACGAGCGCACGCTGGCGGCCCTCCCGGCAGCGGCGTGATCAGCCGATATCACGCTAGTAACAGGAAGCTGATACATGTCCGGTTTGTAACAGACTCATCTCAGCTGTCGGGGTAAGTTCACCCGGATGTAACACAGGCGCCGTATCTGTCACGGCTCCGAAACACTTGGCGGCGCCACCGGTAACGGTGCGTCGCCAAGCTCCTTCCCATCGTCCGTCGAATCAGGTGAAGGAGAAGCGATGCCATCCGCGTTCAGCAATGGTGACACCGCTTGGGTGCTCGCGAGTTCAGCACTCGTGCTGCTCATGACACCGGGGCTGGCGTTCTTCTACGGCGGCATGGTCCGCGCGAAGAGCGTCCTGAACATGCTCATGATGAACTTCATCGCGATCGCCGTGGTGACCGTGCTGTGGGTTCTGTACGGCTGGTCCGTGTCGTTCGGCAACGTCGGTTCGGGGGACGGCAGCGGGAACGGCTTCTGGGGCGGTCTGCACCAGTGGGCCCTGCACGACATCGGCCAGGGCTTCGGCTCCAGCAACGGTGGGTCGCTCTACGGGGCCACGGGGGTGCCGACCATCGCGGTCGTGTGCTTCCAGCTGATGTTCGCGATCATCACACCGGCCCTGATCTCCGGATCGCTGGCCGACCGCACCAAGTTCGTCGGCTGGACCGTCTACGTGGCGGGCTGGGTGACCCTGGTCTACTTCCCGGTCGCGCACTGGGTGTTCTCGCCGAACGGCTTCATCAACTACAAGCTGCACGTGATGGACTTCGCCGGCGGTACCGCGGTCCACATCAACGCCGGTGCCGCGGGCCTGGCGATGGCGCTGGTGCTCGGCAAGCGCGTCGGCTTCGGGCGGGACCCGATGCGGCCGCACAACGTCCCGTTCGTGATGCTCGGCGTCGGACTGCTGTGGTTCGGCTGGTTCGGCTTCAACGCCGGCTCGGCGCTCGGCGCCAACGGCCAGGCGTCGATGGTCTTCATCAACACCCAGGTCGCCACCTGTACCGCGATGATCGGCTGGCTGATCGCCGAGAAGATCCAGCACGGCTCGTTCACCTCGCTGGGCGCGGCCTCCGGCGCGGTCGCCGGCCTGGTCGCGATCACCCCGGCCTGTGCCTCGGTCTCGCCGCTGGGCGCCATGTTCGTCGGCCTGATCCCCGGCTTCGTCTGCTGCTACGCGATCAACCTGAAGAACAAGCTGGGCTACGACGACTCGCTGGACGTGGTCGGCGTGCACCTGGTCGGCGGCATCCTGGGCACCGTGCTGATCGGCTTCTTCGCCACCAAGGAGATGGTCTCCGGCTACACCAACGGCGCCAAGGCCGGGCTGTTCTACGGCGGCGGCATCGACCAGCTGCTCGCGCAGTGCGAGGGTGCCGGGATCGTGCTGGGGTACTCCTTCGTGGTCTCCTTCATCCTGGGCTGGATCCTGAACAAGACCATCGGGATGCGGATCAGCGCGGACGCCGAGGTCGAGGGCATCGACAGCACCGAGCACTCGGAGACCGCGTACGACTGGGGCCGGCTGGCCGGCTCGCTGCGCACCGCACTGGGCGCGGCGGGTGACGCGGCCGCGGCCGAGGCCGCGACCGCCAAGCCGGAGAAGGCCGGGAAGGCTGATAAGGCCGACAAGGCAGGCAAGGCCGACATCGACGTCACGGAGGGTGTGAAGGCATGAAGCTGATCACGGCGATCCTCAAGCCGTTCAAGCTGGAGGAGGTCAAGGACGCGCTGCAGCGGTTCGGCGTCCACGGGATCACCGTCTCCGAGGCCAGCGGCTACGGCCGGCAGCGCGGCCACACCGAGGTCTACCGCGGCGCGGAGTACACCGTCGACCTGGTGCCGAAGCTGCGCGTGGAGGTGCTGTGCGAGGACGAGGACGCCGCCGACCTGGTGGACGTCATCGTCAAGGCCGCGGTCACCGGCAAGATCGGTGACGGCAAGGTCTGGGTCACCCCGGTCGACGAGGTGGTCCGGGTCCGGACCGGCGAGCGCGGAGGCCCGGCGCTGTAGTGGAGAACCACGTGGACCAGCAAGACCAGCAAGACCAGCAAGACCAGCACGGTGAGGGAGCCGATGGCCGGCCCGATCAGCAGATCGGGCCGGCCGTCCGGCGTGCGCGCTCGGACGCGGCGGACGCGTTCCTGGCCTCGCTGCTGCCCGGCGAGCCGGGCGTGGCCCTGGTCGCCGTCGGCGGCTACGGCCGCCAGGAGCTCTCCCCGGGCTCGGACCTGGACGTGGTGCTCCTACACGCGGCGTCGCTGACCCCGCAGGACGTCGCGCGGATCGCCGACAAGATCTGGTACCCGGTCTGGGACTCCGGCGCCAAGCTGGACCACTCGGTCCGCACCGTCGAGGAGGCGCTGGACCTGGCCCGCACCGACCTCGCGGTGGCCGCCGGACTGCTCGACGCCCGCCTGGTCGCCGGGGACGCGGACCTGGTCGCCGCCGTGCGCGCCGGGGTGTTCGCCGACTGGCGCCGCGACGCCCCGCGCAGACTGGGGGACCTGCGTGAGGAGTACGCATCGCGGCTGGCCCGGCACGGCGAGCTGGCGTACCGGCTGGAGGGCGACCTGAAGGAGGCGCGCGGCGGCCTGCGCGACTCCACGATGCTGCGCTTCATCTCGGCGACGTGGCTGGTGGACGTGCCGCACGGGGCGCCGGAGCGGGCCCGCGAGTTCCTGCTGGATGTGCGGGACGCGCTGCACGGGGTGTCGGGGCGTGCGCTGGACCGGTTGCTGTTGCAGGAGCAGGACGGGGTCGCGGCCGTGCTGCGGGACGCCGGGGTGCTGGGCGACGACGATGACAGGGCCCTGACCCAGCCGCTGGAGGACAACGAACTGTTCGCCGCAGATCTGGGTTCGGCCGGGGACGCGACCGTGTCCGTCTCGCTCGAAGACCTGGTCGGCGATCCACCTGAGGCGAAGGCGGACAGCTCGCACGAGGGTTTCGCAGAGATCTACACCACTGACGCCGACCTTCTGATGCGCCGTGTCGCCGAAGCCGCCGGCACCATCTCGTACGCCGCCGAAGCCGCCTGGCGCCAGGTCGACGCGGCCCTGGCGGCCCGCAACCCGGCGCGCCGCCCGGTCCGGCGCCCGGTCGCCGACGGCGTCGTCGAGCAGGACGGCGAGGCCTACCTCGCCCGCGCCGCCGCCCCCTCGCGCGACCCGGCCCTGGTGCTCCGCGCCGCCGCCGCGACGGCCGAATCAGGACTCTCCTTCGCACCGAACACCTTGCGCCGCCTCGCCGAGGAGTCCGCGCCGTTGCCGCGGCCCTGGCCCCGGCTGGCCCGCGAGGCGTTCGTGACGCTCCTGGGCTCCGGATCCGGCCTGATCCCGGTCTGGGAGGCCCTGGACCGGTCCGGCATCCTGCACGCGCTGCTGCCCGAATGGCGCCGTATCAGGTCCCTGCCGCAGCGCAACAGCCTGCACATCCACACCGTCGACCGGCACACGCTGGAGACCGTGGTCGCGGCCTCCGACCTCGCGCGCCGCGTCGACCGGCCCGACCTGCTCCTGGTCGCCGCGCTGCTGCACGACATCGGCAAGGGGCTGCCCGGCGACCACTCCGAGGTCGGCGCCGAGCTGACCCGGGAGCTGGCGCCGGCGCTCGGGTTCAACGCCGCCGATGTCAGCACCCTGAGCGGACTGGTCCGGCACCACCTGCTGCTGCCCGACCTGGCCACCGCACGCGATCCCGACGACCCGGCCACCCTCGAAACGCTGTTGTCCGCCCTGGCCGAGCTGCCCTGCCCGCGGCTGGAGGCGCTGCGTCTGCTGCGCGCGCTCTCCGAGGCGGACAGCAAGGCGACCGGCCCGGCGGCCTGGAACCCCTGGCGTGCCGGCCTCTACCGCGGCCTCGCGGTCCGCGCCGAGGCCGCGCTCCTCGGCTTCGACCCGCCGGTCGCCGAGCCCTCCGATCCGGCGCGCTCGGCGGACCTGGCCGCCCGGAGCCGCGCCGCGGCCGACGGGCTCGTCGTCGCATTCGAGGACGCGCAGACCGTCTCCGTCGCCGCGCCCGACCGCATCGGCCTCCTCGCCGCGGTCGCCGGCGTGCTGGCGCTGCGCCGCCTGACCATCCGCGCCGCCACCACCGAGACCGTGGACGGCGTCAACGTCCAGCGCTGGGTGGTCGCCGCGGACTGGAGCACCGCGCTGCAGGACCGGCTGCGGGAGGACGTCCGGGCGGCGCTCGCCGGCACCCTGGACGTCGCCGCGCGCCTGGCCAGCCGGGACGCCGGGGAGCGCCGCAACCGCCTGGTCGCCGCGCCGAGCGTGGCCGTGCTGCCCGGCGCCTCGGCCTCGGCGACCGTGCTGGAGGTCAAGGCGCGCGACGCGCCGGGTCTGCTTTACCGCGTCGCCTCGGCGCTGGCCGGGACCGGCGTTTCGGTGCGCTCGGCGCGCGTCTCGACGCTGGGCGCCGAGGCGGTCGACGTGTTCTACATCGTCACCGCGACCGGCGCGCAGCTGTCCGACGACGCGGCGGAGCGGGTGGCGGCAGCCGTGGCCGACGTGCTGTGAAGGCTCGCGGTGAACCAGCGGCGCGCGAGTCAGAACTCTGTAGAACTCAGCGAACTCGGTTCACCAGGCTCAGCGGGTGTCGACCACCTGGAACGCCTCGGCGATCCGGTTCTCGCCCACCCCGAGCCGCTGCGCGATGCCCTCGCCCCAGGTGCGCAGCATGCCCTCCAGGTCCTGGTGTCCGCCGGTCTGCGAGGCGTGCGCCTGCAGCGCTGCCACCTTGCGGTCGAAGACGTCGGTGATGTCCACGGCCCGGGCGGCGTTCTTCGTCGACATCACCCAGGTCTCCGGGACGGTCCACGGCTCCAGGCCCTCGACCTCCAGCAGCTCGGTGTGCGCCCACGGGTTGCGCGCGTCGGGGTAGACCGCCGCGATGGCCGCCTCGCCGACGGCGCGGTGGTCGGGGTGCGAGGCGTAGATGCGCTCCAGGTCCAGCTCGGCCGACGGGATCAGGATCCGGTCGGGGCGGACCTGCCGGATCACCCGAGAGATGTCGCGGCGCAGCTTCAGCGAGGGCGTCAGGCGGCCGTCGGGCCAGTGCAGGAAGCGGACGTCGGTCACGCCGACGCACTTGGCCGCCGCCAGCTGCTCCGCCTCGCGCAGCGCCGCCACCTCCGAGCGCGGCGTGTCCGGGAACGCCTCGCCGGCGTCGCCGCTGGTCACGATCGCGTAGGTGACCTCGATCCCGGCGTCGGTCCAGGTCGCGACGGTGCCGGCGGCGCCGAAGTCGACGTCGTCGGGGTGCGCGGTCACGACGAGCACGCGGGACGGGGCGGCGTTGGCGTCGGGCATGAGGGCTCCTGGTACCGGGCGTGGCTGCGGACGGGAGCGGGGTGCTCACCATGAGGCGCAACGCCGACGGGGCCACAGGTGTTCCGGGTTCCGAAGTATCGCTCGCGGGACCGGCATTCGCCGGATCGCCGACCGGGTCGCCCGACGGATCACGCGCTGGACTACCCGACCACGGCCGGCGGCGCGCGCATCGACCCAGGTGACCGCCCCATCTCGGCGACCGCTCCCGCGTTGTCGGTGCGGTCTGCGAAAATTCTGGAGTGAGTTCTTCCCTCTTCGCCCCAGGCGCCCTGCCGTTGTTTCCGATGCTCGACGAGATCCGGGAGCAGCGGGGGTCGGGCGAGGAGCGGCACACCGACCGTACGCTGCCCGAACCACCGGCGTGGGCCGACGAGGCCGACGCCGAGCGCGCGGGCTGGGACGGCTGGGAGGAACCCGAGGACGCGTGGGTCCCGCCGGAGGAGTCGGCGGCCGCGCGCAAGCTGCTCGAGGGCCTGAACGAACCGCAGCGCGAGGCCGTCCTGCACTCCGGCGGACCGCTGCTGATCATCGCCGGCGCCGGCTCGGGCAAGACCCGCGTGCTCGCGCACCGCATCGCCTACCTGGTCGGCGAGCGGCACGCGCACCCCGGCTCGATCCTGGCGATCACCTTCACCAACAAGGCCGCCGCCGAGATGCGCCAGCGCGTGGAGGAACTGGTCGGCCCGCGGGCCCGGATGATGTGGGTCTCGACCTTCCACTCGGCCTGCGTCCGGATCCTGCGCGCCCAGGCCAAGACCGCCGGCCTGCCGAGCAACTTCTCGATCTACGACACCGCCGACTCCCAGCGTCTGATGACCATGGTCCTGCGCGATCTGGAGATCGACCCGAAGAAGACCACGCCGCGCTCGATGCTCGGCCAGATCTCCAAGCTCAAGAACGAGCTGGTCGACCACGACACCTTCTCCAGCCGCGCGCAGACCGAGGCCGAGCGCCAGCTCGCGCAGGTCTACCGGCTCTACGCGGACCGCCTGACCGCGGCCAAGGCGCTGGACTTCGACGACATCATCATGACCACGGTGCACCTGCTCCAGGCGTTCCCGATGGTCGCCGAGCACTACCGGCGCCGCTTCCGCAACATCCTGGTGGACGAGTACCAGGACACCAACACCGCGCAGTACCAGCTGGTGAAGGAGCTGGTCGGGCAGCACGAGAAGCGCACGGTGGACGGCGACCTGGTCGGCGCGCCCGCGGCGGCCTCCGGGGAGGACCGCCTGCCCCCGGCCGAGCTGTGCGTGGTCGGCGACGCGGACCAGTCGATCTACGCCTTCCGCGGCGCGACGATCCGCAACATCATCGAGTTCGAGCGCGACTACCCGGACGCCAAGGTCATCAAGCTGGAGCAGAACTACCGCTCCACGCAGACGATCCTGACCGCGGCGAACGCCGTGATCGAGAACAACAAGGGCCGCCGCGCGAAGAACCTGTGGACGGACTCCGGCGACGGCAAGCTGATCACCGGCTACGTCGCCGACGATGAGCACTCCGAGGCACAGTACGTGGCGGAGGAGATCGACCGCCTGTCGGACGCCAAGGAGACCACCTACGGCGGCGTCGCGGTGTTCTACCGCACCAACGCGCAGTCCCGGGTCTTCGAGGAAATCTTCGTCCGCGTCGGCCTGCCTTACCGCGTGGTCGGGGGTGTCCGCTTCTACGAGCGCAAGGAAGTCCGCGACGCCCTGGCGTACCTGCGCGCCCTGGCCAACGAGGACGACATCGTCTCGGTCCGGCGCATCCTGAACACGCCGAAGCGCGGCATCGGCGAGAAGGCCGAGGAGTCGCTGGAGCGGTTGGCCGCCCGCGACCGCATCTCCTTCGGCGACGCCCTGCGCCGCGCCGACGAGGCGCCGGCGCTGGCCGCGCGCTCGGTGAAGGCCGTCCAGGGCTTCACGCAGATGATGGACGAGCTGCGCGAGCTGGCCGCCGAGTACGGGCCCGCACACGTCCTGGAAGCGATACTGGAACGCACGGGCCTGCTGCAGGAGTTGCAGGACTCCGACGACCCGCAGGACGAGACCCGCATCGAGAACCTCCGCGAACTCCTGGCGGTGGCCCTGGAATTCGAGCAGGCCCAGCCCGAGGGCCGGCTGCCGGAGTTCCTGGAGCGCGTGGCCCTGGTCGCCGACTCCGACCAGATCCCCGACGGCGAGGACCACGAGGGCATGGTCACCCTGATGACCCTGCACAGTGCCAAGGGCCTGGAGTTCCCGGTGGTGTTCCTCACCGGTATGGAGGACGGCGTCTTCCCGCATATGCGCTCCATGGGCGACAAGAAGGAGATGGAGGAGGAGCGCCGCCTGGCCTACGTGGGCATCACCCGCGCCCGCGAGCAGCTGTACGTCTCCCGCTCCGTCTACCGCTCGGCCTGGGGCGCGCCGCAGTACAACCCGCCGTCGAAGTTCCTCGGCGAGATCCCGGAGAACCTGGTCGAGTGGGAGCGCACGGCGCCGGAGCCCAAGACCTCCGAGCGCTCGCCGTTCGGCGACCGGCGTGGCACGACGCGCGGCTTCCAGCAGCGGAAGGGCCCGGTGAAGGTGATCTCCCTGGACCCGGGTGACCGGGTGATCCACGACTCCTTTGGCATGGGCACGGTGGTCGCGGTCAGCGGGCGCGAGCGCGACGAGGCGACGATCGACTTCGGGTCGTCCGGGGTGCGGACGCTGCTGCTGACGATGGCGCCGGTGCAGAAGCTCTGAGCGGGGTTTTCCACTTCCTCCACAGCCGTATCGGGGTATGACGAAAGGGCCCGGGAAACCCTGGGCCCTTTCGTCGCGTCGTCGCCTTCTTATATCAACCCGTGCGCCCGCAGGAACGGCATCGGGTCCACCGCCGTGGACGCGCCCGGCACCCCGTTGCCGGGGTCGGCGGGGCCCGGCGGGTGGTACTCGAAGTGTAGGTGCGGCCCGGTGGTGTTCCCGGTGTCGCCGGACAGGGCGATGATCTGGCCGGCGGAGACCTTGCCGCTGCGGACCTTCATCACGCTCAGGTGGCAGTACCAGGTCTGGCTGCCGTCCGGATGCTGTATCACTATCCGATAGCCGTACGGACCGGCCCAGCCGGACTCGGTGACCGTGCCGTCGGTGACCGCGACCACCTTGGTGCCGGTCGGTATGGCGAAGTCCTGCCCGGTGTGCAGGTTGGCCCAGCGGTCGCCCGCCTGGCCGAACCCGGCGGTCAGCACGTAGTCCTGGACCGGCAGGAAGTACTTCTGCGCCATCTCGGCGAGCCGCTGCTTCTCCAGCGCCTGCTGCTGCACCAGTTCGCTGCGCTGCTCGCTGCGCGTGGCGCGGTCGGCGAGGTTGGCGCTGGCGGCGCGCATCTGGAGCAGGTTCTGCTCCAGGCCGTTGGTCGGCGTGGCCGGGCTCGCCGCGTCGGCGGCGGGCTCGGTGTGCGTCGCGGGGAGGCGGAGCCCGCCGACCGCGGCGACCGCGACGGCGGCCACGCCGACGACGGCGGCCGGGGTCGAGGTGAACGCGTGCAGGGTGCGGCGGCCGGGGAGGGCCACAGCGGGCCGCGAAGGCCGGCTGCCGAAGGGGCGGGCCGGGGG
>NZ_JAACYW010000115.1 GCF_015356825.1 Catenulispora rubra | reverse complement strand
GGTGTTACTTTGCCTGCATGGATTTCTGCGGGCAGTGCGGCGAGCCGACGGCGGCCGCCGGGCACGAGAGGTGCGCCGCGCGGGCGGAGCTGGAGCCGCCGCGCTACTGCGGACACTGCCGCCGCCGGATGGTGGTGCAGGTCGTGCCCACGGGGTGGTCGGCGCGCTGCGTCGAGCACGGGACCGTCACCAGCTGACAAAGAGCACCGTTCCACGCAGAACGGTGCTCCGGGCTGTCAGGACCCTCAGCCGATCACGGCGATGAGGTCGCCTTCCTGCACCACGTCGCCCTCGGCCACCGCCAGGCGCGACACCTGGCCCGAGACCTCGGCCAGGACCGGGATCTCCATCTTCATGGACTCGAGGATCACGAGGGTGTCGCCGTCCTCGACCTCGTCACCCTCGGCCGCCACGATCTTCCACACGTTGGCCACCATCTCGGCGCGGACTTCCTCGGCCACGTTCGATGCTCCCTCGCAGTCACAAGCTAAAGATGTACGTGCGCATCCAATCACGCCGTACCCGCTCCATGCCCGCGCAGGGGCCGCCAATCACTCCCCGACCATCCTGCTCAGCGACTCCACGACCGTCGGGTCGTAGTGCACCGCCAGCCCGAGCCGGATGTGGCGCAGCGCCTCGGTGCGCTCGGCCGCCTCCGGTGTGGCGCCGGCCAGGTCGTCGTAGTCGTTGGCGACCCGCAGTATGCGGCTGGGCAGCGGGCCGGCGGCGCCGAACGGGTCCGGGTGGTGCTCCACGATCTCGGCGGCGTTGCCCAGCGCCCCGGCGCGGCGGATCACCTCGGCGCCGGCCCGGGCCAGCTCGCGCTGGCGCAGCAGGGACAGCGGGGCGGTGCGGCCGCCGTGCACGGGCTCGGCGACCGAGAGCTGCCCGATGTCGTGCATCAGGGAGGCGTACTCCAGGTCCAGCAGCTGCGCCTCGCTCAGGCCGAGCTCGCGGCCGATGCGCAGGCAGGTGCGGGCCACCCGGCGGGCGTGGCCGGGCTGGGTCAGGCCGGCCACCTCGGTGATGCGCGACAGCGCCCTGATCGTCTCCAGGTGCACTTCCTTGATGCGCGCGAAACGGCGCAGCGCCAGCTGGGTGAAGGCCAGCGGCAGGCACAGAGCCGGCAGGACCCAGATGGACATGGTGCGCGAGGCCAGGGTGACCAGCAGGGCGGTGGCCACCACGGCCAGCCCGACGCGGGTGGTGAAGGTCAGCTCGTCGCGCGCCGCCGCCAGGATCGGCCGCCGGTGCTGGCCGGCCTGCAGGATCGAGCCGACCACGCCGTCGCTGACGATGGCCAGCAGCAGGAACCCGGCGGTCGCGGCGCCCACCGCGAGGCTCTGCAGGTGGTGGGTGAGGTACTCCTGGTCGGCGCTGACCGCCTTGGCCAAGATCGGGTCGTCGGGCCGGGTACCGAGCACCCAGCGCAGGTAGAACATGCGGAACAGCCACGCGGTCAGGGCGACCATCAGGAACCGGCGGACGGTGTAGTCCAGGGTGGTCGGGCGCCGGACGGCCAGGTGCGGCACGGAGCCGACCAGGAATCCGAACGCCGCCACCGCGACCGCCTGCGGCGCGTTGTGCAGCGCCGGCTGGTGGCCGATCTCGGTGAGCACGGCGTAGGCCAGGCCGGTGGCCGCGCCGAGCGGGGCCGCCTCGCGTCCGCCGGGCAGCCGGACCCGGAACGCCTCGCCGGCGGCGATGATCGCGCCGAAGGCCAGGGCGTAGCCGGGCTGGCTGAAGCCGTGCACCGCGCACGAGGCGACCGCGGCGAACGCCACGAAGCTGGCCAGGACCAGCAGCAGCGGATTGCTCTGCGCCCACGCGGTCTGCGCGTCGCTGTCGGATTCGAAGGCCCGGTGGCTCGGGGGCTTGGCGTGGTTCATGCCGAGGACTCCTCGGAGTCCTTCGCGTCGGGATCTCGCGGCGGCCACGCGGCGTCGCCGTGCCCGAAGAAGTGCAGGGTCGGGGGCGAACCGCCGGCGCCGCGCAGGAACCAGGACGGCCCGGCGGCGGACCCGTTGCGGCTCTCGGCCTCGGCGCAGTCGGCGGCCTCGGCGGCCTCGGCGGCCTTCGAGGCCTCGGCCGGCGGCTCGGGCGCGGTCCACGGCTCGGGGGACGGGGTCCAGGCCTCGGGGTCGCCGGTCTTGAGCGGATGGACGGGACCGGTCTCGTCGCCCTCGGCGGCCGGCTCGACGACGAGTTCTGTGACGGCTCCGGTCACGCCGTGGCACGGGGCGACCGGCTTGCGGAGGTCGAAGTCGGCCGCGGGCTCGGGCCCGCGCGGGTCGGCGTCGGCGCCCGGGGTCCCGGCGCGCACGCGCATCGAGCCGCGGGGGTCGCCGCGCAGGCCGGGGTCGACCGGCCAGCGGGTGAATGCTCCGGAGGTGAGCCGGGGCTCGGCGGGGTTCGCGGTCTCGATGTCGACATCAGACTCGGGATGAGAACCGAACGCCGCCGCAAGATCGGCAAGATGCTGAAGGACGGCCGAGCGATCCGCTGCGGGCTGCGGCACGACCGGGATCGGAAGCTCAGGATCGGCTTCGGACTCAACGGCGATCCGGGACTCAGGACTCTCAGGCTCGACCGGGATGCGAGGACCAGGATCGGCCGACGGCCCTGGCTCGTCATCCGGCGACACCTCGGCGTCGGCTGCCTCAACGCCAGCCGCTGCAGAATCGGTGTCCGCAGCCTCCACCTCGGCAAGCTCCGCCACGCCACCCTCAGCCAGAGCCGCCTCGGCCGCCCCGCCGTCCCAGGCCCACCCCTCGTCGGGCTCCGGCCCCGCCTCGCGCACCACCGCCGAGTGCATCCGCTCCGACCAGCCGTCGTCGAAGTCCGCGCTCTCCGCGCCGGCTTCCGGCGCCGGCTCCGGCTCCGGCTCGGTCACCCGCTGCCCCGGTATCCCGCCCAGCAGCTCGGGCACCGGCCGCGTGCCGTCCTCGGGGCCCGGCTCCCCGCCGTGCTCCAGCCAGCTCGGGTACCAGTCCGAGAACCACTCCACCGGCACGAACGGGTCGTCGTGGTCGGCGAAGGAGAAGCCCGGCACCCGCTTGGGGAGCGGCCAGGGGCCGGTCGCCGCGGCGGCGGTCGCCTCGTCCTGCGGGGGCTCGGCGGGCACCAGTTCGGTGGGCAGCCAGGGCCGGCCGGAGCGTTCCGCGAGCTGGAGCGCGGCCTCGAAGGCCTGGACCAGGGCCGGGTCGAACTGGGTCCCGGCGCCGCGGCGCAGTTCGGCCACCGCCTGCTCGACCGAGCGGGCCGCGCGGTAGGAGCGGGTGGAGGTCATCGCGTCGAAGGCGTCGGCGACGCCGATGATGCGGGCGAACTCCGGGATCTCGTCACCGGACTTGCCGGTCGGGTAGCCGCGGCCGTCGAGGCGTTCGTGGTGGTACAGGACGCCCTCGTAGACCTCGGTGAGGAACCGGATGTCGCGCAGCACCGCCACCCCGTGGTTGGGGTGCATGCACATGAGCTTGAACTCTTCCTCGGTCAGTCCGCCGGTGCTGGTGAGCAGCCGGGTGGGGACGCCGAGCTTGCCGATGTCGTGCAGAAGCCCGGCGAAGCGGAGCATCGCCAGGCGGTCCTGCGGCATCTTCAGCTGTTCGGCGAGCATCTCCGCGCCGCGGGCGACGCGCTCGCTGTGGCCGCGGGTGTAGGAGTCCTTGATCTCCACGGCCTGCACCAGCGCGGCGATCGTGCCCTCGTGCGCCGCGCCCTCCTTCGCGTACTGCGACAGGCTCCAGTGCGCTATGTACATCGGGACGACCACCAGCGGGGCGGTGTACCAGCCGATGTCGTCCCACAGCGACAGGAAGATCAGCGACAGCACACCCGAGGAGTAGTACGGCATGGTGGCGCGCCGGATGTCGCCGCGCAGCGCGTCCACGAAGCGGGTGTGCGTGGCCAGTCCCACGTAGCCGGCGATGACCAGGGCGTTGACCACCAGGCAGGTGGTGACCGCGACGGCGGCGGGCCACAGGAACTCCGGGAAGTTCAGGAAGTGCCCCGGGGCGTGCCCGCCGGCGAGGTGGCAGACCGCCGAGCCGGAGGCCGGGACCAGGCTGGACATCGCGGAGTTGACGATCTGTTTGTTCCAGGTCCAGCTCGGCTGGCGGGGCATCGGCACCGCGCTGACCAGGCCGACCAAGGCCGCGGCCGGAGGCGGCAGGACCAGCACCGTGATCAGGGTGACGACCAGCGAGACCGACATGGTCCAGCCCGAGACGCCGATCTGCACGCGGGACAGCCGCTCGGCGGCCACCACCAGGACGCACATCACCAGCAGCAGCGCCGGGTCGGTCTTCGACAACGGCAACGCGGCGATGACCGAGACGGCCACCGCCACCAAACCGAAGATGTAGCACCGCACGGAGAACGGCATCGGTCATCCTCTAGTCCGCGCAGGGAGCGCGTCAGCACCGGTCAACGCAAAACCCTGTCACGAAACGCCCGGCAGGTCCACAGGCCGGCACATGGGGCGGCGCCGGCCTGTGGCTTGGCAGGAGTCGGGATCTCCCGACTCAGAGACCACCGCCAATGAGGTGGATCATACCGAAACACCGTCCTTCAGAATTCGCCCGCGGCTGTCGGGCAGACCGCGGGAATGGATCAAAGCACGTACGAGTACAGAGGAAAAACGGCCGCCAGTCAAGAAAAGATCCACTCTTACGAGTGGATCCGACCGGAACGCGCCAGGGGCACGCCATAGGCGTGCCCCTGGGTCGTTCTCCGTACCGCTACTCTCCCGCGCCGCCCACGGCGACCTCGCCGCGCACCTGCCGGATCCGGGCGAGAACCTTGTCGCGCAGGTCGACCGGCGGCTCGTCACACCCGCAGCAGCGCTGCACGAGCTTCTTCACCATCGCGTCCAGCCCGTACTTCTCCAAACAGGGCTGGCACTCGTCGAGGTGGCGCTTTACCGCCGCACAGTCCTCATCGGGCATCTCGTTGTCGATGTACTCGTAGAGATGGTCGAGGACCTCGGTGCACGGCGTCTCGTGCGGCTGCCCGCAGCTCATGGCGCTTCAGTTCCCTTCCGCCGCGGCGGCCACCAGGCCGCGCTCCCGCGCGTAGTCCTCAAGCATCGCACGGAGCTGCCGGCGCCCGCGGTGCAACCGCGACATCACGGTGCCGATCGGGGTGCCCATGATGTCGGCGATCTCCTTGTAGGCGAAGCCCTCGACGTCGGCCAGGTAGACCGCGATGCGGAACTCCTCGCCGATGGCCTGCAGGGCTTCCTTCACGTCGGAGTCCGGCAGGTGGTCCAGCGCCACCGTCTCGGCCGAGGGCAGACCCGCCGAACTGTGCGACTCGGCCCGGGCCAGCTGCCAGTCCTCGATCTCCTCGGTCGGACTGACCTGGGGCTCGCGCTGCTTCTTGCGGTAGCTGTTGATGAATGTGTTGGTGAGGATCCGGTACAGCCAGGCCTTGAGGTTGGTGCCCTCGCGGAACTGGTGGAAGGAGGCGAACGCCTTGGCGAACGTCTCCTGGATCAGGTCCTCGGCGTCGGCCGGGTTGCGGGTCATCCGCAGCGCGGCCGGGTAGAGCTGGTCGAGATACACCAGGGCGTCGCGCTCGAAGCGCTCGTTGCGCGCGTCCTCGGACTCGCCGGGGTCGACCCGCGGCGCGTCGGTGCTCTCAACGGATGACGCAGCTGCGGCGGACACAGCCTCGGTGACAGGCCCAGACTTCTCATTGGGCACAGTCTCGGCGATGACGGCCTCGCCACGTGCGTCGTCAGCGGTCACGGCGACCGTCCTCACCTCCTCGGGGTTTCCCGAAGAGCTTATCCAAGGCGAGACCCCCGACAAATCGATCTTGACTGCCGGACGCCGCTGCTTCAGTGCCAAAGTCATTCCTGTCCCCTCGACAACGTGGTCGGACCCTTGAGGGTTCAAGCGTTGTAACCGGGCACAGGGCAGGTGTATTCCCGCGCACGGACCGCTGTGAGCTGGGCCGTACCCGGTGTGACGAACGCCTCACGCGGCGTCGGTGATCTCCCGCGCCGCCTTGCAGTCGTCGGCCATCCGGTCCAGCAGGGCCTCGACCGAGTCGAACTTCAGCGTGTCGCGCAGGCGCGCGGCGAACTCCACGGCCACGTGCGTGCCGTACAGGTCCAGGTCGTCCCGGTCCAGCGCGTACGCCTCGACCCGCCGGTCCTTGCCGTCGAAGGTCGGGTTGGTGCCGATGGAGATCGCGGCGGGGTGCCGGACGGACTTCTCCGGCTTGTCGACGTCGGTGATCAGCCAGCCCGCGTAGACGCCGTCGGACGGGATCGCGGCGAACGGCACGGTCTCCACGTTCGCGGTCGGGTAGCCCAGCTCCCGGCCCCGCTGGTCGCCGCGCACCACCACGCCCTCGACCCGGTGCGGCCGGCCCAGCAGCGCCGCGGACTCGGCCACCGCGCCCTCGCCGATCAATGCGCGCACCCGGGTGGAGGAGAAGCGGTTGTCCGCGCTCTCGCCCTCCGGGCCCCGCAGGCTGACCGGCACGACCTCGAAGCCGTACCGGCTGCCGGCCTCCTGCAGGGCGGCGGCGTCGCCGGCGGCCCGGTGCCCGAAGCGGAAGTTGGCGCCGACCACGACGGCCCGCGCGTGCAGGTGCTCGACCAGCACCAGCCGGATGAACTCCTCCGGCGCCCAGCGCGAGACCTCCAGGCTGAACGGAAGCACCAGCACCGCGTCCACGCCCTCGGAGGCCAGCAGTTCGGCCCGGTGGCGCTGGGTGGTCAGCAGCGGCGGGTGGCTGCCCGGCCGCACGATCTCGCTGGGGTGCGGGTCGAAGGTGAGCACCACCGTCGGCAGTCCGAGCGCGCGGCCTTGGGCGACGGCCGTGCGGACCACCTCGCGGTGGCCGCGGTGGACGCCGTCGAAGACGCCGATCGTGACGACCGAGGGGCCGAAGTCCTGCGGGACCTCGGCGGTGCCGTGCCAGCGTTCCACGGGGGTGCCTGCCTTGTGGTTGGGAGAGGTTGCCGACACACAAGAGTGCCATCCGGGGACCGCTGACGCGCAATCGGTCCCCGGCACGATCTGTGTCCGACATTGAAAATCTGTATCCCGACATTCAAAATCTGTGACCTAGGACTTTTGGGCCGCAGCTGTGCCGTGCTGCGGCCCCGGGTCAGATCCCACAGGTCAGATGAAGACAGCGACCGGCTTGGCTTTCTTCCCGCTCGGCAGGTCCTCGTACAACGCCAGGAACCGGCCGTCCGGACCGAACACCGCCACCGGCTCCCCGGGCCGCTCGGAGGGCGCCAGGAAGCCGCCGTGCGCGACCGCACCGGCCTCCTCGGCGGTGAGGTCCCGGGCCGGGAACGCGGCCCGCGCGGCGGCGGCCAGCGGGACCACCGGCAGCTCCCCGCCGCCGTCCACCAGCTCGGTCAGCTCGGCCAGCGGGCGCGCCAGGTCCAGGCCGTAGGGCCCGACCGCGGTGCGCCGCAGCATCGTGAGATGCCCGCCGACGCCGAGCTGCGCGCCGAGGTCGCGGGCCAGGGCCCGGATGTAGGTGCCGGAGGAGCACTCGACGGTCGCGTCGACGTCGACCAGCGCGCCCTGGCGGCGGATGCCGTGGACCTCGAAGCGGTGGATCGTCACCGGCCGCGCGGCCAGCTCCACCGTCTCGCCCTCGCGCACCCGCTTGTAGGAGCGGACGCCGTCCACCTTGATCGCCGAGACCGCCGACGGCCGCTGCAGGATCGCGCCGGTGAATGACGGAATCGCGCCACGAACCATGTCATCTGACACACCCGAGGCGTCGGCGCTGCCGGTCACCTCGCCCTCGGCGTCGTCGGTGATCGTGCTCTCGCCCAGGCGGATGGTGGTCTCGTAGGTCTTGCGGGTGAGCGCGAGGTGGCCCAGCAGCCGGGTGGTCTTCTCCACGCCCACCACGAGCACGCCAGTGGCCATCGGGTCCAGCGTGCCGGCGTGGCCGACGCGCCGGGTGCGCGCGAGTCTGCGCACCCGGCCCACCACGTCGTGCGAGGTCCAGCCGGCCGGCTTGTCGACGATCACCAGACCGCCGGGGCCGTCGTCGGCCTTCGTCCGCTTTCCCACCGGCTCAGGCGTCCTTGTCCTCGTCGTGCTTGTCCTCGTCGTGCTTGTCCTCGTCGTGCTTGTCCTCGTCGTCCTCGTCGTCGAACTCGTCGTCGGCGCGCGGGGCCCGGTAGGGGTCCGGCTCGCCGGCGTAGCTCGCCGTGGCCGCCGCGTCCCGGACCGCGGCGTCCGACACCGCGACCTTGGCCAGCAGGTCCTCGATCTGCCGGGCGCCCTCCGGGATGGCGTCGGCGATGAAGGTCAGCGACGGCGTGTGCTTCACGCCGGTCTGCCGGCCCACCTCGGTGCGCAGGATGCCCTTGGCCGACTCCAGGGCCGCCTCGGACTCCGCACGCTCGTCCTCGTTGCCGTACACGGTGTAGAACACCGTGGCGTCGCGCAGGTCGCCGGTGATGCGGACGTCGGTGATGGTGACGAATCCGAGCCGGGGGTCCTTGACCCGGTTTTTGAGGGTCTCGGCGACGATCACCCGGATCCGGTCGGCCAGTTTCGCGGCGCGCGTTCCGTTGTTCGCCATGCGAACTCACTCCTTCTTGCTCGGATTTGTCTAATCGTCCTCGTCGCTGTGCAGCCGTCTTCGGACGCTGAGCAGCTCGATCTCCGGGCGCCACGCTACGGCGCCCTCGAGATCGTCGAGCACTTCGTTCACTCGGGCGGCGGTGGCCGCGACCACGGCGACGCCTATCTCGGCACGCCGGTGGAGGTCCAGACAGCCGGTCTCGGCGGCGCCTACGGCGGCACGCTTGTCCAGCTCGGCCAGGATCGGCTTCACGATCCCGCGCTTCTCCTTCAGCGAGTGGACGTCGCCGAGGAGGATGTCGAGGGTCATAGTCCCCACGAACACTGCACATCAGGGCCAACCCGGCCCAGGGGATGAGTCCCTACTTCTTCTTAAGTAGAGAGTAGTAGGGGCGGCCCGGATGGACCGCCCGTTTACTGATGCGCTCGGAAGCAGCCGGGCTCGAACTGAACCGATGACCTGCTGGTCCGGCTACTTCCGAGTGCACTCAGTAACATTCGGTACAGCATCGCCACCTACTAGACGCGCGGCTTCTCGCGCATCTCGAAGGTCTCGATGATGTCGCCTTCCTTGATGTCGTTGTACGACCCGAGGTTGATACCGCACTCGAAGCCCTCGCGGACCTCGGTGGCGTCGTCCTTCTCACGCCGCAGCCCCACGATGGTGAGGTTGTCGGCGACGACGGACCCGCCGCGGATGAGGCGCGCCTTGGAATTCCGCTTGATGACGCCGTCCTGGACCATGCAGCCGGCGATGTTGCCGATCTTGCTGGAGCGGAAGATGGCGCGGATCTCGGCGGTCCCGAGCTGCACCTCCTCGAACTCCGGCTTGAGCATGCCCTTCAGGGCCGCCTCGATCTCCTCGATCGCCTGGTAGATGACCGAGTAGAAGCGGATCTCGACGCCCTCGCGGTCGGACTTGGTCTTCGCGCGCCCGTCGGGACGGACGTTGAAGCCCAGGATGACCGCGTCGGAGGCCATCGCCAGGTCCACGTCGGACTCGGTGATGGAACCCACGCCGCGGTGCACGACGCGCAGGTCGACCTCGTCGCCGACGTCCAGCTTGAGCAGCGAGTCCTCCAGGGCCTCGACGGAGCCCGCACCATCACCCTTGATGATGATGTTGAACTGCTGGACCTCGCCGGCCTTGATGACCTTCTCCCAGTCCTCGATCGAGACGCGCTTGCGGGAGCGGGCCATGGCCGCGTTCCGCTCGCGGGTCGCGCGGCGCTCGGCGATCTGCCGGGCCACGCGGTCCTCCTCGACCACCAGGAAGGTGTCGCCGGCACCCGGGACGCTGGTGAGACCGAGCACCTGGACCGGACGCGACGGCCCGGCCTCGGCGACGCTCTCGCCGTTCTCGTCCATCATGGCGCGCACCCGGCCGTAGGCGTCGCCGACGACCATCGAGTCGCCGACGCGCAGCGTGCCGCGCTGCACCAGCACCGTGGCCACGGCGCCGCGGCCGCGGTCGAGGTTGGCCTCGATCGCCACGCCCTGGGCGTCCATGTCCGGGTTGGCCCGCAGGTCCAGCGAGGCGTCCGCGGTCAGGATGACCGCCTCCAGCAGCTGGTCGATGTTCAGGCCCTCGCGCGCGGAGATGTCGACGAACATGGTCTCGCCGCCGTACTCCTCGGCCACCAGCCCGTACTCGGTGAGCTGGCCGCGCACCTTCGTCGGGTCGGCGCCCTCCTTGTCGATCTTGTTGACCGCGACCACGATCGGCACGTCGGCCGCCTGGGCGTGGTTCAGCGCCTCGATCGTCTGGGGCATCACGCCGTCGTCCGCCGCGACCACCAGGATCGCGATGTCCGTGGCCTTGGCGCCGCGGGCACGCATGGCGGTGAACGCCTCGTGACCGGGGGTGTCGATGAAGGTGATGGCCCGCTCGTTGCCCGCGACCTCGGCGACCACCTGGTAGGCGCCGATGTGCTGGGTGATGCCGCCGGCCTCGCCCTCGATGACGTTGGTCTTGCGGATGGCGTCCAGCAGGCGCGTCTTGCCGTGGTCGACGTGACCCATGACGGTCACGACCGGCGGACGGACCCGCAGGTCCTCCTCGCCGCCCTCGTTCTCGCCGAAGTCGATGTCGAAGGACTCCAGCAGTACGCGGTCCTCCTCCTCGGGGGAGACGATCTGCACGGTGAAGCCGAGCTCCTGGCCGAGCAGTTCGAAGACGTCGTCGGAGACCGACTGCGTCGCCGTCACCATCTCGCCGAGGTGGAACATCACCTGCACCAGGGACGCCGGGTTGGCGTTGATGCGCTCGGCGAAGTCGACCAGCGAGGCGCCGCGGGGCAGCCGGATGGTCTGCCCGTTGCCGCGAGGCAGCATCGCGCCGCCGAGCGACGGCGCCTGCATGTTGTCGAACTCTTGACGCCTCTGCTTCTTCGACTTGCGACCGCGGCCCGGACGACCGCCGGGACGGCCGAAGGCACCGGCCGTACCGCCGCCGCCGGCGCGACCGCCGCGGCCGTAGCCGCCACCGCCGCCGGGACGGCCGGCGTAGCCGCCGCCACCGCCGCCGCCGGGGGCACCGCCGCCGGGACGCGGGGCGCCGTAACCGCCGCCTCCGCCACCGCCGCCGCCGGGACGCGCGCCCGGACCGCCCGCGGGGGCGCCGGGACGCGGACCGCCGGTGCGACCGCCGGGACCACCGGCCGGGGCGCCGGGACGCGGACCGCCGGGACGGCCCTGGCCGGGGCCGGGACGCGGCGCGGCACGGCCGGGCATCATGCCCGGGTTCGGACGCGGGGCGCCGGGGACGCCGCCGCCGGGACGCGGCGGCATGCCCGGACGCGGGCCGCCGTCACGGCCGCCGTCGCGACCGCCGTCGCCCTGCGCGCCGGCCGGCGGGCCCGGACGCGGCGCGGGCCGCGGGGGCTGCTGCATGCCGGTCGAGCCGGAGGACGTGAACGGGTTGTTGCCGGGGCGCGGACCGGCCGGACGCGGGCCCGGGGTCGGGGCGCCGCCGGGGCGGCCGCCCTGTCCCTGACCCTGGCCCTGGCCGGGACGCTGCGCGGCGGCCGGGCCGGGACGCGTGCCGCCGGGCACCGGGCGCTGGCCGCGCTCACCCCGGTCGGGGCGCTCGCCGCGGTCGCGGTCACGATCGCGGTCGCCGCCGGGCCGCTGGCCCGGGGTACCGGGACGCGGGCTCTGACGGCCGGGGATGCTGCCGCCGCCGGCGGCCGGAGCCTGCCGCGGCGGGATCGCGCCGCCCGGACGCTCGCCCTGGCTGGGACGCGCCGGCGAGGCCGGACGCGTGGGAGCCGGGGCGGGCGCCGACGGGGCCTCGGCGACCGGCGCGGCCGCCGGAGCCTCGGGAACGCTGGGCACGCTGGGAGCGGGGGTCTCGACCACCGGGCTCGCAGCCGCAGCCGCCGCCTGGGCCTGCGCGGGAACCGCGGGGCCGGGCTTGGGCGCGACCGGACCGGGGCGCGGACCGGGCTTGGGGGCACCGCCGGGACGCGGGGCGCTCGAGGACGCCGCGGTCTTCGCGGCGGGGGCGGACTGCGCGGAGGCAGACGCCTTCGGCGCGCCACCCTTGGCGCCGCCGGATTCAGCTTGTTGGATGCTGTCGATCAGTTTACGGACGACCGGCGCCTCAACGGTGGAGGACGCCGAGCGGACGAACTCACCCAGATCTTGGAGCTTGGCCATCACGACCTTGCTCTCTACTCCGAGCTCCTTGGCGAGTTCATAGACCCGGACCTTGGCCACTTCACTCCTTCTTCGGCCCGCGTCTGTTCGCGAAGCCGTCTGGTTACTGCATGGGCGTACTCATCGCGTGTTGCTAATCGCGTCCGTCGGCGCATTCATCGCGTGCTCATCGCCTGACTCGACCTGCTTCCGACTAGTACTGGGTTCTCTGCTCCACGCACCTGACGCGGACAGGGATGTAGTGCTTCAGCTGCCTTCCAACAACGCGCGGACCGCCGTTGTTTCCAACGGACCGTCGACCCGCAGCGCCCGCGGGAACGCCCGACGCTTCTCGGCGAGGGCCAGGCATCCCGGATCGGGGTGGAGGTGTGCTCCACGTCCGGGCGACCGCCCGCGCAGGTCGGGGACGACAGCGCCCTCGACCGCCACGACGCGCAGCAGCTCCGTCTTCGCCGCTTTTGCCCTGCAACCCACACAAGTGCGCACCGGTACAAGACGTGCCGATGCGGCAAGGCGTGCAGAAACATCCGTCTGGCTAGACACGTCTCAGTCTAGCGCCTGGATCACTTCACCGTTCGCCGGGTTATTGACGGGCGGTCGACCTCCGACCTATAGTCAACACATCGGTTGATTAACGAGATGGTTGATTAACAACATGGTTGACGACACAGAAGCGGCCCTTGACCGGGCCTTCACCGCCCTCGGCGATCCGGTCCGCCGCGCGATCGTGGCGCGGCTGTCCCGCGGCGAGGCGACGGTGAACGAGTTGGCGGACCTGTTCCCGATCACCAAGCAGGCGGTCTCGCGGCACATCGGGGTCCTGGAGGACGCCGACCTGATCACCCGCAGCCGGGACGGCCAGCGGCGGCCCTGCCACCTGGACCCCGCGGCCCTGGAGCGGCTGACCGCCTGGATCGACGGCTACCGGCTGGCCGCCGAGAGCCGCTTCCGCAAGCTCGACGCGGTACTGGAATCACTCAAGGAGGAGGAAGAACTATGAGCACGAATCCCGAGTCCGGCACCACCGCCGGCACCCACCCCACGACCATCGAAGCGCCCGAGGGCACGCCGTTCCTGGACGTCACCCGCGACTTCGACGCCACCCCGGCGCAGGTCTTCCGCGCCTACACCGACCCGAAGCTGGTCGCGCGCTGGCTGGGCCCGCGCGATCTGGAGATGGACATCGAGGAGTACGACGCGCGCCCCGGCGGCCGCTACCGCTACGTGCACCACGGCGGCCACCTCGGCAACCTGCGCGCCGGCTTCCACGGCGTCTTCCACACCGTCGAGCCGGACCGGCTGATCATCCAGACCTTCGAGTTCGAGGGCGTGCCGAACGAGGTGAAGCTCGACATCAGCCGGTTCACCGAGGTGGACGGCAGGACCCGGGTGACGACGCGCTCGGTGTTCCCGTCGATGGAGACCCGCGAGGGCGCGCTGGCGTCCGGGATGACCCACGGGATCCAGGACTCGATGGAGCGGCTTGCCGAGCTGCTGGCCTCGGGGGTGTGAGGGCGATGAGCAAGGTCGTCATGGCCGACGCGGTCTCGCTGGACGGCTTCCTGGCCACCGCCGACGACCAGGTCGGTGCGCTGCACGACTTCTACTTCCAGGGCGACACCCCGATCACCGCGGGGAACCGGCACATGTCGTTCAAGGCGTCGGCGGTCTCGGCGAAGTACATCGGCGAGCAGTGGTCGCGGATCGGCGCGATGGTGATCGGCCGGCGGCTGTTCGACCTCACCAACGGATGGAACGGCGTTCCGGTCGCCGGGGACCGCGTTTTCGTGGTGACGCACAGCGTTCCCACGGACTGGGAACACCTGGACACCGCGCCGTTCACGTTCGTGACCGACGGCGTGGAGAGCGCCATCGCGCAGGCGAAGGAGGTGGCCGGACCGGACCGGGACGTGGCGCTCAACGGGGGCGATGTCGGCGGCCAGGCCTTCGCCGCCGGTCTGGTGGACGAGGTGGACGTGGCGCTGGTGCCGGTGGTGTTCGGCAGCGGGAAGCGGTTCTTCGGCGAGCACTTCGCAGAGCACGTACTCCTGGACGATCCCACGGTGGTCGTTCAGGGCGAGCGGGTCACGCACCTGCACTACATGGTCCGCAACGGCTGACCGGCCGACGAGGTCCACGAGGCCCACGAGGCCCACGACGGACCGCGCGGGGTGCACCGAGGGGGTGTCCGCCGTGCGCGGTCGGGTCGTGGGTTGTCGGCCGGTCAGCCGTTTGCAGTTGCGGTGGCGGTCGTATTCGCAGTCCCGGTTCGACCGGGTTCGGGGCTCAGCCGGCGGCCCAGGACCCGAGCATCCGCAACGAGTCCGCCGTCGCGGACCCCGGCGGCGCGGTGAAGACGATCATCGTCAGCTCCGGGTCCGCGGCGACCGTCAGCGCCTGCCAGTCCAGCAGCATCCGGCCGGCCACCGGGTGGTCGAAGCTCTTGCGGAACGTGTCGGTGGCGAGGACCTCGTGGCCGCCCCACCACCGGCGGAAGTCCGGGTCCCGGTCCAGCAGCTCGCTGACCACCTCGGCCATCCGGCGGTCCCCCGGCATCAGGCCGACGCTCATCCGGAGCCGGGCCACGCTGACCGCGGCGACCTCGTCCCAGTTCTGGTGCATGCCGCGGACCCGGGGCTCCAGGAACAGCATGCGGATCATGTTCCGCTCCCGCGCGGGCATCTCGGCGAAGTCCAGGTACAGCGCGACCGCGATGTCGTTCCAGGCCACGATGTCCCCGCGCGGGTCGATGACCAGGACCGGGACGTCCTTCATGGCCTCCAGCAGGTCCCGCAGCAGCGTGCTGACCGCCGGCCGGCCCGCGCCGCCGGGGTCCGCGGACCGGGACCGGACCGGCGGCTGCGCGAGGATGTGCAGGTAGGCCCGCTCGGCGTCGGTCAGCCGCAGCGCGGTGGCGATCCCGTTCAGGACGCTGTCCGAGGCGGTGGTGACCCGGCCCTGTTCGAGCCGGGTGTAGTGGTCCACGCTCATGGCGGCCAGCTGCGCGACCTCCTCGCGGCGCAGGCCGCTCACCCGGCGGGGGTTCCCCACGGCGGGCAGCCCGACGGACTCCGGCGCTATCGCCGCCCGCTTCGACTTCAGGAATGCTCCGAGCTCGCTCACGCATCCCAGCATCGCACCGCCGCGCTCCGCGTTCCTGGGGCAGCCGTCCCCAGGAACAGCCGAGCTCTGGTTGTGCCGCCCGGCGCCGCCGAATCTTGAGCCATGAGCAACGCACTGAACCTCGAAACCACCACCCGCATCATCGCCGCCGGCCAGGAGGCCGCCGCCGGGATCGGCGTCGCCATGTGCATCACGATCGTCGACACCGCCGGGACCCTCGTGGCGTTCCAGCGGATGGACGGCGCCTGGCTCGGCTCCGTCGACATCTCCCAGCGCAAGGCCCGGACCTCCGCGCTGTTCCCGATGCCCAGCGCCGTCCTCGGCGGGATGTCCCAGCCCGGCGGCCCGATCTACGGCGTCGAGGCCACCAACGGCGGCCTGGTCACCTTCGGCGGCGGGCTGCCGCTGGCCTCGGCGGACGGCACCGTCATCGGCGCGGTCGGCGTCTCCGGCGGCCTGGTCGACCAGGACGTCGCGGTCGCCGAGGCGGTCGCCAAGGCGGTCTGAGCCCGCCTTGGACCGCCGCGTCCACCGCGTCCACCGATGATCCGCTGATGTTCCACCAGTGATTGAGGGCCCTCCGATCGGAGGGCCCTCAATCGCCGTACTCAAGCCGCGTGCGCCACTCGCACCACGCGCACCACCGGCACTACTCGGCGACCGGCTCCGCGTCCGAGCGGATGTCGATCCGCCAGCCGGTCAGCCGGGCCGCCAGCCGCGCGTTCTGGCCCTCCTTGCCGATCGCCAGCGAGAGCTGGAAGTCCGGCACGATCACCCGGGCGCTGCGCTGGTCCAGGTCCACGACCTGCACCTTCGACACCCGCGCCGGGGACAGCGCGTTGCCGACCATCTCGGCCGGGTCCTCGGACCAGTCCACGATGTCGATCTTCTCGCCGTGCAGCTCGGCCATCACGTTGCGGACCCGCGCGCCCATCGGGCCGATGCAGGCGCCCTTGGCGTTGACGCCGGCCCGGTGCGAACGGACCGCGATCTTGGTGCGGTGGCCGGCCTCGCGGGCGATCGCGGTGATCTCCACCGCGCCCTCGGCGATCTCCGGGACCTCCAGCGCGAACAGCTTCCGCACCAGGTCCGGGTGGGTCCGCGAGAGGGTCACCTGGGGACCGCGCTGGCCGCGGCGGACGTCCACCACGTAGCACTTCAGGCGCTCGCCGTGCCGGTACTCCTCGCCGGGGACCTGTTCGGCGGCCGGGAGCGTGCCCTCGATCTTGCCGATGTTCACCAGCACCGCGCGCGGGTCGCGGCCCTGCTGCACCACGCCGGTGATCAGGTCGCCCTTGCGGCCGGAGAACTCGCCGAAGGTCTGCTCGTCCTCGTGGTCCCGCAGCCGCTGCAGGATCACCTGCTTGGCGGTGGTGGAGGCGATGCGGCCGAACTCGTTCGGGGTGTCGTCGTACTCCCGGGTGGTGCCGTCCTCGATCTCCTCCACGGCCCACACGGTGACGTGGCCGCTGGACCGGTCGACCTGGACCCGGGCCCGGGACTTCGCGCCGTCGGTGCGCTTGTAGGCGATGAGCAGCGCGGCCTCGATGTCCTCGACCAGCTTCTCGAAGGGGATCCCGCGGTCCTTCTCCAGGTCGCGCAATGCACTCGTGGGGATGTCCATGGTCGTCAGCCCTCCTCGTCCTCGTCGATGTCCTCGATGTCGTCGGTCTCGTCGGTCTCGTCGGCCTCGTCAGCCTCGTCGTCCTTGCGGTTGAACTCGATCTCCACCCGCGCCTTGGCGACCTCGGCGAACGCCAGCCGGCGCTCCTGGGTGGTCGACGGCTGCCCCTTCTTCTTGCCGGGCACCTCCACCTCCAGCAGCACGCCGTCCTCGTCGCCGTCCAGGACCCGGCCGGTGAGCTCGCCGCCGTCGGTCAGCACGGCGCGCACCAGCCGCCCCTTGGCCCGGCGCCAGTGCTTGGGCAGGGTCAGCGGCCGGTCGGTGCCCGGCGAGCCGACCTCCAGCACGTAGGGCTGGTCGCCCACGACCACGGCGCCGTCCGGGCCGTCGAGCACGTCGGAGACCACCCGGGTGAGATCGGAGACCGCGTCGAGCGACACGCCGTCGTCGCCGTCCACGACGACCTCGACACGGCGCCGGCGGGCCACCTGCGAGACGCGGACCGTCTCCAGGTCGTAGCCGGCGGCGGCGACGACCGGCTCCAGCAACGCTTGCAACCGGTCCGCCGGGGCTCCGGTTCGGGGGGTGCTCATCGTTCTCCTTGTGCAGTTGTCGTCCGTCGTGCTGTCGCTTCGTAGCCAACACAGTATCCGTTCCGCACCAGGGCGCGCTCCCGTCGGCGCGGCGCCGCGAATCGCTACACTTTGGCGGTGACCTGGGTGCCCGTGGAGCTGACGAGACGCACGATGCTCACCGCGGCAGGTGTGGCGCTGTTAGGCGCGTGTGCTTCTCCTGGCGGAACCAAGCGATCCGCGACTTCTCCGGCCGAACCGGTACCGGCCGGGCAGCCGGACCCGGTACGCGACCGCGCGCTGGCCGCGGAGGCCGATTTGCTGGCGCGGTATGACGCCGCCTTGGCGCTGCCCTCCGTGGCCTCCGACAGCGCACTCACAGCGAGACTCAAAGCGATCCGCGACGAGCACGCCTCACACGTCGCCGCCATACAGGAGGGCTACACGGCGCCCACCACTGCCCCGGCCACGACGACACCGTCGGGTTCTGCAACGACCTGGTCATCGCCGGCCCCGGCCGACGCGAAGACCGCCGTGGTGACCCTCGCCAAGGCCGAGCAGGACGCCGCGAGCGCCCGGACCTCCGACATCCTCGCCGCCGACGGCGACACCGCCATGCTGCTGGCGTCCGTCGCCGCCTCCGAGTCCGGACACGCCGCGCTGCTCCTGGGAGGTGCCGCATGAGCGCGCTGCAGACCGCCCTCGCAAACGAGCACGCCGCGGTGTACGGATACGGAGTCCTGGCGGTCCGTCTCGCCGGCGCACAGCGGAGCGCAGCGCAGAACGCCTACGACACGCATCGCGCGCGCCGCGACATCCTCATCGGCCTGATCGAAGCGCAGGGCGACAAGCCGGTCGCCGCGGCACCGGCCTATGCGATCCCGTTCCCTGTGAACACCGCAGCGGATGCCACACGGTTGGCGGCGCAGTTGGAGGAACGGCTCGGCGCTTCTTATGCGGACGTCGTCCAGGCGTCCTCCGGAGACACCCGACGCACCGGTCTGGAGTGGCTGACGGATGCCGCCGTCCGTGCAGTGCGGTGGCGTGGGAGTTCGGTAGCGTTCCCGGGTCTGCCAGAACGGGACTGACCCGGGAGCCTCCCTCTCAGTCGCTTCAGTTGTTGCCGCTGTTGCCCAGCGCGTCGGACAGGTTCTGCACCTCTCCGGACAGGACCGAGGCCACGGGGTCGGTTGTCAGCCCCTGGGTCTGGTCGTCGTTGATCCTCGAGACCACCTGGTCGGCCTTGTTCTGCGCGTCGCGCAGGTAGTGGCCCTTCATATTGTGCTGCTGCGCCACCTGCACCGCGCTCTCCAGATCGGTCAGCGAGTTCTGCAGATCGCGGCCGGCGTTCGGGTCCATCGTGGCCGCGCCCTGCGCGATGTAGCCGTCGACCTGTCCTCGGACGCCCTCCAGAAAGGCGACCGGGTCCTTACCCGGGTCGGCGGTCGGCGGCAGCGTGGACGCCGGTCCGCTGGAGGTCGCGGTGGTGCTCGGCGTCCCCGACGGCGACGAGCCCGAGGGCCCGGTCGCGGACCCGCCCGGTCCGGTGGTGGCGGTGATGCCCGGCGGAGGGGCGGACGTGGTCTGCTTCTCGGCCTGCGAGCCCTTCATGAACAGCGCGGTGCCGGCCGCCGCGATGAAGGCGATGACCAGCGCGCCGAGAACCATCCAGATCCAGTTGTAGCGGCGCGGCGGGGGCGGGCCGGGGAACGTCGGCTGGGCCGGGTAGGAACCGCCGTCGTCATCGTCCGGAACGCTCTGCGGAGGAACCCGCGGGCCCATATACGCGGGCTGTTCCTGGGCGGCCAGGTATGAGGGGCGCGTAGGGGCCTCGTACGGCTGCATCACCATCGTCCGGTTCGCCGGCGGCCGCGCCGCGCCGGGGATCTCGGCCGGGGCGCCGCGCAGCTCCAGGACTGCCGCCACGGTTGCGGCCGCCGGTCTCTCCAGGGGGTCCTTGGCCAGGCACTGCCGGTAGATCCCGGCTATCTGCGGCGGCAGGCCGGCGGTCGGCAGCGGCGGCGGCTGGCGGTGCAGGTGGCCCTTGACCACGTCGTCGACCGTCGCGCCCTCGAACGGCGCGCGGCCGGTGACGCACCAGTAGAGGATGCAGCCGAGCGCGTAGACGTCGGAGGCCGGCAGCGCCCCGCGCCCGGTCAGCTGCTCCGGCGCCATGCACGCCGGCGTGCCGACCACCAGGCCGGTGCGCGCGTCGGTGTCGGAGGAGGCCTGCGCGATGCCGAAGTCCAGGAGCTTGACCCCGTCGGACATCAGCATGACGTTGCCGGGCTTCAGGTCGCGGTGGATGATGCCGACCTGGTGCACCGCCTCCAGCGCGCTGGCCAGCTGCGCGCACGCCAGCCGGGCGTCGTTCTCCAGCAGCGGGCCCTGCTCCAGCCGGTCCTCCAGGTTCAGCCCGGCCAGCAGCTCGGTGACCAGCACCGGCTGGAAGTCGCCGTCCCCGTCCTGCCACTCGATGTAGTCGAAGACGGTGGTCACCCGCGGATGCGACAGCCGCGCCAGCGCCAGCGCCTCCCGCCGCAGCTGCTCACGGCCCGCCGGATGCGCGGCGGCGCCGCCGTGCAGCAGCTTCACGGCCACCAGCCGGTCCAGGCTCGAGTCCTGCGCCTCCCAGACGACCGCACTGCTGCCGGACCCGAGGGGCCTGGTCAGACGGTAGCGCTCGGCTATGACGGTGCCGGGGGTCGGTACATCCATGGGGGTGATTATTGCGCGTCACCCTTACCGGACGGCGCCCCGCGGTCTGTGATCGAGACGACCCGCGAGCTCGGACGCAGCACGCCGCCGCCGGGAGTGCCCCGGCGGCGGCGTGCTGTGGTCGTTCGACGGTTCAGCCGTGCGCCAGCGCGCGCACGTGCTCGACCAGGTCCGGCACCGCGACCTCGGTCTTCTCGCCGCTCTTCCGGTCCCGGACCTCGACGACGCCGTCGGCCAGGTTCTTGCCGACCACGACGATGGTCGGGATGCCGATCAGCTCGGCGTCCTTGAACTTCACGCCGGGCGAGACGCTGCCCACGCGGTCGTCGTACAGGACCCGCACGCCGCGCGCGCCGAGCTCCTCGGCGTAGCGGTCGGCGGTCTCGTAGATCGCCGGGTCCTTGCCCGCGGCCACGATGTGCACGTCGGCCGGGGCCACCTCGCGCGGCCAGACCAGGCCGAGCTCGTCGTACATCTGCTCGGCCAGGACCGCGACGGCGCGGGAGACGCCGACGCCGTAGCTGCCCATGGTGACGCGGACCGGCTTGCCGTCCTTGCCCAGGACGTCGAGCTTGGCGGCGTCGGCGTACTTGCGGCCGAGCTGGAAGATGTGGCCGATCTCGATGCCGCGGTCGATGGACAGCCCGTGGCCGCAGCGCGGGCACAGGTCGCCGGCGCGCACCTCGGCGGCCTCGACCGTGCCCTCGATGTCGAAGTCCCGGCCGGCCACCGCGTAGGCGACGTGCTTGCCGGCCTCGTTGGCGCCGGTCACCCAGGCGGTGCCGACGGCCACGCGGGGGTCGACCAGGTACTCGTACCCGGCCTCCTTCAGCCCGACCGGGCCGATGTAGCCGCGCACCAGCTTCGGATGCTTGACGAAGTCCTCAGCCTCGAACATCTCGACCTCGCCGGGGGCCACCGCGGCCTCCAGGCGCTTGAGGTCCACCTCGCGGTCGCCGGGCAGGCCGACGATCAGGACCTTGGGCTCCTTCACGCCGGGATAGCGGACCTTGACCACGACGTTCTTCAGGGTGTCCTTGGCCTCGATCGCGATGCCGAGGCCGTTCACCACGGTGACCAGCGAGTCGATGGTCGGAGTGTCGGGGGTGTCGAGGATCTGGAGCGCGGGGTGCGCGGCGGCGTCCTGGGGCGCGGCCACGGCGGTCTCGACGGCCTCGACGTTCGCCGCGTAGCCGCAGTTGTGGCACGCCACATAGGTGTCCTCGCCGGTGGGCGCCGTGGCCAGGAACTCCTCGGAGGCCGAGCCGCCCATCGCGCCGGACACCGCCGAGACGATCTTGTACTTGATGCCCAGCCGCTCGAAGATCCGGATGTAGGTGTCGCGGTGCTGCGCGTAGGAGTGCTTCAGGCCCTCGTCGTCCAGGTCGAAGGAGTACGAGTCCTTCATCAGGAACTCCCGGCCGCGCAGGATGCCGGCGCGGGGCCGCGCCTCGTCCCGGTACTTGGTCTGGATCTGGTAGAGCGTGACCGGCAGGTCCTTGTAGGACGACACCTCGCCCTTGACCATGTCGGTGAACATCTCCTCGTGCGTGGGGCCGAGGAGGTAGTCGTTGCCGCGGCGGTCCTGGAGGCGGAACAGGTTGTCGCCGTACTCGGTCCAGCGGCCGGTCGTCTCGTAGTACTCGCGGGGCAGCAGCGCGGGGAACTGGACCTCCTGGCCGCCCATCCGGTCCATCTCCTCGCGCACCACGCGGGTGATGTTCTCCAGGACCTGCTTGCCCAGCGGCAGCCAGGAGTAGATGCCGGGGGCGACGCGGCGGACGTATCCACCACGGACCAAGAGCTTGTGGCTCGGGACCTCGGCGTCCGCCGGGTCCTCGCGCAGGGTTCGCAGGAACAGCGACGACATACGCCAGATCACGGGGTGCTCCTAGTGTTCGATCAGGTAAGGTTTTGCGCCTCGGCGGGAAACCCGCCTTAGCGCACTGCTGTCCTGCGAGGATATCCGGCTCCGGCGTGATCGCTTGCCGTTTGACCGTTCGCACACGCCTTCAACAGCACGTAAAGACCCTCCCGTATCAACGGCGGGCAGGTTACCGTGCCGACATGGCAGCAAAGACCCGGAACGACGTCCTCCGGGTGAATCTGGACCCGGCGCTCGGCGATCTGGCGCTGGCCGAGGCCCGGGACGCGCTGGCGTCCGGGGACTGGGGGCCGGCGCGGGAGGTTCTGGCCGAGACCCGGAAGGGCTTCGAGGGTCCGCAGTGGGACCGGCGCAGCCACCGGGTGCGGGTGCTCGCCGAAGCAGTGGCGAACTCCTCGTGGGTGGAGCGCTGGCAGGTGCTGGAGCCGGTGAATCCGGACGCCGCGCTGTTGCGGGCCCAGGTGGAGACGGTCCGTGCGCTGCGCGCGTCGCTGGCCGGCGGCGCCGGCTACCGCGAGACCGCGGACGAGGCCCTGGACCTGTGTACGCACGCCGCCGAGATGGCTCCGGAGGATCCGACGCCGTGGGTGGTCATGCTGACGCTCGCGCGCGCCGCCGACCGCGGGCGCCGCAGTGGGCACGACGAGTTCTGGAACCGTTGGCAGAAGATGCGCGCTCTGGACGCGTTCAACCGTGATGGCCAGCATGAAGCGCTGATGTATCTGTTCGGCGCGTGGTGCGGTTCGCATCAGGAGATGTACGACTTCGCTTATTGGCTCGCTGGAGAAGCCCCTGCCGGTTCCCCTCTAGCGGCGCTCCCATTGGTGGCCCACGCAGAGGTCTACAGAACGGCGAACGTGGGGGTGGCTCGGCAGCGCCAGTCCTCGCCGCAGGCACATTGGTCGCGGGACTTGGTCACCGCGGATATAGACCGCGTTATGCACAGCTGGCTGGGCTCCGCTATAGAGCCGCACGCGCAGGCCGATCTGGACCGGAACTACCTGTTGCACGCGATGGTGTACTCCGGCCTGGTGGACTCTGACGAGACGCGCGCGTTGTTCGACGCGATCGGCTCGCACGCTATGCGCGTTCCGTGGACCTACACCGGGGACCCGGAGTCTTCGTTCCTCTACTGGCGCGACCGGGCCTTCCACGCGGATTCCCCGCGACGCTGACTGCGGCTGACGGTCTGGTCCGAATCCCGCTAGTGCCGCGCTCCGCCCTGCGCGACACTCGATGTATGCCCGAGCCAGCTCTCCAGAACGACTTCGATACTTACTACCGGGCGGTGGCCAGCCGCGACCCGCGGTTCGACGGCCGTTTCTTCACCGGCGTGACGACCACCGGCATCTACTGCCGGCCGATCTGCCCGGCCCGCACGCCGAAGCCGGAGAACGTGCGCTTCTTCCGGGTCGCCGCGGCCGCCGAGGCCGCCGGTTTCCGCACCTGCCGGCGCTGCCGCCCCGACAAGGTGCCCGGCTCGCCGGACTGGAACGTCCGGGCCGACCTGGCCGGCCGGGCGCTGCGGCTGATCGCCGACGGTGCCGCCGACCAGCAGGACGGCGTCGCGGCCCTGGCCCGCACGCTGGCGGTGAGCGAGCGGCACCTGCACCGGGTGCTGGTCGCCGAGCTCGGGGTGGGGCCGCTGACGCTGGCCCGCTCCCGGCGCGCGCAGACCGCCCGGCTGCTGCTGGAGTCGACGGCACTGCCGGTCTCGGACGTCGCGTTCGCCGCCGGCTACGGCTCGATCCGGCAGTTCAACGACTCGGTCCGCGAGGCCTTCGGCGCCACCCCGAGCGAGATCCGCGTCCGCTTCGGCACCGGCGCCACAACCGCCGAACTGGCCGGAAGCGCCGTGGACGGCGAGGGAGCACTGACCCTGCGGCTGACCTACCGAACCCCCTTCGACTTCCCGGCCCTCCTCGGCTGGTTCGGCGACCGAGCCATCCCCGGCGTGGACGAGGTGGCCGGCCACGGCCGCGACCTGGTCTACCGCCGCGCCCTCCGCCTCCCCCACGGCACCGGCCAGGTCGAACTCCGCGACGACAAGGGCGTGGTCCACGCCCGCCTGGTGGTCGACGACCTCCGCGACGTGGCGGTAGCCGTCCGCCGCTGCCGCGACCTCCTGGACCTGGACGCCGACCCCGCGCAGGTGGACGCAGTCCTGGCCGGCGACCCGGCACTGGCACCGCTGGTCGCCGCCCGCCCCGGCCTGCGCGTGCCCGGCGCGGTCGACGGCTTCGAGATCGCGGTCCGCGCAATCCTCGGCCAGCAGATCAGCGTGGCGGCGGCCCGCACCATGACCGCACGCCTGGTGCAGCGCTTCGCCGCGGTCGAGCTGGCCGCCGAAGCTGCGCTGGTGCCGGAGGCCGCGATCGCACCAGCAACGGCGGATTCGCGCCGAGGTTCGGCGGCGGCAGACGCAGGCTCGGAGTCGGGCACGTGGTCGGCAGCGAGGGCGGGCGCAGGCTCGGCAGCGGGCTCGCGGCCAGCAGCAGAGTCGGAGTCGGGCTCGAACTCCGGCCGGGTCTCGGGCTCGGGCTCTGGCTCGGAGTCGGGCTCGTGGTCGGCAGCCGGCGCGGACTCGGCCGCATCAGCAAATCACTTTGTCGACAAGAAAGCAGACCTGAGCCCCTTCCCGCGCCCCGAGACCCTGGCCGCCGGCGACTACGAAGGCCTAGGCCTCACCCGCCGCACCGCCGCGACCCTCCGCGCCCTCGCCACCGCCGTCGCGAGCGGCGACCTCGCCCTAGACCGCGGCGTGGACCGAGCCGAGGCACGCGCCAAGCTGCTCGCCGTGCCGGGCATCGGGCCGTGGACTGCCGACTACATCGCGTTGCGCGTCTTCGGCGATCCCGACGCCTTCCCGGTCGGCGACCTGATCGTCCGGCGGCAGGCCGAAAGGCTTGGCCTGCCCGGCACCGAGAAGGCCCTCCTGGCGCACGCCGAGGCGTGGCGTCCCTGGCGCGCCTATGCCGCTTTGCACCTGTGGGCCAGCGCGAGCGACCCCGAGACCGAAGGAACCGAACAGTGAGCACCCTGACCTACACCACCATCGCGACGCCGGCCGGTCCGTTCACCGTGCTCGCCGATGCCGACGACATCGTCCACGCCGCCGGCTTCACCGCCGACCCCGCGTTCCTGTCCGGCATGCTGCGTGCCCCGGTGCCGGAGCCGGGGGCGCACGACCGCGTGGCCGAGCGCGTGGCGGCGTACTTCGGCGGCGATCTGGCCGCGCTCGACGACGTGCCGGTCGTCTACCGGGCGACCGGACCGTTCCGCACCGCGGCGTGGGACGCGATGCGTGCGGTCAAGGCCGGCGACACCATCAGCTACACGCAGCTCGCGGCCACGGCCGGGAACCCCGACGCGGTCCGGGCCGCGGGGTCGGCATGCGCGTCCAACGCGATCGCGCTGTTCGTGCCCTGCCACCGCATCGTGCGCAGCGACGGCTCCAGCAAGAACTTCCTCTACGGCCTGGACTGCAAGGCCACGCTGCTGGCGCACGAGAAGCAGTACGCGGGGGTCTGAAACCGTCCAAGGCTAAGGTCCCCCGGACTCCGCCCCGGCCGGCCGGTCGCTCCGCGACGCCGTCTGGCCGGGCAGGAAGCCGGCCGGCATCGCCCCGACCGGGGCCACCTCGAACAGCACCTGGAACTCGACCCCGTACTTCTCCTCGATCCGGATCCCGATCCCTCCGCACTCGGCCCATGGGATCAACCGCATAGCGCGGAACTCTGCGGGCTCGTGCTTATAGGCCGCCATCTGCAGCGGCTCTCCGCCGCCTACGCGCGGCGCCACGGTCCACGCGACCGGGTTCTCCCGAGGAGACGCCAGACCGAGGAACAGCGCACCGCCGTACTCGACCCATGCGACGTGCTCTGTACGCCGCCCTACCGTAAGCGTCCCGTAGAGGTACTCGACCATCTCGACCGTGTTGGCGTCCTCCCGGATCTCCCGGAAGTGGTCGTTCACGATCTTCCCCAGCTTCTCCTTCAGCGCCACGTCCACATGCGCACCCTGCTCTGACGCGGTCCGCAGAGAGTAGAAGGCGATGGACGCCCTGTCGTCCACCCTGTAGTAGGCACAGGCAGGGGTCGCGTTATAGAGCTTCACCAACAGCTTGCTCCGCGCGCCGTCCGGCAGCTGGTTCCGGATCCGGTTCAACAGCGCCAGGTTCCGGCTGACGCCGGCGGCGATGTCGATCCCCTCTCCCCTCAGGTCCGTACTCCGCTGGCGCGCCGCGTCAGAGGTCGGGTCCAGGAGCACGATCTCCACCCGGACCTCGTTGTCCCCGGCCAGCACGTTGCGCAGCGCGGCGACACAGCGGCTCCGCTCCTCCGCCTCGTCGCCCTCCGCGGTGGTGACGTCCAGGATGTTGCTGGACGTGTCCATGATCCGCACCAGGTCGTCGCAGCGTTCCAGCCGCTCTATGAACTTCAGGTACGGAAAACGCTCGTAGCCGGCCATCGGCACGTAGTCCGCGATGTTCCCGAACTTCTCGTTCGCGAAGGCGCGGATCGCCAGGAACACCGGCGACAAGAAGAAGGCCACAAGCAGCGCCCCGGCCACGTCGCCGGTGACACCGCGGAAGAATTCCTTCCACTGTCCCTTGTCCGGATGCACCCAGGTCATCGTGATCGCGATCGCCACCGTCGCCAGCACCACCGACGACGACCACGCCACCAGCGCGCTCATGCGCCGGTTCCGCATCCGGCTCAGCCAGCCCGGCCGCCCCTGCCGGGCGTCGGCGGGATCCCGCTCCCGGTCCCGGTCGCGCTCCTCTTCCCGTTCCTGAGTACGCAGCTGCGGCGCGAAGCCGTTCTCCGGAGTGGGGAACTCTCGAGAGATCTCTTTGGGCATGACCACCCCCTTCGGTGTCGGGAACGCCCATCAGAGCATTCCCAAACCGGTAGCGGGTGGAACAACTCAGAACAATGTCAGAATAAGATCGACGCGAAAGCGCCGACCTCCTCGAACCCGACCTTGCGATACACGGCGCGAGCAGGAGCGTTGTAGTCGTTCACGTACAGGCTCACCACTGACGCGAAATCGCGCAGCGCGTACTCCACGACCGCGGCCATCCCGGCCGCCGCGATGCCCTTGCCGCGCAGCGCCGGATGCGTCCACACCCCCTGGATCTGGCACGCCTGCTCGGTCACCGCCCCGATCTCCGCCTTGAACACCACGTGCCCGTCCTCGATCCAGGCGAAGGCCCGGCCGGCGTGCACGAGTTCGGAGACCCGCGCGCGGTAGGAACTGCCGTTGTCGTCCCCCACCGGCGAGACGCCGACTTCTTCGGTGAACATCGCTATGCACGCCGGCAGCAGCGTGTCTATCTGGTTCGGCGTCACCGGCTTCACCCGGAAGTCCGGCTCGACGGTCTCCGAGGAGCCACGGATCTCCATCAGCGGCTGGCTGGAGCGCACCTCGCGCGCCGGGCCCCAGGTCGGGCGGACCTGCTCCCACAGCGCCATCGCGGCCTCGGCGGGCCCGACGATCGAGGAGCAGCGGCGGCCCTGGCGGCGGGCCCGCTCGGCGAAGGCCCGCACGGCCTCCGGACCGGCCTCGACCGGGACCAGGTTGGCGCCGGAATAGCACAGCGCGTCGAGCTTGCCGTTCACCACGTGGCCCCAGACCTCGCCGCCCAGACGCCAGGCGTCCAGGCCGGAGGCCTCGACCCGGGAGGCCACGAAGACGTTCGAGACCGGGTCGCGCGCCAGCAGCGCACGGACGTCGGCCAGATCGGCCACGCCCAACAGCCTGGTGCTGGTCCCGCGGACCCTCGACAAAACGCTCATCGCACGATCACCAGTTCACTGTACGGCGTTTGCCCGTAGCCTGCCCTGCTCTGGAGCGGAAACAGCTGCGCACCGACCGACCATGCGGCTGTTCGGTGCGCGGCCGCGACCGCTAAGCGTTCTACGGAGCCCAGAAAACGGCCCCGTATAGGACGGTACTGGAAGCGGGGCTTTAAAGCGCGGCGTTCACAGACTCCACGATCTCACCGGTCTCGGCGTCGATCTCCAGGCCCATCTCGGCGGCGATCTTGAAGGCCTCCTCGATCAGCGTCTCCACGATCTGCGCCTCGGGAACGGTCTTGATGACCTCGCCGCGCACGAAGATCTGGCCCTTGCCGTTGCCGGAGGCCACACCCAGATCCGCCTCGCGCGCCTCACCCGGGCCGTTCACCACACAGCCCATGACCGCCACCCGCAGCGGCACCTTCAGCCCGTCGAGTGCGGCGCTCACCTGGTCGGCGAGCTTGTACACGTCCACCTGCGCCCGACCGCACGAGGGGCAGGAGACGATCTCCAGGCCACGCTTGCGCAGGCCCAGGGACTCCAGGATCTGCTGCCCGACCTTGACCTCTTCCACCGGCGGCGCCGACAGCGAGACCCGGATGGTGTCCCCGATGCCCTCAGCCAACAGCGCACCGAAGGCGACCGCCGACTTGATGGTGCCCTGGAACGCCGGACCAGCCTCGGTGACACCCAAGTGCAGCGGATAGTCACAGGCCTCGGCCAACTGCCGATAGGCGTTGATCATCACGACCGGGTCGTTGTGCTTCACCGAGATCTTGATGTCCCGGAAGTCGTGCTCCTCGAACAGCGAGCACTCCCACAGCGCCGACTCGACCAGCGCTTCGGCCGTGGCCTTGCCGTACTTCTCGTACAGCCGCTTGTCGAGGGACCCGGCGTTCACGCCGATCCGGATCGGAGTGCCCGCGGCCTTGGCCGCCTTGGCGATCTCCCCGACCTTGTCATCGAAGGCCTTGATGTTGCCCGGGTTCACCCGCACCGCGGCACAGCCGGCGTCGATCGCCGCGAAGACGTACTTCGGCTGGAAGTGGATGTCGGCGATCACCGGGATCTGCGACTTCTTCGCGATCATCGGCAACGCGTCGGCGTCGTCCTGCGAAGGCACCGCGACCCGCACGATCTGGCAGCCGGCGGCGGTGAGCTGCGCGATCTGCTGGAGCGTGGCGTTCACGTCGGAGGTGAGGGTCGTGGTCATCGACTGCACGGACACCGGCGCGTCACCGCCCACCGGGACGTTCCCCACCATGATCTGGCGGGACTTGCGGCGGATGGCAAGCGGCTTGGTCGGGAGTGCGGGCATGCCCAACGCGATGGCGGTCAAGGTCTCACCGTTCCGTGAATGGTTTTCTGCTCGCCGTCCACGCTACGGCACGTTCGTGGGGCGTTCGCACACGCCGCGAGATTTTCACTCGGCCTTCACCGGCGCCACGGTGGCGCAGGTCACCGCTACCGCGCGGACCTCGCCGGGTCAATACCCGGTCAGGGTCGAACCCCGATCAGCTCCGGTACTTCAGATCAGCTCGGGTACTTCAGCGGGTTGGTGATGTCGGCGGCCATCAGCAGCAGCGACAGCCCGACGAACAAGACCAGGAAGGTGAACGCGGCCGGCATCAGCTTGTTCAGGTCCACGCGGCCCGGGTCCGGCCGGCCGAAGAGCTTGGCGATCCGGCGGCGGCCCGCCTCGTACAGCGCGATGGCGATGTGCCCGCCGTCCAGGGGCAGCAGCGGCAGCAGGTTGAAGATGCCGATGAACATGTTGATGCTGGCGATGTAGTACAGGAAGCCGGAGTAGCCGTTGGTCTGGATCACGCCGCCGGTCAGGCTCGCCATGCCGACCACGCCCACCGGGGCGTTGGCGTCGCGCGGCTTGTCGCTGGTGGTGGCCTGGAACAGCTTGGGGATCGAGGCCGGGATGTCGACCAGGCCGGTCACCGAGCCCTTGGCAAGGGTGCCGAAGCCGGTGAAGCCGTTGCCGACCTCGTTCAGGAACCCGGGGTGCTGGTAGACCGGCCGCGGGGCCTGGATGCCGATCATCAGGCCCAGCTGCACCTTCTTGGGGTCGGCCGAGATGTTGCCCACCTGGGGGGTGATCGTGGTGGTCTGCTGCTGGCCGTCGCGCAGGTAGGTCACGCTGACCGGCACCGGAGCGCCGGCGGGCTTGTTGTCGGCGCCGACCTTGGGCTGGCCCTTGTGCAGCTGGTCGGTGACGTCCTGCCAGCTGTGCGTGGCGACCCCGTTGACCGCGACGATCTTGTCGCCGTTCTCCAGCCCGGCGGCCTTGGCCGGGCTGGCGGCGTCGGCCGTGCCGCAGGAGCCGGCCGTGGTCTTCAGGCACTGGGTGACCGTGCCGACCTTCCCGGACACATCCTGGGACTGGATCCCCCAGGTCAGCGGCACCAGCAGGAGCAGGAACAGGGCGATGAGGAAGTGGGTGAGCGAGCCGGCCGACAGCGTCAGCAGCCGCCAGCCCAGCGGCTTGCGGTAGAAGGCCCGCGGCTCGTCCTCGGGGTCGATCGGCTCCAGGTCCGTCATCCCGACGATCTTCACGTAGCCGCCGGCCGGGATCGCCTTCACGCCGTACTCGGTCTCGCCCTTGCGGAAGGACCAGATCTTCGGCCCGAAGCCCAGGAAGAACTCGGTGACCTTGCCGCCGGCCTTGCGCGCGCACACCATGTGCCCGGCCTCGTGCAGCATGATCGACGCCACGAGCGCGATGACGAACAGGATGATGCCTAGCGGGCCCACTTATCCACCTATCGTCGTCGGCACTGGCGCCTGGGCTGTACCCGTCACCTAATCAAAGTCTTTCAGCCGGCTGTGAGTTCCCGTGCGCGCGTACGCGCCCAGGAATCCGCCTCCAGGACGGCCTCCAGAGTAAGGTCCCCACCCTGAGAGCGCCCTGAACCGGCGTGCTCGGCGACCACCCGTTCGATGGTATCGACGATCGCCGGGAAGCGGAGGCGGCCGGTGAGGAACGCGGCCACACACTCCTCATTGGCACCGTTGAAGACGGCCGGAGCGGTCCCGCCGGTTGCGCCGACCTGCTTGGCCAGCCGCACCGAGGGGAACGCTTCGTCGTCAAGCGGGAAGAACTCCCAGGTGGCGGCCTTCGTCCAGTCCAGCGCCGGGGCGGCGCCGGGGACCCGGTCCGGCCAGCCCAGGGCCAGGGCGATCGGCAGGCGCATGTCCGGCGGGCTGGCCTGGGCCAGCGTGGAGCCGTCCACGAACTGGACCATCGAGTGCACGATGGACTGCGGATGCACCACGACCTCGATGCGGTCGAAGGGGATGTCGAACAACAGGTGCGCCTCGATCACCTCCAGGCCCTTGTTCACCAGGGTCGCGGAGTTGCAGGTGACCAGCGGCCCCATGTTCCAGGTCGGGTGCTTCATGGCCTGTTCGGGGGACGCGTCCGCCATCTCGGCGCGGGTCCGGCCGCGGAAGGGGCCGCCGGAGGCGGTGACGACCAGCTTGTCCACCTCCTCGGCGCGACCGCCGCGCAGCGCCTGCGCCAGGGCCGAGTGCTCGGAGTCGACCGGGACGATCTGACCCGGCTTGGCCCGCCGGGCGACCAGGTCGCCGCCGATGATCAGCGACTCCTTGTTGGCCAGCGCGAGGGTCCGGCCGGAGTCCAGGGCGACCAGCGTGGCCTTCAGGCCGGCCGCGCCGTCGATGGCGTTCAGGACGATGTCGCACTCGCGGGCGGCGAGCTCGGCCGAGGCCTCGGGGCCGGCCAGGATCTCCGGGATCTGGAACTCGCCGGCCGAGTAGCCGCGCTTCTGGGCCTCGGCGTAGAAGGCGAGGTTCAGGTCCTGCGCGACGCTGGCCTTGGCGACGGCGACCGTGCGCGCGCCGGTGGTCAGGGCCTGCTCCGCCAGGAGTTCCGGGTTCCCGCCGCCGGCCGCCAGGCCGACGATGCGGAACCGGTCGGGGTTGCGGGAGACCAGGTCCAGCGTCTGGGTGCCGATGGAGCCGGTGGAGCCTAGAAGGATGATGTCGCGCACGGTGTGGGTCACGTCGGTCATTGTGGCTTACCGCTGCGGAGCGCAGGGCCGCTGCGGGCCGACGGTCACACGAGGTTCACACCGATGTGCTCAATTCCGGGAGGGGCGCGGGCGGGTCGGTGTGCCCTGCGATGGGGTGTCGGCCCTGTTCTATCTCCGGCCTCGTCTCCCGCTGGGTCTTCCCCTACGTCTGCCGCTACATCTCCATCAGGCGCAGCGACAGGCCGCCGACCGGGATCCAGTCGATCTCGGCGCCGGCGTCCCGCAGGTCGGTGAGCACCAGGTCGTCGTACATCAGATGGGCCGCGTCGTGCGGCCACAGCACGGCCCACAGCCACAGGCCGCCGGCCTCGCCGAGGAACACCGCGCGGTCGCCGGTGTTCGGGACGTTCCACATGGAGGTGGAGCGGCCCGCGGCGTAGAGCTTGGCGTGGGCGGCGGTCTGCTCGAAGATCTCGCCCGGGTCCGGGCCCTCCAGCCCGGCGAAGCGCGCGCCGAGGCCGACGCCCATCTCCTCGGCGATCAGCAGCAGTTCCCCGACTCCGCCGAACGGGTTCGGACCGGCACAGGCCACCGCGGTCGCGCGGGCCCCGGCCTCGTCGCCGGCGTAGGCCATACCGGTGAACTCCCAGCCGGTGGGCAGGGGCCAGGGCATCCACACCGGGACCTGGCTGTTGGCGGCCGTCTCGGCCAGTTCCTTCGCGGTGGGGGGCTGGACTGGCTGCAGGGGGTGGATCGCGCCGTGCAGGTCGCACTGCCAGGTCGTGGACAGCAGGCCGGGAGCGCGCACCCGGCTCCCACAGCGTGGGCAGCTGGGCTCGGCCTTCATAGAGACTGACAGTCCTCTCAGGGCGGG
>NZ_JAACYW010000114.1 GCF_015356825.1 Catenulispora rubra | reverse complement strand
GGCGGGGGACCAGGCGGGGGACCGGGGCCCACGACACCGTGGCTCGGCAGCGTCCCGGACGACTGGCAGCCGCCGGAACCCCCGACCGCCACCCTGATCCCGCCCCAACCGGCCGCGCTCCCACAGACCTGGACGCACGCCTTCACCAACAGCACGATCCTCAACTCCGACGGCACCAGCAGCACGCACTACCCCGACGGCACGCAGGACGTGCGCGCACCCGACGGAAGCTGCTGGCGCCTGGCCCCGTCGGGCGGGGTCGTGCACGCGTGGCAGGAACCACCGGTCCCGCAATGGCACCCGGCGGAACCGACCGCGGCGGCCCAACCCGGCGGCGGCACCGTGGTCTACCACCCCGACGGCGGCAAGGAGCTGTGGTACGGGACCACGCGGATCGCACGCTTCGCGCCGAACGGGATGCCGCTGGAGTGAGGGGGAAGCCAGCCGGCTTGCGACGGGAACAGGGGCCCGCCGCAAGCCGGCTGGGGATGCAATGCGAAGTGGATTGGCTGATCACCTTGCGCGCCGCCGGTCCGCGGATCTGCGCGGCCCGCACGAGGTCGGTGTCACCGGTGAGCTCGCCAGGCTTACCGGTGGCCATCGCTGCCGGGCCTGCTGCGGCCTACACCTGGCCGCACTTCAAGCCAGGACTCCTGGCACCTTCAGCTGCCCGGCCGCCGCTTGTGTTCGGTCGCCGGGCAAGTCGGCCATTCAGCAACCTCGGCTGCCCGGCAAGCTTGGCCGCCAGCCGCCAGCCGCCAGCCGCCAGCTGCCAGCTGCCAGCTGCCAGCCGCCAGCCGCTCGGCAATCTCAGCGAGCCCGACTGTCTCTCAGCCCCCTCAGCCCCCTCAGCCCCTCAATCCGCGAGCCGCGCCGGGAACCCGCCAGTCGCCACCGGCCCCCAGCGCCGCGGGGTGACTCGGATGATCGACTTGCCCTGCTTCACCATCGCCTCGCGGTACTCGTCCCAGTCGGGGTGCTCCCCGGCGATGTTCCTGTAGTACTCGACCAGCGGCTCGACGGAGTCCGGCAGGTCCAGGACCTCCGCGTCGCCGTCGATCTGCACCCAGGGTCCGTTCCACTCGTCCGAGAGCACCACGACGCTCACCGCGGCCTCGCGGCGCGCGTTGGTGGTCTTCGCGCGCTCCGGGTAGGTGGACATGACCAGGCGGCCCGAGTCGTCGACGCCGCAGGTCAGCGGGGACGCCTGCGGTGAGCCGTCGGCGCGGCGGGTGATCAGCAGGGCGCGGTGCCGCGGTCGGACGAACTCCAGCAGCGCGTCGAGGTCGACGGAGGTGTTGGTGGCGATGGTGCGGGGCATGGCAGGTCCGCCTTAGGTAGCCGGGTTGGGTGGAGCCGGACAGCGTCGGCCGCCGACGAGCTTACTGAAAGCTGCACCCCGGGTTCGGCGCGTCCTCCGACAAGGGACTCCCGGCCGGATCCACGTACAGCACGTCCAACACCACCGGCGTCGTCCCCAGATTCCGCCCGATGTGCACGTTGTCCGCTCCGCTCGGCTCCGTGAACGACGTGTTGTCGCTGTACACCTCGGTCGTCGTGCAGTCCGCGTCGTTGTGCGTCAACGTGCCCTTCTCGACGTACGCGTACAGCGTCCCGTCGTGCCAGTGCCACCCCGTGCTCCCGCCGGGCTCGATCGTGATCTGCCGCCGGATGTAGTCCGTCCCCAGGAACGTCGACTTGCTGATGATCGTGCCCGACACCCCCGACGGCGCCGTGGCGCTCGCCACTCCCGGCGTGAGCACCGTGGTCGCCGTGGTCGCGGTGACGGCCCCGGCGATCGCGAACCGACGATAGATGCCCGGCATGATCAGCTCCTTGCATGAGTCCTGGTTTGGCTGGTTTTGCCCAGGCTACCCACCACCAGTGCCAGCACGGCCAACGCCGCGCCGAAGCTACATACAGCGCCCCATCCGTAGGCGCTGTAAAGGCTCGTCGCCGTGATCGCCCCGCCGCCGACGCCGATCGAGTAGTAGACCATGTAGCCGCCGATGACGCGGCTGGCCGCCCCGGGATTGTTGGCGACGATCAGGTGCTGGTTGGTCACGTGCAGAGCCTGCCCGGCGAAGTCCAGGACGACGATGCCGACGGTCAACAGCACCAGCGAGAACGGTGCCGTGCGGATCGCCGCCCAGGACAGCACCAGCAAGACCAGCATGACGGTGGTGACCGTCGACGCGCGCCCGCGGTCGGCGAGCCGCCCGGCGCCGTTCGCACTGAGCGCGCCTGCCGCGCCGACGACGCCGAACAAGCCGATCTTGGACGTCGACAGGTGCCACGGCGCCGCGGACAGCGGCAGCGCCAAGGAGCCCCACAGCACGCCGAAGCACCCGAACTGGAACAGCGCCAGCAGGCTTCTGGTACGGAACACCCGGTCCTGCCTGGTGAACGTGACCACCGAGGAGATGAGCCGGAGGTAGGGCACGGCCGCCCGCTTCGCCGGCCGGCGGGGGAGCAGCCGGTTCAGGGCCACGGCCGTCGCGACCATCAGCACGGCCGGCAGCAGGAACGCGGCGCGCCAGCCGAAGGCCTCGGCGACGACTCCGGAAACGGTGCGCGCCAACAGGATCCCGAGCACGACGCCGCTGGTCACCACGCCGATCACCCGCCCGCGCTGGTCCGGCGCGCTCTGCGCCGCGGCATAGGCGGTGATGACCTGGACCACCGTCGAGGCCACCCCCACGACCGCGCAGGCGGCGAAGAACGCGGCCGGTCCGCCGGCCAGGCCGGCGGCGGTCAGCCCGGCGCCGGCGGTGAGCGTCATCCAGCTGATGAGCCGCCGCGGATCCACCAGGTCGCCGAGCGGGACCAGCAGGATCAGCCCGAGCAGGTAGCCGACCTGCGTGATCGCGGTGGTCAGGCCGAGGTTCCCGGCGCTCACGTGCAGGGCGGCGCCGATCTGGTCGAGCAGCGGCTGTGCGTAGTAGATGTTCGCGACCGACAAGCCGGCAGCTGTGGCCAGGAGTAGGGCGAAGCCCATACCGGTACCCCCCAAGGTGGTAGTGGATCGAAACCACCCTAGGGATTCTGGTTTTGTTTTGCAACCAGAGATCAAGGCTCCCGCGTATCAGGACCCTGGCAAAAGCAGCGCGGCTCCGGCCGAGACCGCGACCAGTACAGCCGCGGCATCCATGGTCGTGACGATGCCGATCTGCTGCCCGAGCAACGAGCCGGCGACCATCCCGACGAGCGTCGCCAAGCTTTGGAGCGCCAAATATGTGGAGCTGACACGTCCCTGGAGCCGGTCCGGCGTCCGACGCGTGATCGACGTGTCGGCGGTGACGAGGAAGCAGGTGGCGGGTGGGCCGATGAGGGCGAACAGGACGATGTCGCCGGCCAGATACGGGGTGTTGAACGTCAGCGCGAAGACCGCGGCCAGCGTGCCGAGGCTCGCCACGATCGTCGTGCGGTCGGACAGCCGTCCGGCGACCAGGCGGCTGGCCGGCGCGCCGATGATGAACCCGACGCCGAGCGTCCCGAACAGGACGCCAAGGCTTTGCGCGCCGCTGTTCAGGACTGTGCCGAGGTACGGGACGAGCAGCGCGGTCAGAATCGCGTTGCCGACGAAGAAGATCGCCGCGACGCCGAAGAGCATGGGAATGCCGGGCGTGCTGCGGAGGTGGCCGAGGCCGTGGCGGAGGTCTTCAGTCAGGATTCGGGCTGCTCCGCCGGTCTTACGGCCAGTCCGGGCCGTCTCTATCTCGCGCGCCTCGCGACTCGGCCGGAGCCGAATCATGGCTATGAGATACGCGGACGCGAGATAGCTCGCCGCGTCGATCGTCACCACCGCGCGGAATCCGGCCACCGCGGACAACACCCCGCCCAACGGCCCGCCGACCAGCCGGATCGTCCCGCCGACGAGTTGGCCCAGCGAGTTCGCCGCGCTCAGCTCCGGTCCGCGCCCGACGAGGTTGGGGATCAGCGCGGCCTGCGCGGGCCCGAAGCACTGCCCGAACGTGGACTCCAGAGCGAGCGCCGCGTAGACGATCCACACTTCGCCGCGCGTCTGAACCAGCAGCAGGAGCAGCACGGCGCCGGCGCGCAGGACGTCGGTCGCGATCATCGTCCAGCGCCGGTCCCACCGGTCGACGAAGACCCCTGCGACCGGTCCGAGCAGCACGGCCGGCACGGTTTCGGCGGCCATCGACAGGCCGGTCGCCATCGTCGAGCCGGTCAGCCGGAAGACGAAGAAGGGGGCTGCGACGAGCAGGAGCCAGGTGCCGATGCTGGAGAGCAGTTGGCCGGTGAGGATGAGGCGGTAGTCGCGATTGCGCAAGGTACCGAGCATGCTGACGCGTTTGTTCACCGTGGATCCCCCAGCCGTCAGTGCTTCCGCAGGGTTCCAGGATTAGCACTCTCGGGGCTAGAGTGCCAGCTACTAAGTGGCTTTAGGTACCCGCTCACGTTTCCGGTCTTCACGGTCTACCCTTAAGGGGACACACGGCGGCGGAAGGCTTACAGGGCACATCGGCCAAACCGCTACAGAGCAGCACTGGGAGCACGGATGAGCTCGCTACCGGCGGAGCACTCGGTCGAACCGCTTGTCGTGGGATCCGAGGACAGCGGCCCCACCGTGCTGCGCATGGTGCTGGGCTCCCAACTCCGTCGTCTGCGCATCGCCGCCGGCGTCACCCGCGGTGCCGCCGGCTACGAGATCCGTTGCTCACACACCAAAATCAGCCGCATGGAGCTGGGACAGGTCAGCTTCAAACGGCGGGACGTGGCCGATCTGCTGACCCTCTACGGCGTCACCGACGACACCGAGCGCGAGGCGATCCTCAGCTTGACGGCACAGGCCAACGCGCGCGGCTGGTGGCACAACTTCGCCGATCTGATGCCCGGCTGGTTCGAGGTCTACGTCGGGCTGGAGGAGGCCGCGTCGGTCATCCGCTCCTATGAGGCCCAGTTCATTCCGGGCCTGCTGCAGAGCGAGGACTACGCGCGCGCGGTCATCCGGGACGGCTATCCGCTCGCCTCCCCCGACGAGATCGAGCGCCGGGTGCGGCTGCGGATGAACCGGGCCCGGCTGGTGCACAGCCCCGAGCCGCCGCGGATCTGGGCGATCATCGACGAGGCCGCCGTGCGGCGTCAGCCCGGCGGCGCGGCCGTCATGCGCGCGCAGCTTGAGCACATGCTGGAGCTGTGTCGACTGCCGCACGTCACGGTGCAGGTCGCGCCGTTCGCGCGCGGCGGCCCGGCGGCGGCCGGTCCGTTCACCATCCTGCGCTTCGCCGAGCCGGCCCTGCCGGACATCGTATATCTGGAACAGCTCACCGGTGCGGCGTACCTGGACAAGCGCGAGGACCTGGACGCGTACACGACCGTCGTCGACCAGCTGGCGGTGCAGGCGCTGACGCCGTCGGAGACCATCGGATTCCTCACCCGGATCGTCGACGCGTACTAGACGCGCGGACTAGCCGCGTACCCGCCGCGTACCAACTGGTCACCGTCGCAGGTCTCTTATTTCGCTCGCAGTGGATCTCAAGGCAGGATGGTGGCCTCCACATCCGGCGAAACACGGCGAACACAGGTGGGCCCCATGACCGACGAAGCGCAGCACCGGCCGGTGTCCCAGATCGACAGCAGCGTTCCGCACTCGGCGCGGATCTTCAACTACTGGCTGGGCGGCAAGGACAACTACCCCGCGGACCGTGCGGCGGGCGACCGGTTCCGCGAGGTCTTCCCGGAGATCGTCGACCTGGCCCGCAGCGGCCGGCAGTTCCTGGTGCGGACGGTGCGTCACCTGGCGACCGAGACCCCCGTGCGCCAGTACCTGGACGTCGGGACCGGGCTGCCGACGGCGAACAACACGCACGAGATCGCGCAGGGGATCGTGCCCGAGTCGCGGATCGTGTACGTCGACAACGACCCGCTGGTGCTGGCGCACGCGCAGGCGCTGCTCGTCGGGACGCCGGAGGGGGCCACGGACTATATCGAGGCCGACCTCGACGACCCCGAAGCGATCCTGACGCAGGCAGCCAAGACGCTGGACCTGAACGAGCCGGTCGCGATCGTGCTGATGGGGATCCTGGCGCACATCGAGGAGTACGACCGCGCGCGGGCGATCGTGCGGCGGCTGATGGACGCGGTGCCGTCGGGGAGCTACCTGGTGGTGCGGGACGGGGCGGACACGAACGAGGCGTACAGCGAGGCGATCAGCCGCTACAACCAGAGCGGCGCGGTTCCGTACAACCTGCGGAGTCGCGAGCAGATCGCCGGGTACCTCGACGGCTTGGAGCTGGTGGAGCCGGGCCTGGTGTCATGTCCGTTGTGGCGGCCGGACACCATGGACATCGGGACGCCGGTGGAGCTGGCGGTGTTGGGTGCCATCGGTCGGAAGCCCTGAAGCCTGAGCGGCGCCGGATCCGCCGGCGCCGCTTTTCCCTCACTTCTCCTTGGCGTAGTCGGCGAACCCCTGCCAGTCGATCATCACGCAGGGCTCACCCCCGACGACCCACGCGTCGTGCCCCGGGGCGATCTCCAGGAACTCGCCGGGGCCGATGTCGGCCTGCTCGCCGTCGTCCATGACCACGTGCATGTGGCCGGACAGGCAGTAGCCGACGTGCGCGGCCTGGCAGCTCTCGGTGTGCACCATCGGCTTGATGTGCTTGGACCACTGCCAGCCCGGTTCGAAGACGGCGCGGCCGAACCCGCCCTCGTCCATGGCGACGAGGTCGAGGTGCCCCATCCCCTGCTCGAAGGAGCGGGTCTCCTCCGGCGCGTCGAGTGACTTGTGCAAGAGGCCTGTCATAGATCCTCCAAGACTCAGGCCCGGCCCCGTCGCCGGAGCCGGACGCCTCGGGCCGTGCCGGCCGGTCGGCCGGCACCGGCCGCTAGTGGCTGACCGGCACCTTCTCCTCGACCAGGAACGACTTCAGCTGCTCCCGGAACTCCGGCGTGTCGGTCTCCCCGTGAACGGCGACCGCGTGCATGGCCGCGGCGTCCATGACTTCCTGCTCTTCGCCGGAAATCGTCAGCGTGCAGCCGACCTCGCTGGGAAACTGCCGGCAGTCGGCGACCTTGCGGGACATGCGAATGCCCCCTTTCCACGAGCCGTCGCCACCCCGACGGCGAGCCGGAGCGGCCTCCCTCTCATTCAAGCCGTGTCGGCACCACCCGGCGATCGTGCTACTGCATTTAGGTGACGTCGGCCGTGCGAGCGTGCTTCCGCGTCGCGCGAGGCGGGGGTATTGCAGTTACCCTGCGCATCGCCGGACCTACGGTGATCCCGGCTCGGCCGCTAAGGCGTCAGCGCCAACGTGTCCTTGCTGGCAGCCAGTACCGCAGACCTCGTATACGGCCACGGCAACGTGTGGAACGTCCGCCACAGCGGCAGCTGGTCCAGGTAGTGCGGGTCGTCGACGTGGCCGGAGGCGCCGGTGAGGTTGACCCACGTGGACGCGTCCAGGTTCGACAGGTCCACCAGCATCCGCATCGACGGGAGTTCGTCGACCGAGAAGTCCTTGGCGATGTCGAAGCCGGTGGCGTCCACGACTGACGATCCGCCGGACACCGGGACGGGATCGCCGTTCACCAGCCACTTGACGAACCACGGGCCGCCGGTGCCCAGCGTCTGGTTGGTCGGCGTCAGCTTGTGCAGGGCGCCCCACTGCCACTGCTTCACATCAGAACCCTGTTGTGACGTCAGCTCGGCCGACGCCTGGTCCATCGCCTTCGCCAGCATCGCGTCCCGGTCACCGTTCCACCAGAAGCCGGACGCGTCCGGCAGCAGCGTGGTGGCCACGGCGAACCAGCGGTCGCCGCCGTCCACGTCGACCGAGGACGGCAGCTTCGCCTCGAACGCGTCCTTGCAGACGAACTTCCAGACCTCGTAGAAGTACGCGGCGGCGGCCGACGTGTCAGGGGTCGTGTAATCCCAGCCGTCGACCAACGCGCGCGCAGCTTGCGTCTGCTTCTTCGACGATGCCGGCAGCCGCGCCAGATACGGCACCAGCACCGATGCGAACTCGTTGCGGTTGTCGGACTGGATCGCGCGCATCCCGTCGGCGTCGATCTTCTTGCCGTCGGCGGTGGCGGCTTGCAGGCGCTTGGTGATCTCGTCCGCCCGGTAACCGTAGTCGAAGTCCTTCGACAGCAAGTACGGGTACTGCGACCCGATGATCGGGTTGTTGGCCGTGACCACGAACTTGTCGGTCGGGTTCAGGACGTGGGGCAGCTGGTCGAAGGGGATGTAGCCGGTCCACTCGTACTCGTCGGTCCAGCCCGGCACGGGCCAGGTGCCGTCGCCTCCTCTGCGGATCGGGATCTGGCCGGGGGTCTGGTAGCCGATGTTGCCGGAGGTGTCGGCGTAGATCATGTTCTGCGAGGGCACCGCGAAGTTGGCGGCGGCGGCCCGGAAGGAGTTCCAGTCGGCCGCGCGGTCCAGGGCGAATAAGGCGTCTGCGGTGTGTCCGGGGGTCAGCGCCGTCCAGCGTAGGGCGACGGCGTATCCGTTGCCGGCGCTGGCGAGGTCCTTGTCGGCGTCGGAGACCAACGGGCCCTGATTCGTCGAGCGGATGGTCAGCGGGACCGACTTGCCGCCGGCGACTTTGATGGTCTCCTGGCGGACGGTCAGCGGGACCTGGTGGCCGTCGTATTCGTAGGTGCTGCCGGTGATCTTCTCCAGAACCAGGTCACTGACATCCTCGGTGCCGTTGGTGAAGCCCCAGGCCACGGTCGGGGTGTGGCCGATCACCACGCCGGGCGTGCCGGGCATGGTGAAGCCCGTGACGTCGTACGGGCACGCCGCACTCACGGTCGTGCAGTGCAGCCCCATCTGGTACCAGATCGAGGGCAGTTGCGGGGCCAGGTGCGGATCGTTGGCCAGCAGCGGCTTGCCGGTCGTGGTCAGGTCGCCGGAGACCACCCAGGAGTTGGAGCCGACGCCTTCGACGGTCGGCTGCAGGAAGCCGGGCAGGGCGGAGACCGTGTGCGAGAGGGTCGTCAGCGCACTGGCCGCTGAGGCCGGGAGTGCGGTTCCGGACAGCGGGTTGTCGGCGGCCGGGGTCGCGTTCTGGTCGAAGGCGCCGTTCACGACAGCACCCTGATGCACGATCGTCGGGTGGTCCGCCGGGTAGGGCGGGAACAGCTGGTCCACCTGGGCCTTGGTCACCTTCTGGGAGGACAGGGCGCGGTCGATCTCCGACTGCATGTTGTCGCGCAGGTCCCAGGCCAGGGCCTTGAGCCAGGACAGCGAGTCGACCGGGGTCCAGGTGTAGGGGGTGTAGTCGGTCTGCAGGCCGAGGACCGCGTACTCCACTGACGCTCTGGAACCCTTGTGATCCTTCAAATACGCGTTCACGCCATCGCAGTAGGCGCTCAGGTACGCCTTCGTCTCGGGGGTCAGGCCGTCGTATTCCTGCTCGGCGACGTCGCGCCAGCCCATCGTGCGGATGAACTTGTCGGTGTCGATCTGGCCGGAGCCGAACATCTCGGACAGGCGGCCGGCGGTGACGTGGCGGTAGACGTCCATCTGCCAGAAGCGGTCCTGGGCCTGGACGTAGCCCTGGGCGAAGAAGAGGTCGTGGGAGGTGGAGGCGTAGAGCTGGGGGACGCCTTGGGCGTCGCGGTCGACTTCGACGTTCGCCTGCAAGCCCGGGACGTGGAGGGTGCCGGTGGTCTGGGGGTAGGAGGCGTGCAGCGAGGTGTTCACCCACCAGGTGCCGGCGCCGACGAGGACCACGAGCAGGGTGGCGAGGACGGCGGCGGTGATCTTCGTTTTGCGGAAGCGGCGACGGGAGCGCGGTTGGGGTCGGGGCTGGAGTCCGGGGTCGGAATCCGTTGCGGCGTCAGGGTCTGCGTCCGTGGCCGAGGTCGGTTCCGGGAGGTCGTCGTCGGTCTGCACTGCGGCAGATTACGGGTCCCCGTCAACGGATGGGAATAGCCTGGTGGGATGCTGAAGTGGGCTTGGTCTTTTATTGACCGTCCGGAACGAACGTTCGAGGAAAGTGTGCGGTTTTGGACGGCGGTCACGGGCACGACGTTGTCCGCGCGCCGGGGTGAACGCGGGGAGTTCGCGACGCTGCTGCCCGGTGCGGGGGACGGCGACGCGTCGGTGAAGGTGCAGGGCGTGCTGAGCGGGAACGGCGCGCACATCGACCTGGAATTCGACGACTTCGAGGGGGCTTTGGCGCGGGCCGTTGCGCGCGGTGGCGCGGTGGTGGAACGGAACGGCGAGTGGGCTTATGTGACGTCGCCGAGTGGATACGGGCTCTGCGTCACCGCCTGGCACGGGGCGACGCGGGTGCCGCGGCCGTTCGTGGCGCCGGACGGGACGCGTAGTCGGTTGGATCAGGTGTGCATCGATATCGCGCCGTCTTTGCATGATGCGGAGGTCGCGTTCTGGAGCGATCTCACCGGGCTGCCGGTGGAGGTCAGTCGGAGGTGGGAGGAGTTCAGTTGGCTGGAGCCGCTGGCGGGGTTTCCGGTGGGGGTGTTGTTCCAGCGGATCGGCGATGAGCGGCCGACCGCGGCGCATTTGGACGTCAGCAGTTCGGATGCCGATGCCAGTCGGGTGTGGCACGAGTCGTTGGGTGCGGAGTTCGTCGGCGAGCAGGCGAACTGGCTGGTGATGCGGGATCCCGGTGGTGGGCTCTATTGCTTGATCCGGCGGGAGCCTGAGAGCTGAGGGGTCTGCGTTGGGTCGGAGGACTTCTCAGGGCACGTCGTCGCGTGCTCGGTTCGGGGCCACGCGGACCCGGTCGCGTCCGGACTCCTTGGCCGCGTAGAGGGCCATGTCGGCGGCGACCAGCAGATCGTTGAGCGCGTCGGCGGAGTCCGGGAGGGTGGCCACGCCGACGCTGACGGTCACCGGGTGCTTCCAGTCGCGGGAGGCGGCCCAGATCTCGGCGCGCAGGGCGTCGGCGCGGGCCCGGGCCTGCGGCGCGGGGCAGTCGGGGAGCAGGACGCCGAACTCCTCGCCGCCGACCCGGCTGACGGTGTCGCTGGAGCGGACCAGTCGCGGGAGCAGGTCGCCGAGGGCGGCGAGGGTGTCGTCGCCGGCGGCGTGGCCCCAGGTGTCGTTGATCTGCTTGAAGTGGTCGACGTCGACGGCCAGCAGCGAGAGCGGCGCCCGGGTGCGGCGCTGGCGCGTGACCTCGCGCTCCAGCGCCTCGTCGAACGCCCGGCGGTTGCTCAGCCCGGTGAGCGGATCGGTGCTGGCCTGCTCGGCGAGCGCCTGCTTGAGGCGCTCGGCCTGGTCCCGGACGCGGCGGATGACGATCAGCGTCAGCGCCATCGAGGTGGTGATCTCGACCCACGTGGCGAACCGGTCGGGCCCGGACCCCGCGAGAAGGATGACGGTGAGGCAAACGGCGACGATCGCGAGCGTCCAGTACGCGGTACGGCGTGGAAGCAGGTACGCGGCGAAGAGCAGGGGCCAGTTGAGCAGGAGCATGCCGTCGGCGGCGTTGCTGTGGTTGAGCGACAGCGTGAGCGTGATGAGGAGCGCCGACAACGCCGGCGTGGCGCGCAGCACCAGGTCGGGCGCGGGGCTGGGCAACAGGACGTAGACCAGGCCCCAGACGGCCGCGAGGGCATTCGCGCCGAGGAACTCGTACCAGCTGGCGGAGAACACGCCCTGCGGCACGCCGAGAAAGAGCGTGAGGAAGCTACCCAGGCCCGCGCCGACGAGCAGGAGCTGGCCGGCGAAGCGGGTGGCGAAGCGTTGGTGCTCCTGCTCACTCCGCTCCCAGATGGCGGTGACGGACGGATGCCGCGCTTGCGGCTGCGGCCGACGGAAGCGGGGATGGCGATGGCCGGGGTGCGGCGCTGGGGAGGCCGGGTCTTCGGGGAAGTGGTCGGTGGGGCGGCTGGAGGCACCTTGGCGGGGCTCGGGCTCGCGGGATTGCGCCTCGGCGGCGGCGTGCTCGCGGTGCGGCGGAGTGGTGGTCTGCCCCGGCCTGAGAGTGCTGGAGCGCGCGGGTGTCGAGTCAGAGGGCTGCTTGGTCGGGCGCCCTGGCTCGGGTTCACCGGATTGCCGCTCACCAGCCCTGTCCTCCGGCGAAGTCGGCTGCTCCGGCGCCACCCACCGCCGGCGCCGGTCGCGCACCGGCGTCCCGTCGTCAGCCGCTCCCGGCCGCTCGCCGCTCATGATTCCGTCTCCGGCAGCGTGCCGTGGATCCGCGGCTCGTCCTCGTCGTCCTCGTCGTCCGGCTCGGGCGCGTCGTCGTCCAGGTCGTCCTCCTCCAGCGCCGCCAGGCCGTACGGCAGCTTCACGCGCCCCGCGCGCATCAGCGCTGTGGCCTCGCGGACCGGCATCGGCCGCGCGTAGAGGTAGCCCTGTCCCAGGTCGGCGCCCATGCGGGCCAGCGCCCGGCGCTGCTGCGAGGTCTCCACGCCCTCGGCGACCACCATCAGGGTCAGTGACTTCGCGATGCCGATGATGCCCTTCACCAGGGCGGTCTGCCGGGGCTCGTCGGGGACGCCGTCGACGAAGGCCTTGTCGATCTTCAGTGCGCTGACCGGCAGGTCCCGGAGGTAGGACAGCGACGAGTAGCCCGTGCCGAAGTCGTCGAGGGACACGCCCACGCCGCGCTTCGCCAGGGTCCTGAGGTTCGCCAGGGCGGTGCCCGCGCGGTCGATCAGCGCGCTCTCGGTCGCCTCCACCATCAGGAACGCCGGGTCCAGGCCGGCGTCGGTCAGGGCCTTGCCGACCTCGTCGGGGAAGCCCGGGTCGCGGAGTTGGTGCGCGGAGACGTTCACCGAGATCTTCACCGGGGCCAGACCCTGGGCCAGGCGGGTGGTGTTCCAGCGGGCCGTCTGGTCGGTGGCGGTGCGCAGGATCCAGCGCCCGAGGGGCAGGATCTGGCCGGTGGCCTCGGCCAGCGGGATGAACTCGTCCGGCGGGATGATCGTGCCGTCCGGCTGCGGCCAGCGGACCAGGGCCTCGAAGCCGCCGATGTCGCCGTCGTCGAGCCAGACGATCGGCTGGTAGTAGAGCTCGAACGAGCCCTCGGCCAGCGCCCGGTCCAGGCCGGAGCGGCGGGCGGCGCTGCGGGCCAGCTCGGCGCGCAGCCGGGGGTCGTAGGCGCGCCAGGTGTTGGGGCCCGAGCCGCGCGCGGCGTGCAGGGTCATCTCGGCGTCGGCCAGCAGCGAGGCCCCGGTGGCGCCGACCGTGCAGGTGGCGACCGCGCCGGAGGTGGTGACGGCGATCGGCCCGACGTAGAACGGCTTGTCCTCGCCGGGCATCCCGACCGGCAGCGTCGGCGACTCCTCGGCGCGCCGGACGGCCAGGACCGCGAACTCGTCGCCGCCGGTGCGGGCCAGGACGTCGCCGGGGCCCAGCCGCGAGCGGATCCGCTCGGTGACGTCGCGCAGCACCTCGTCGCCCGCCTCGCGGCCGTGGAAGTCGTTGATCTCCCGGAAGCGGTCCAGGTCCAGCAGCATCACCGTCACCGACACGCTCGGCGACGCCAGCTGGACCGCGTCCTCCAGGCCGCGCATGAACGCCAGCCGGTTCGGCAGATCGGTGAGCGGATCGCGGTACGCGTGCCGTTGCAGCGTGCGCTCCAGGCCGCGCGCGGTGGTCACGTCGTGCAGCGACAGCACGAAACCGCCGACCGTCGGCTCGGCGCGCAGGTCGGCGATCGTGGCCTCGACCTCGTGCGGGTCGCCGCGGCCCCCGTGCCGGCCGTTGCCCCCGACACCGCCCTCGCCGCCGGCGCCCTCACCAAGACCGCTCCCGTCGTAATCGCCGCGGCCGGCCGATATCTCCCAGTCCCGCTGCACCGGCGGCTGCGGCGCCGGATCCGACGCCCGCACCGCGACCTCGGCGGCGTAGACCTTGCCGACCACCTCGGTCAGCGGCCGGTCCCGCACCGGCCGGTCGCCGAACAGGTCGGTGGAGGACGGCGAGGCGTACCGGACCCGCAGCTCCGAGTCGACGATCAGGATCGTGTCCGACGTGTTCTGCACCAGCGCCCGGAAATACGCCTCGCTGTCCCGCCGGGTGATCTCCTGGCTCAGCGCGATCCGCTCCAGCGCCGCCGACGCCTGCCGCGCCAGGATCTCCAGCGCCCCGCCGAGCACCGCCAGGTCCTCCTCGGCCGCCGCCACGACCAGCACCCCGACCTCGCCGTCCAGCGGCACCACCCCGGCGTGCTCCTCCGGCCCCAGCCGGACGGCCAGCGGCAGCGGCAGGTCGGTGGTGTGCACGACGTTCGCCGGGTGGAAGTGCTCACGCCGCTTGGTCCCGGCCCGGCCGGCGGCCTCGGCACGGTAGGGCTGGTCCTCCGCCGCGGTGAACAGCGCGGCCGAAGCGCACACCTGCGCCAGCGTCTTGCGCCACACCGCGGAGTCCAGGTGCGGCAGCGGCACCGGCACGGTGGCGCGCACGTCCCCGGCCCCGCCGTCCACACCTCCCGCCGCGGCCACCCGCACCCCCTCGTTCCCGTCCACGGCCACCAGCACCGCGTGCGCCGCCCCGCGGCCCGCGAACAGCCCCGCGGCCCCGTCGGCCAGCGCGGCGGCCACCTGCCCGCTCCCGGCGGCCACGCCCAGGCCCTCGCTGGCCGCCAGCAGGATCGACTCGCGCGCCAGCGCCTGCCGGTGCTGGCGCACCATCACCGCGACCCGGGCCAGGATCATCAGGTACACCCCGAGCCCGATCATCGGCCCGGCCCAGCCGGTCGCCAGGTTGCCCCGGGCCAGCTCGACGGCGTTGATGATCGGCGTCACCAGCGCCGCCAGCACCAGCGGGGAGATCCGGGGCGGCCGGGACCACGCGGTCGGCAGGGCGTCGCGGGCCGTCTCCCGCACCGGTCTGGTCAGGTCGTGGGCCGAGGGCACCAGCGCCGCGGCCACCCAGCAGGCCGCGAACATCAGCCAGGAGAACTCCAGCACCGTGTTGCCCGCGTGCGAGCCGAACCAGTTCGAGGAGTTCAGCCGCAGCACCGACTCCACGACGTCGGCCCCGGTCTGGAACAGCGCGCCGAGGCCGAGCAGCCACAGCGCGACGTTGCGCGATCCGGGCGAGATGATCAGCCGCAGCAGCATGCCGAGCAGCAGCAGGTCCCCGAGCGGGTCCAGGATGGCGATCAGCCGGTAGTCCCAGGGCTCGGTGCCCTGCTGGTAGTAGGGCACGACCAGGTAGACCCACGACGCGTAGGTCGCCGCGAACACCACGATCAGCGCGTCCAGCGTCCCGGCCGAGTCCCGGCCGACCAGCCGGTGCTTCATCACCAGCCGCAGGCCCACCAGCGCCAGCGGGTAGCCGAACAGCCCGAGCCAGTCGGCGAAGTTCGGCAGGCTGTGCCGGGCGTAGGCGAAGTCGGAGTGGTTGGAGGCCATCAGCAAGCCGCCGGAGACCGCCAACATGTACCAGGCGTGCGCGTACGGGGGCCGGTGCGCCCGGATCCCCACGGCCATGGTCACACCGGTCCACGCGGCCAGGACGAACCACGCCGCGCTCCGCAACGTCGCGGAGGCGAAGAACACCGCCAGGATCACCACGAGCATGCCGGTGAGGACGCCGAGCAGGCGCCGTTCCCGCCCCGGCCAGCCCGACAGCAGCGACGGTGATCGCATTCCTCAAAAGTGTCACAGGCGCAGCCGCGGCGCCTGTTGAAGCCGGGGCGCGGGTGTCAGGTGAGTGTTACGTGGTGGTTACTCTCCGCGCAGGTGGGAGGTGCGTCGCGTATACGCGGTGCTCACCCACGTGGCTCGTAGACCACCCCGATCGGCTTCGGCCGCGGGTTCGGCCCGAAGTGCACGACGTACCACTCCCCGCGCCAGGAGATCAGCGAGAACAGCCCGAAGGACTTGGTCTTGCCGCCCTCGGTGTACGTCAGGCGGGACCCGTACACGCGGTAGTACGACAGCTTGTTCGACTCCTCGCCCGGCGGGATCCATTCCGCCGCCTGGGCCGGCACGCTCACCCCGACCAGCTTCGCGTCCTTCGCCCCGGCGCCGAGCAGCCGGTGCGCGGCGTGGACGTCGAGGTCGTAGAACCCGATGAGCCGGTTCTGATAGTCCGCCCCGGCGTTGCTGAGGGCCTTCACCTGGAGATAGGCGCTCTTCGGGAAGAAGAACGGCATGGCCTCCTGCGGGTTGTCGTCCACGATGCCCTGCCACAGCGCGGCGATGCCGGCCTGGAACTGCGGGTCGGTGGAGGTTGGCATGGTCTTCGTCTGCGGGAGCGTCCCCGGGTCCACGCTGGGAGTGCTGGCGGGGGTCTGCGACGGCGCCGAAGGCTGCGATGCGGAGCCGGAGCCGGAGCCGGAGTCCGGCGCGGACGGCGTGGTAGGAACGCTACTCGCCGCGGTACCGGACGACGCCGCCGACACCGCACTCGGGCTCGACGAGGAGCTGCCGCAGCCGGCCACGGTGAGCAGCAGCGCCGCCGACGCCCCTGCGCACAGCGCTGTACGCGTTCTCATAAGGTTCAACCGTTCTCGTCCTCAAGCCATCGCAGGTCGTGATCCGCGCCGGGCACCAGGAACTCCAGCAGCCCGGCTCCCTCGGATTCCAGCTCTGCGCGTTGTGCCTCGGTGATCGGCACCAGGGGAATGAGGTTCAGGGTTCCCGTAGTGCGTTTCTTGTCTGTTTCGACTTTCCAGACGCCACGGATCCATCCGTCCACGGTGAATGTGGAGATCGGTGTGTTGCCGGAGAAGATCTTCTCCTTGGGTACCCGCGGGTCGTTGATACGGCCGCGTTCCTTGTGTCCGATGAAGACGTTGTCATAGTCCGGCAGGAAGCGCGCAGGGGCAGGCACGTCCTCTCCAGGACGCGGTGCATCAGGAAGGTCGAACAGTTCGGTTCCCGATTCGCTCTGGAAGAGCACCAGGCGCGCGCGGAGCTTCTCGAACACTTCGCGCAGACCAGTGAGTCCGCTCCAGCTCTGGGCGTCCATCACGGAAGCCGGTCCGAACGCCTGGAGATAGCGCAGGACCAACTCCTCGGCGTCCATGGCGGGAACCGCTATAGCGTTTCCGAACCAGTGCTCCGCAGTAGTGTGCTTCGCCAGTCCGCCCTGCTGCCACAGCCCGCGCGGCGTCACCTGGACCAGCGCGAGGTTGTTGCGCGCCGCGACGCCGAGTGCCTGGACGTCGTGGTCGGGATAGGCGTCGGCGAGGAGCTTGCCGAGGTCGTTGAACGTCCGCGGTTCTTCCTCTGCGAACTTCCGCGCGCGCTCTGCGAGTTCCGACAGGTCGATGCCCTGCAGACGCTTCCCGAAGGCGCCCTTAAGGTTCCGGTCCTGCACTGCCTGCAGAAGTTGGCGCAACGGAAGGCAGTCCCGCGCGGTGACCGTGTGGATCGTCGAACGTTGAAGGCTCATGCGGACGAACTCACGGTTCTCGAAACGCCCTGAGAAGTCCTGCGCGTCGAACGCTGTAAGCCGCGACCACAGAGCTACATAGTGGTTCGGCGGGATCTGCGTCTGCAGACCGACCAGATGCTCGACGGCTTGGGCGGCGTCCATATCCGAGCGCCGCAGCAGCAGCTGCCGGTCGAGCGTGGCCCGATTGAGTTCGCGCTCGGTGAGCGTACGCACGCTCACTGGCCGTCCTGCGTCTCGGTCACCGGCTTCACGGGGTTCACAGGCTTCACCGGCTCGAGCGCGAAGATGTTGATGTGACGGCCCGAGCGCTCGGCGTAGTTCTCGTAGCCGGGCCAGTTCTTCGTCAGGAGCGTGTTCCAGACCCGCTCGCGCTCCTCACCCTCGACGACGCGCGCGTGCACCGGCCCGGACTTGCCGCGGACCGCGACCGTCGCCTCCGGGTTCGCCAGCAGGTTCAGCGCCCACGCCGGGTGCTGCTGCTGCCCCCAGTTCGAACTGACCACCAGCAGCGCGCCTTCGTGGCGGCTGTACAGCAGCGGCACCGTGCGCTGCTGCCCGGACTTGCGGCCGGTGGTGGTCAGCAGCAGCGTCGGGATCCCGGTGCCGGCGAGCATGAACACCCGGCCGCCGGTGGCCCGGCCCAGGAAGCGGTCGACATGCGGCGCCACCCCCTTGAAGGTGGTCGCGAACCACTTCTGCCGGCCCAGGCGCGTGACGAGGGCGTTCCAGGGGTTGGTCATGGCCTCATCATGGCATCCGGGGCGCGCCTCCCGGGGCCCGCGTGTCGGACCCGGCACGGCGGTCCCGGCACGCCAAGATGTTGGCATGACGGACAGCCTGCAGATCACCCGCGCGTCCCTGGCCGACTGGCCCATCATCCAGGGCTGGTGCGCCGACGAGGGATGGAATCCCGGAGACCACGACGGCCCCTGCTTCCTCGCGCAGGACCCGGAGGGCTTCTTCGTCGGGCGGATCGGCGGCGAGCCGGTGTCCGCGGTGTCCGTGGTGAACTACGGCGACGCCTTCTCCTTCCTCGGGCTGTATCTGGTCAAGCCGGAGTTCCGCGGCCGCGGCCACGGCCTGGCCACCTGGAAGGCGGCGCTCCCGCGGGCCGGCGCGCGCACCGTCGGGCTCGACGGCGTGGTCGCGCAGCAGGACAACTACCGCAAGTCCGGGTTCATGGACGCGCACCGCACCGTGCGCTACGCCGGCGAACTGACCTCCGACGGCTCCGGCCCGGCCGCCGCGGTCCCGCTGGCCGAGGCCGGTTTCGCCGAGGTCGCCGACTACGACGCGCTGTGCTTCCCGGCACCGCGCGCGGTGTTCCTGCGCGAGTGGTTCGCCGCACCCGGACACGTCGGCAGGGCCCTGATCGTCGACGGCCGGCTGGTCGGCTACGGCGTGCTGCGCGCCGCGCACGACGGCCACCGCGTCGGGCCGCTGTTCGCCGACTCCCGCGTCTACGCCGAGGTGATCCTGGACGCCCTGGTCGCCGGGGCGGCCGGCGACGCCGGGTTCACCGGCCGCGGCCGGGTCGGCGCCGCCGGCGGCGGCCGGATCGTGATCGACGTGCCGGAGACCAACCGCGAGGCGCTGGCGATGGTCGCCGCACTGGGGCTGGAGCCCTCGTTCGAGGTGGCCCGGATGTACACCGGGCCGGTGCGCGACGTCGACCACGGCAAGGTGTTCGGGATGACGACGCTGGAGCTCGGCTGAGGCCCGGTAACGGTTTCTAGAGCTGGTCGTAGGTCTTGAACGAGTAGAAGGCCGTCCCGCTGAGCCGGTTCGCGCCCGAGGGCGACGGGAGGCCGAACCGGCGGTTCAGCTCCTCGGTCGCGCGGCCGCAGCCGCTCACCTCCGGCACGGCCAGCGTCTGGTCCAGCACCTGGAAGGTGATGATCGGCGGGTTCTGCGACAGCCACTGCGTGCTGCCCGGGACGCGGGCGGCGGCGACCTGGACCGGCGCGGCGGTGGTGCCGATCGAGCAGTGCTCGCCGAGGTGCGGGCCGGTGAGCTGGAAGGTCAGGGTCATCGCGCCGGACTGGCTGTAGAAGTCCGGCACGGTGGTCAGGTGCGGTTGCATCCAGAGCTTGGGGCCGTGGCCGTCGCCGGACTGGCGGCCCGGGGCCGGCAGGCGGGCGGCGCGGAAGCCGCCGAAGACCTGGCCGGGGGTGCCGTCGGGCAGCGGGCCCTCGGCGTGGGTGACGGCGGTGAAGTCGAAGGGCAGGGTGGCGCCGCCGACGGTCGCGGTGCCCTGGGCGACCAGGACTTCGCAACGCCACTTGGCCGGGTCGACGCCGGTGGGGAGCTGCGGGCAGTCGCGGAAGTCGAAGGTCGGCACCGGGGTGGTGCCCGCGATCCCGGTGGGACTGGCTGCGGTGCTCGTGCCGGTCGGGGCCGTGGCGGCACTCGCGGCGCTCGCGTCGACGGGGATGGCGATGGTGGCGGCGACGGCGGTCGCGGCGAGGAAGGCTGACGTCTTTCGCATGGCTCCAGGCTCGCCGAGCACAGCCGTCCGAAGTCAGTGAGCTGCCACCCGAGTCGGGGTAGGGCTGGCCCCCGTATCCGCCGCTGTTACCTTGATCGGCATGACAGACGTGCTGCGGCGGGTTCCGCTCATCGACGGCCCGGCCGAGCTCCGCGGTGCGCTGGAGGTCGTCGCGACCGAGGCCGGGCTGCTGCCGCGCCGGTTGCCGCAGTGGACCGTCGCGCAGTCGGACGCCTCGATGGAGCGGCAGGCCACGGCCGGATCCGGGGTGCGGTTGGTGTTCCGCAGTGCGGCGACCGTGGTCGAGCTGGACGTGCTGACCACGGTGCCGATGATGGCCGAGAACGAGCCGCGGCCCGACGACGCCGGGGTCTTCGCGATCACGTACGACGGCTACGACGGCCATGACGCCGACGACGCTGACGACAGTCACGACGGAAGCGAAAGCTTCCTCGGCGGCACGCAGCGCGCCCCGGTGGGCAACGTCCTCCTGATGGACCAGAAGATGACCCAGGTCGGCTTCGCGCCCGGGCGGCCGGCGACTGTGCGGTTCGACGGGCTGCCGGCCGGGGTCAAGGACCTCCAGATCTGGCTGCCGCACTGGGTGAAGACCGAACTCGTGGCCCTGCGCGCGGACGCGGACGTCGACCCGCCGACGCCGACCGGCCGCCGGGTGTGGCTGCACCACGGCAGCTCGATCAGCCAGTGCAACGAGGCCGAATCACCGCTCGGGGTGTGGCCGGTGATCGCGGCGCGGGCCGCCGGGGTGGAGCCGGTGAACGTGGGGCTGTCAGGGAACTGCTACCTGGATCCGTTCGTCGCGCGTTCGATCCGCGACGCCGAGGCCGACCTGATCAGCCTGAAGCTGGGGATCAACTTCACGGCCAAGGCCGGCTACGTGTTGCGCACCCTCGGCCCGACGGTGCACGGCTTCCTCGACACGGTGCGCGAGGGCCACCCTGACACACCGCTGCTGGTGGTTTCGCCGATCGCGTGCCCGGCGCTGGAGGAACGGCCGGGACCGACGGTGTGGCGCGACGACGTGCTGTACGCGACCGGCGACCCGGCCACGGTGGCCGACGGAGCGCTGACGTTGCAGGTGGTGCGGCGGGAGTTGCGGCGGATCGTCACGGAGCGGGCGAAGCAGGACCCGAACATCCATTACCTGGACGGCTTGCAGTTGGTGGCGCTCGACGAGGCCGACGAGTACCTCGGGGAGGGGCTGCATCCGACGCCGGCCGGGTATCGGGTGATCGGGGAACGGTTCGCTCGGTTGGTGTTCGGGGACGGCGGGGTGTTCGCCGAGTAGGCACGGCGAGGCTCCGGTGACGCGCACGATGTGGTCGAGCCCGGGCCGGATCGCACGCGTCACCGCAGCGGGGCCGATCAGCCGACGGCCTGGTGCTGAAGCGGCACGCGCGCGGCGCCGCTGCCGAGCGCGCCCAAGCCGGGCCGCCCGACGCGGGCCACCCGCCGCCGGTGCTGCTCGGCTTCCGGGTAGCGTCCGCTGTTCTGGTGCCAGTTGAGGATCGCGGTCATCCAGTCGCGGAGTTCCTGGACGTGCCGGTCCAGGTCCGCGCGGGTGGTGGAGGACAGCCGCATCGCGTCGGCCAGGGCCGGGAGCTCGACGTCGGCGGCGTGCCGGAACGTGTCGAGCCGGGCCGCGATCAGGGTACTGACGACCTCCAAGGCGCGGTCGCGGTCGCAGTCGAAGAAGTCCTGCACGACCAGCACGCAGTTGTGGACGTCGCCCTCGAACTGGATCTCCTTCTGGTAGGAGTACAGATCGTTCACCAGACAGGACCAGTCCGCCGCGGCGTGCTCCAATGCGCTCACCGGACGGCTGCGCAGCACCTCCGGCGGGATCGAGTCGTGGGCCATGCGGGACAGCGCCATCGTCAGGTCGGAGCCGAAGGTGGCGCGGCGCATCTCGACGTAGTCGATGGGATCCGGGATCCGGTGCGCCGCCTGGTTGTCCAGTTCCCACAGCCAGCTGTCGATCATCGCCTGCGTGCCTCGGCGCAGCGCCTGCCGGGCCGTCGCCGACACGCCTTCGGTGGAGCGGCGCCACAGGTCTGCCAGGCCGCGTTCGAGGGCCGACACCGGAGCCGGCGGGGTATCGGTCATCAGGGAGCTGAGACGCTCGTTGCAGAGCCGGGCGCCGGTCCGGTCGCGGGTCGGCCCGAAGACGGCCGGGTAGTAGTCGTCCGCGTATGTGCCCCAGGCCAGCCAGTCGGTCGCGAGGTCCAGCTCCTCGGGCGAGGCGTCCGGGTGGATGCCCGCGGCGCAGAGCGCGAAGTCGGCGTCGACGAGGTGCTTCTCGTCCCAGATGCCGTCGTAGAAGCCGATGTGGCGGCACCAGTCCGCGACATGGCGGCGCGCGGCCGGCAGGTGCGGGCTCAGCCGCAGCTCCGTTGGGGCTTCGATGGTGGGGATCGGGGTCGGTCCGACCTGTTCGTAGAGCGGATGACTCAGACGTTTGAGACGCGCGGGCATGGTCTTCGCGATCGAGGCGGCGATGCGGGCCGCGGACGTGCCCAGACCCAGTGGTCCGGGAAGCGTCGAGGAGGCCGCGCCTGGCTCGTAGGCGTCGTTCATGTAGCGCGAGGAGCGCATGTGCCATTCGTGGCCGCCGGACTGCCAGTCCTGCAGACCTTTGACATACAGCCCGACCTGCAACGCCTCCACCGGCCCGACGCCGGTCTCGGCGAACAGCGGCACCAGCTCGGTCAGCGCGGTCTGCTCGAACTGGTGCAGCCGGCTGGTCAGCAGCTCGTTGGTGTGGTTCGCGGCGGTCTGCGGGTCGCAGTCCAGGAAGCGCTCCAGGACCAGGACGCAGTTGGAGTTCTCGCCCTCCTCCTCGACCTCGCGCTGGTAGGAGAACAGGTCGTTGCGCAGGTGGACGGCGTCGGCGAAGGTCTCCTTCAGCACCCGCAGCGGACGGCTGGCGGCCACCCGGTCCGGGACCTCGACGCCGTTGGCGTGCTCCACGAGGTGCGCCGACCACGGCGCCCCGCCGACCTTGCGGCGCATCTCGATGTAGTCCACCGGATCGGACACCCGGTCCTCGGTGATGTTCGCCAGCTCCCACAACGATTCCTCGAGCAGATGCCGGTTGCTCTCGGCGAAGCGGCGGCGCCAGGCCTCGGTCTTGGCCGGCACGGTGCGCAGCCACAGGTCGGCCAGCCCCGCCTCGACGGCGTTGGTCGGCTCCGGCATCGCCGCCGGGTCGCCGATCGGCATGAAGGCGGGCAGCCGGTCCAGGTAGGCCCGCGCTCCGGGCATGTCGCGGGGCCTCTTGTAGACCTCCAGGAAGTGGTCGTCGAAGAAGAAGACCCAGACGTACCAGTCGGTGACCAGCGCCAGTTCCCCGGCGTCGCAGTCGGGGTGCGTGTACGCGCACAGCAGGGCGTAGTCGTGGCGGTCGAAGTCGTCCTCGTCCCAGATCCCCGACCCCTCGATCATCGTCAGGTCGCGGGCCCACGCTTTGGAGTGGACGCGTGCGTACTCCAGATGCGGGTTCAGGCGCGCGGGGTACGGCATGTAGAAATCGGGCAGCTGGAACGGCTTCGGCATGCCTTCGAAACTAAGTGCCCTGCGATCGGTGCAGAAGGGCTGGGGCGTCCAAACCAGGGGATCGAGTGAATTCCGCGCGCCGCAGAACTGTTCTGGATCGATATAGTGCTGCCGAACACGGGGAGGTGCTCATCAATGAGTGATCTGCAAATCAGCTCGGCGGTCCTGAACGAGCTTCGCGCGACGCTGTCGAAAATCAGCGGTGACCTGGACGGTGCGTGCCGTCGGCTGCGCAGCACCGACGCCACCGGGGTCGGTGCCGATCCTTTGATCAACCGCATGCACGACTTCGCCGACGAGTGGCACTACGGCATCGGCCAGATCGGCCAGCACGCCGACGACTGCGTGAAGATGCTCGACAACATCAGCAAGACTGCCGACGACCTGGACGGCAAGCTCAAGAGCCAGCTCACGCAGCCGCAGCCGGCGCAGGCGTAGGGGGAGAAGCCATGGCAGTACGCAACTTCCCGGCGCTGGGCTTCGACCCGACGCCCGGCGACGTCTCGCAGACTCGTGACCTGGGGCGCTCCCTGGGCGACATGAGCACCGAGCTCGGCACCATCTTGTCCAACATCACCGGCGCCGACCGCGGCTCCTGGCAGGGCCAGTCCGCGAACGCGTTCATGGACCACCTGAACGACGACCTCAAGCCGGCCGTCCAGAAGTGCCACGACTCGTTCCAGCAGGCCAGCAGCCTGCTCTACAACTGGGCCGGCCAGCTCGACGGCTTCCAGGCCGAGGCCGCCGGGCTGGAGCAGCAGGCCGAGCACCAGCAGAGCGCCGTCAGCTCGGCGAAGGCCACGGTCAACGGCCAGCCCGGGCAGCCCGGCCAGCCGGCGGCGGCCCCGGCCGGGAGCCCGCAGGCCGCGCAGCAGGCCGCCGACGCCACCAAGAACCAGAAGGCGGTGACCGACGCCCAGAGCGGGCTGAGCGACCTCATCCGGCGCGCGCACGAGCTGCACGACCGGTTCGTCAGCGCCGCCCGGACGATCGCCGACCAGCTGCACCACGCCGGCCAGATGGCGCCGGGCAAGCCGGGCCTGTTCGACTCCATCGTGGACGGCATCGGCAAGGCCTTCTCGGGGGCCTGGCACTGGGTCGAGGAGCACGCCGACGCGATCAAGTTCATCGGCGACCTGCTCAGCGACCTGTCCGGGATCCTGGGCATCCTGGCGATCATCACCGCGCCGTTCGAGCCGCTGGGCGCCATCTTCGCGGTGGCCGCGGTGGCCACCAGCGCTGCCGCCTGTCTGACGCACCTGCTGGCCAAGGCCGCCGGGGCGAACGTGAGCTGGATGAGCATCGGCATGGACGCCCTGGGCGCCCTGCCCGGCATCGGCGCGTTCGCCAAGGGCGCGAAGGTGGCCGACGGGGCGATCGCGGTGGCCCGGGCCGGCGAGCTCGGCGAGGGCTTCCGGGGCGTGACCACGCTCAGCCGCAGCATCGTCGGCCTGGGCCACGACGCCAGCGCGCTGACGAACCTCTCCGCGTTCGGCAAGACGGTCGCGGTCTGGGGCATCAAGGCCGGCGGCTTCATCTCGCACGACGGAAGTTTCCTGGGCCGCGCGCAGATGATCGTCGAACAGGCCTACAAGCCGGGCCAGCTCCTGGGCACCAAGGGCCTGAACATGCTCGGCGACGGGGTCAAGCTCTTCGGCAAGGAACTGCCCAAGTTCAGCATCGACGCGATGAGCGGGCTGGGCCGGACCATCGACGCCGGGATCAAGGTCGCGCCGAAGCTGTACTTCCTGCCGCACGGCATCCACAACGACATGGAGATGAACGCCGGTTTCCCGTTCCACGCGTTGTTCGGGTAAAGACATGGAGGTAATCGGCGCACAGAGGTAATCGGCGCACAGAACGTTTGGAGCCTTTGATGGACTGGTACCCCGCATCCGGCGAGACCCCGCTGTTCCGCGGCGTCGCGGCGTTCGCCTCCGGCCGCGCTCCGCAGGTCGCGGGCAAGCGCTGGTTCCGGGACGAGCAGGGCCGGGACATCTCGGCCGAGCTCCCCGGCTGGCCGCCGGCGCCGACGCACCAGAAGAGGGGCGAGAAGGCGGCCAAGGCCGGACGGGGTCTGGGCATCCTGGGCAAGGCGACGGCGGTCGTGGTCGCCGGGACGATCGAGCTGCTCAGCCCGAGCGGCGGGTCCAACGTCACCTTCAAGGGCTCCGACGGCGCCGAGCCGACCGATCCGGCGCTGGAGGTCGAGGACTTCCCGGTGCTGTGGGCGGCTGCGGGCTCCACGGCGCGGACGGCGCCGTTCCAGCTGGACCCGGAGCGGCGGCCGGACGTGCACTACCGGACCGACCTGCAGCTGACCGACCTGCGGTTCCTGGTGCTGGGCAGCGCCTCGGTGCAGCTGCCCGCCGAGGTGTTGTGGGACCTGCCGCTGGCCGAGGTGGCCGGGGCCGTACAGCACGCCTTCTCGACGCACGGGGCCGACGTCACGGTGACCTTCGCCGACGGGTCGTGGGTCCGGCTGGACGTGGGGGACAAGGGGAGCGCGACGAAGGTCGTCGCGATCCTGAGCGGCCAGACCGAGCCGGTGACGCTGAACGCCGCGCAGCAGGCCGCGGTCGACAGTTGGTCCTCGGCGCTGCCCAAGCCGGTGGAGTTCGTGGTGAACTCGGTCGACGCGGCCGCCGGCGTCGTCTCGGTCGAGGCGAAGGCGCACGTCGGCAAGAAGGTGGTCGACGCCGGGAGCATCACGCTGGACGCCGAGGGCAAGCCGGTGCTCGGGTGAGTGGTCGGCTGCGCTTTTTCGATGACGGAGATTCGGGGGATCGGGATCAATGAGTACAGGACCTATGACGCACGTTTCGACAGGTGGGGCCGGGGGCGGCGTGGGTGGCGTGGGTGACGCGGGTTACGTCGCCGGCGGTGCCGACAGTGCCGGTGCTGGCAGCGCGGGTGTCGACAGCGCCGGTGTCGCCGACGAAGCTGTGAGCGCCGACCTGGCGAAGGCGTTCGAGCGCGCCGTCACCGGCATTCCGCCGATGCTGTTCGTCCTCCCGGACGGATTCCACGAGATCCCGTTGCAGTCCGACCCGGCCGAGCGCGCCGCGGCGGCCGAGGCGTTCGCGCGCGAGCTGTACCCGAACGGCGACGAGGAACTGTGGCGCACCAACGCCCCGGCCTTCGCCGCCATGGGCGAGATGACGGCGGCGACCGGCGTCGCGTACGCGGCCATGGGCGTCTTCGACAACGAGCGCGGCGGCGTCGCGACCGCCAACCTCACGATCGCCGCCACCGCCTCGGACCACACCGACCCCGAGACCGCGGCCCTGGCCATCCGCGAAGTCCTGGTCCGCGACGAGTTCAACGACTCCCGCTGGCTCAACCTCCCCTGCGGCCCCGCCGTCTCCCGCATCACCCTCACCAAGTTCCCCCTCGACCCGGCCCTGACCGGCGGCGCCGAGGCAGAACTGGTGCAGGGCCAGATCCAGGTCTTCGTCCCGTTCCCGACGGGGCCGTACATGATGATCGTGACGCTGGGGACGTACAACATGGAGGTCTGGGCCGAGGTCAGCGAGATGGCCGCGGTGCTGGTGCAGACGATCACGTTCCCGAGGACGGGTGAGGGAGCCGCGGTCAGCGGCTGAGCTCTGATATCGGCTCTGATATCCGTCGGCTGGCCAATGCGCAAGCGGCCCGAGCCACCAGGCCCGGGCCGCTTCTTCAGGGCCGCTTCTTCGGCTCCTGACTCAGTAAGGCCACACCCACCCCGAAATCGCCGGATCGTCCTCCCCGAACTCGCGCGTGTACTGCCGCGCCCTCAGCCGCGCGTCCTGAAGCTGCTGCCGGACGTGCCCGGCGCGTTCGGCGAGGCCGGGGACGCGGTCGATGGCGTCCATGGCGAGGTGGAAGCGGTCGATGTCGTTCAGCATCGCCATGTCGAAGGGCGTGGTGGTGGTGCCCTCCTCCTTGTAGCCGCGGACGTGGAAGTTCACGTGGTTGGTGCGGCGGTAGGTCAGCCTGTGGATCAGCCAGGGGTACCCGTGGTAGGTGAACACCACCGGCTTCGCCGTCGTGAACAGGGCGTCGAACTCCTTGTCCGACAGGCCGTGCGGGTGTTCGTCGTTGCCCTGCAGGCGCATCAGGTCCACGACGTTCACCACGCGGACCAACAGATCCGGGAAGTGCTGGCGCAGGATGTCGACGGCGGCCAGCGTCTCCATCGTCGGGACGTCGCCGGCGCAGCCCATCACCAGGTCCGGCTCGCCGTCGGCGTCGGTGGAGGCCCACTCCCAGATGCCGATGCCGCGGGTGCAGTGCACGATCGCCTCGTCCATCGACAGGTACTGCAGCTGCGGCTGCTTGCCGGCGACGATGACGTTCACGTAGTCCCGCGAGCGCAGGCAGTGGTCCGCCACCGACAGCAGCGTGTTCGCGTCCGGCGGCAGGTACACGCGGATGACATCAGCCTTCTTGTTCACCACGTGGTCGATGAAGCCGGGGTCCTGGTGCGAGAACCCGTTGTGGTCCTGCCGCCACACGTGCGAGGTCAGCAGGTAGTTCAGCGATGCGATCGGCGCCCGCCACGGGATCTTCCGCGTCGTCTTCAGCCACTTCGCGTGCTGGTTGAACATCGAGTCGACGATGTGGATGAACGCCTCGTAGCACGAGAAGAACCCGTGCCGCCCGGTCAGCAGGTAGCCCTCCAGCCACCCCTGGCACATGTGCTCGCTCAGCGGTTCCAGCACCCGGCCGTCCATCGACAGGTGTTCGTCGTCCCACGGCACCGTCTCGGCGTTCCACATCCGGCCGGTCGCCTCGAACAGCGCCTGCAGCCGGTTCGAGGCGGTCTCGTCCGGGCCGAAGACCCGGAAGTTGTCAGCACCCGAACTGTCGGTCATGATGTCGCGCAGGAACGTGCCGAGGATCTTGGTGGACTCGGCGTGTTTGATACCGTGCCCGGCCGGGTCGACCGTGTAGTCGCGGAAGTCGGGCATCTTCAGGTCCCGCAGCAGCACGCCGCCGTTGGCGTGCGGGTTGGCGCCCATCCGCCGCCGCCCGGACGGAGCCAGGGCGGCCAGCTCCGGCATCAGCGCGCCGGCCGGGTCGAACAGCTCCTCGGGCCGGTAGGAGCGCATCCACTCCTCCAACACCTTCAGATGCGCCGGGTTGGTGTGCACGTTCGCCATCGGCATCTGGTGCGAGCGCCAGGAGTCCTCCGTGCGCTTGCCGTCCACGGTCTTCGGGCCGGTCCAGCCCTTCGGGGTGCGCAGGATCAGCATCGGCCAGGCCGGGCGCACGCCCTTGTCCTTGCCGCCGGCCGCTTTCGCGCGAATGTCCGCGATCCGGTCCAGGATCCGGTCCAACGTCCCGGCCATCGCCTGGTGCGCCTCCAGCGGGTCCGCGCCTTCTTCGCTGATGACGGTGAACGGCTCGTAGCCGTACCCCCGCATCAGCTGCTCCAGCTCCGCCTGCGGGATGCGGGACAGCACGGTCGGGTTGGCGATCTTGTAGCCGTTCAGGTGCAGGATCGGCAGCACCGTGCCGTCGCGCACCGGGTTCACGAACTTGTTCGAGTGCCACGACCCGGCCAGCGGCCCGGTCTCCGCCTCGCCGTCCCCGACCACGGCGCAGACCAGCAGCTCCGGGTTGTCGAACGCGGCGCCGTAGGCGTGCACCAGCGAGTAGCCCAGCTCGCCGCCCTCGTGGATGGAGCCCGGGGTCTCCGGCGCGACGTGCGAGGGTACGCCGCCGGGGAAGGAGAACTGGCGGAAAAGCTTGCGCATGCCCTCCTCGTCCCGGCCGATCCCGGGGTAGTACTCGCTGTACGTGCCCTCCAGATAGACGTTGGCCAGCACGCCGGGGCCGCCGTGCCCGGGGCCGGCGACGTAGATGGCGTCCAGGTCGCGGGCCTTGATGACCCGGTTCATGTGCGCGTAGATGAAGTTCAGCCCCGGCGTGGTGCCCCAGTGGCCCAACAGCCGCGGTTTGATGTCGTCCAGGGTCAGCGGCCGGTGCAGCAGCGGGTTGTCCAGCAGGTAGATCTGGCCCACCGACAGGTAGTTGGCCGCGCGCCAGTAGGCGTTGAGCGCGTCGAGGTCCTTCGCGGACAGCGGGCCCTTGGGCTTGCTCGCGTTCTTGATCACCCGTCCAGCCTGTGACGCCCCGCCCCGGGGCCGCCGCCTGGGCTGCGCCGGACGGGTCACGCTGGCATGATCGCTCACGTGGACCAAGCGGACCAAGGGGAGACGGCGGCACAGGGCCTGTACATCACGGCCACCGATGCCGCCAGCGGCAAGACAGTCGTCGCGCTCGGCGTGGCCGAGGCGATGTCCCGGCGGGTGCGGCGGCTCGGCGTGTTCCGCCCGGTGGTGCCCGGCGGCGGTGCCGTCGACCCGGTGGTGGACCTGATCCGAACGCGCTACCGGATCGACGAACCCTACGAGGACTGCGTCGGCACCACCTACGACGCGGTGCACCTGGACCCGGCGCGCGCGGTCGAGACGATCGTCGACCGCTACCGGGCTTTGGCAGCACGCTGCGAAGCCGTGGTGGTGGTCGGCTCGGACTTCACCGACGCCGCGAACACCACCGAGTTCGGCTTCAACGCGAACGTCGCGGCCAACCTCGCGCTGCCGGTGCTGCTGGTGGTCGGCGGGATGGAGCGCACGCCGCAGGATGTCGCCGCCGTGGTGCGCGTGTCGCGGCAGGAGCTGACGCGGCTGCACGCCACCGAGCTGGCGGTGATCGTGAACCGCGTGGCGCCGGGCGAAGAGGACGCGGTGCGGCGCGAGGTCGCCACGGTGTTCGGACCGGCGGCTTTCGGCGAGCAGAATCCGAGCCCTGCGACACTGAGCTCTGCGATACCGAGCCCTGCGATACCGAGCCCTGCGACACTGAACACCACCGATCAGGCCGCGACCCCGCTCGTCTTCACCATCCCCGAAGTCCCCGGCCTCACCGCCCCGACCATCCGCGACCTGGCCCGCGCCGCCGACGGCCGGCTGATCAGCGGCGACGAGGCCCTGCTCGACCGCGAAGCCGCGTCGCTGGTCGTGGCGGCCATGTCCCTGCCGAACGTCCTCGACCGCCTCACCGAAGGCGTCGCGATCATCGCCCCCGGCGACCGCACCGCGGGCCTGGTGCCCGGGCTGCTGGCCGCGCACGAGGCCGCGAACTTCCCGGCCTTGTCAGGGGTCTTCCTCACCGGCGGCTTCACCCTCCCGGCCAGCGTCTCGCGGCTGCTGGAAGGCGTGTCCTCACCCCTGCCGATCATCGCCAGCGGCGAGGACACGCTGCCGACCGCGCTGCACCTGGCCGCCGTGCGCGGCGAGATCACCGCCGACCACCCCGGCAAGGTCGAGACCGCGCTCGGCGCGTTCGCCCGCGGCGTGGACACCTCGGCGCTGCTGAACCGGCTGAACGTGACGCGCTCGGTCGCCGTCACGCCGCTGATGTTCCAGGCGCAGCTGCTGGAGCGGGCCCGCTCGCAGCGTCGGCGCATCGTGCTGCCGGAGGGCTCCGACGACCGGATCCTGCGTGCCGCCGACATCGTGGCCCGCCGCGGCGCCGCCGACCTGGTGGTGCTGGGCGAGGAGGAGAAGGTCCGGGCCCGCGCCAACGCCCTGGGGCTGGACCTGGCCGGCGTCCGCGTCGTCAGCCCGGCCGACTCGGTGCTGGTCGAGGAGTTCGCCCGCGTTTACACCCGGCTGCGCGAGCACAAGGGCATGACCCTGGACCGGGCTCGCGACATCGTCCAGGACGTCTCCTACTTCGGCGTGATGATGGTCCACACCGGACGCGCCGACGGCATGGTGTCAGGGGCCGTACACACCACCGCGCACACCATCCGCCCGGCCTTCGAGATCATCCGCACCGAGCCCGGCGTCTCGGTCGTCTCCAGCGTCTTCTTCATGCTGCTCGCCGACAGGGTCCTGGTATACGGCGACTGCGCGGTCATCCCCGACCCGGACGCCGAACAACTCGCCGACGTCGCCGTCTCCTCGGCCCGCACCGCCGAGGCCTTCGGCGTGCAGCCGCGGGTGGCGATGCTGTCGTACTCCAGCGGCGAATCAGGGTCCGGAAAAGACGTCGAGAAGGTCCGCGAGGCCGCGAAACTGGCCCACGCCCGCGACCCGGACCTCCCCCTGGAGGGCCCGATCCAGTACGACGCCGCCGCCGACCCCGAGGTCGGCGCCCTCAAGCTGCCCGGCAGCGTGGTCGCCGGCCGCGCGACGGTGTTCATCGTCCCGGACCTGAACACCGGCAACAACCTCTACAAGGCGGTCCAGCGCAGCGCCGGCGCGATCGCGGTCGGCCCGGTGCTGCAGGGGCTGCGCAAGCCGGTCAACGACCTCTCGCGCGGCGCACTGGTGCAGGACATCGTGAACACCATCGTGATCACGGCGGTGCAGTCCCAAGTCGAAACGAGCGAGGCGAGCGAAGTGGGCGGACAACGATGAACCAGGTCCTGGTCCTCAACTCCGGCTCCTCGTCGATCAAGTACCAGCTGATCGACATGGACGACCGCACCCGCCTGGCCGTCGGCATCATCGAGCGCATCGGCGAGGCCTCCGGCTCAGTCGCCGACCACGCCGCTGGCATGGAGGTGGTGCTCGCCGAGCTGGAGGGCAAGCTGGACCGCGCGCAGCTGGCCGCCGTCGGCCACCGGGTCGTCCACGGCGGCGACCGCTTCCGCGGCCCCACCCTCGTCGACGACGAGGTCTGCGACACCATCAGCAAGCTGATTCCACTCGCACCGCTGCACAACCCCGCGAACCTGACGCTGATCGAGGCAGCCCGCGCAGCATTCCCCGACACACCACAAGTAGCGGTGTTCGACACGGCGTTCCACCAGACGCTGCCCGAACACGCCTACACCTACGCCGTCCCGCAGTCCTGGCGCGAAGACCTCGGCGTCCGCCGCTACGGCTTCCACGGCACGTCGCACCAGTACGTCTCCCGCCGCGCCGCCGCGATGCTGGGCCGCCGCCCGGAGGAGGTGAACATGATCGTGCTGCACCTCGGCAACGGCGCCAGCGTCTGCGCGATCCGCGAGGGCAAGAGCATCGACACCTCGATGGGCATGACCCCCCTCGAAGGCCTGATCATGGGCACCCGCTCCGGCGACCTGGACCCCGCCGTCTCGGCCTACATCGCCCGCCAAACCGGCCGCACCGCCGAAGAGATCGACCTGACGCTGAACAAGGAGAGCGGACTACTGGCCCTCGCCGGCAGCAACGACCTCCGCGACATCGACGCCGCAGCAGCCAAAGGCAACGAACCCGCCCGCCTAGCCCTGGACGCCTACTGCTACCGCATCCGCAAGTACATCGGCGCCTACCTAGCAGCCCTCGGCCGCGTCGACGCACTGGCATTCACCGCCGGCGTCGGCGAGAACTCAGCAACAGTACGCGCCGGCGCCCTCGCAGGCCTGGACCACCTCGGCATCGCAGTGAGCCCGAAGCGCAACGCGCAGCACTCGAAGGAAGAACGCTACATCTCGCCCTACTGGGCCGAGACCGCAGTCCTGGTGGTCCCGACCGACGAGGAGATCGAGATCGCGGACCAGGCCCTGGAGGTACTCGGCCGCGCCGGCTGATCCAAACCACACCCCAACCGCACCCACC
>NZ_JAACYW010000113.1 GCF_015356825.1 Catenulispora rubra | reverse complement strand
GGCACGTGGCCGTGGTGCGGGCTCTGCCGTCGCCCGACGCCACCACCGGCGGCCTGGCCCACACCGGCGCCGGTAACACCGTGCCGTTGGCCGGCGGGGCGCTGGCTTTGGTGGCTGCGGGCGGCGGGATGATGGTTTACACCCGCCGTAGCAAGAAGCAGAGCTCGCATTCCTGATGCGGTAGCACTCCCACTGCACCGCGCGCAGTGCGTACTGCGTGTTGTGAACTGCGCGTTGTGTCGGAGCCCCGTAGCGCCGTGAATCCTAGGCTGCTGCGGGGCTTTCGGCTTTGTTGTTAGTTCCAGCCGTAGGGCTGGAGATAGCGCCAGTAGTTCGTCGACGCTCACGTCGGCGCTCACCGCATCGACCTCGCGGGCGCGCTCGTAAAAGTCCCCTGCGACCGTGCCCAAAAGCATCGGCATCACGACCGACGGAGCGTGCGGCAGCGTGACCTACGACGACACCGTCGTACGCCTGGAACAGGGATGGCGTATCAGCCAACGGATCGTCCGCGCACGACGGGTACCGCTCACTCGCTGAATCACCCGAACGGCCACGCCACAGTGGGCCGACGCGGGAGGGAACGCTAGCGTCCGCAGTGGCGGCGGCCAGAACGCAGCCCGTGTTCGAAAGGGCGGTGACCTGAACCCGCAACCTTCGGAACACGAGCCCGGCTCAAGCACCGCAGCCAGCACCACCGAGCCACCCAACGCACCCGCCAGCACCAGCCAGCCCGGCACCACCAAAACTGCCCTCTTCCCGATCGGCATGATGGGAGCGGCGACGTCCGAGGTGGCGAAAGCCACCGGCTGGAGCCACCTCACCGGCGTGGGACACGCGTTGGTGTGGATCGCCACCGGAGCATGGCTCGTCGTCTTCATCGGTCTGGTCAGAGATGTCACCGGCCAGCTTCGTCACGCAGATCACGCAGATCACGCGAACCGCAGCAAAACGAGCTAGGGGCCGCCCGAAAAACGGACGACCCCTGAGCCAGCGAACTCACATACTCAAGCACTCACATCAGGACACAACGACCGGCTACGGCGCCACGCGCCCGCCGACCGCCTTGGCGACCTGCCCCTCGACCGCGTCCGAAACAGCGACCGGCCCGCCGAACAGCTCGACCGAGCCCCCGGCCAGCGCCTGGCTGAACCCGTGCAGCGTGGCGGCGGTCCCGTCCGGCAGCCGCACCGGGTCGGTGAGCAGCAGCGGGCTGTGCGCCGCGGCCAGCATCGCGGCGCCGGTCAGGGCGTCGGCGAACTGCGTGCCGGTGGCGACGCCCACGGTCTTCGGCGCCGAGAACGTGCCGGCCACCAGCGACGCCGTGGCGTACCGGTCCGCGCCGGCGAACTGCGCCGAGGCGTCGCGGTTCGGCAGGTGCGCGGCCGCGGCCTCGGCCGGGCCGCCGACCGCCGCCACCGAGTGCGCGCCGGCCACGAAGCCGGCGACGGCCGGGGACAGCTCGCGGCCGTCGGTCAGCAGGATCGCCGCCGGGGCGCCGGCGCTGCCGTAGGTGGCCGAGAACGGGCCGGCCGTCAGGGCGTCGGCGAAGTCGTGGCCGGTGGCCAGGATGACCTTGCCGGACGCGTCGCCGACCTGGTTCGCGATCTGCAGCGAGGTCGCGTACCGATCGGTGCCGCCGAGGCGGGTGATCTGCGCGGCCGGCAGGCCCAGCGCCGAGACGACCTGGTCCGAGACCGCGTTCTGACCGCCCAGGACGTACACCTTGCCACCGGGCGCCAGGACCCGCTGGATCTCGGCGACCACGGCCGGGTTGGCCGCGTGCGACGGCGTCAGCAGCAGCGGGCCGCCCTTCTCGGTGGCCAGCGGGACGCCGGACAGCGCGTCGGGGAAGGTCTCGCCGGTGGCCAGGACCACGGCCTTGGCCGAACCCGCCTTCGGGAACGAGGACTGCGACACGGTGATCGCGGTGCCGTAGCGGTCCGAGCCCCAGACCCGCTTCACGACCGGCACGCCCGGCGCCGGGTTGGTGGGCGGCGTGGGAGGCGTGGGCGGAGTCGGAGGAATCGGCGGCGTCGGCGGCTGCAGCGGCGTGACGGTCGCGATCTTCGACAGGTAGTCGTCGGCCGGGGAGCCCAGGCCGGTCGCGTCGTCGTAGCCGGCGGTGGCGGACAGCGAGGTGTCCTGGCCGGCGTGGAACATCGTGCCGCGCGTCGGGTTGGCGGCCGAGGTGTAGATGCCCTCCAGCACCGACGGCTGCCCCGCCGGGGACCCGGTCACGTCGTGGAACGCCGAGGTGCCGTTCAGCGCGTACAGCGCCGGGTTGGCGAAGCCCAAGGCGTGGCCCGCGGCCTGCTTGGCGTCGGCCTGCAGCGCCGAGAACTCCGGAGCCGCGACCGAGGTGCCGCCGTAGCCGCCCTCGCCGTACTGCTTCGTGGTGCCGTCGGTCATGCCGACCAGCACCGAGCTGGCCAGCGAGCCGTTCATCGCCACGTCCGGCAGGGTCCGCATCGGCTTCGTGCTGCCGTGGCCGCTGTTCGCCAGCGCCGAGGGCACGATACCGGCCTGGTAGAACGGCTGCGCGATGTCCTCGGACACACCGCCGCCGCCCCCGAAGAAGAACGAGAACGGGACTTTCTGGTTCGGCCCCGGGCCCGCCGCCCACGCGGCGTCCCCCTGCGTGGCCACGGCCGTGTGGTCGCCCATGGTGGCCTCCCACGCGTACTTGCCCGCGGAGTCGGTGGCCAGCGTGGTGCCGCCGACCGCGGTGACCCACGGGTCGCTGGTCGGCCACTCGGTCTGCTTGCGCGCCGAATCCGGGACGCAGTTCACGGCGCCGCCGGTGAAGTTCGCCGGGTCGTCGTCGCCGCAGTCGCCGGTGGAGAAGTCGAAGCCGATGCCCTCGGCCGCGCCCTTCTGGAATATTCGGTCGTAGGCGGCGATCGACGACGGGTCCAGGTCCTGGCCGTCGGTGGTGTGCATGATCTCGCCCCAGGAGTTGGAGACGACATCCGCCAGGTGGTTGTCGACGATCTTCTCCTCGGCGGCCATCAGGTCCGCGTCGGTGCAGGAGTTCGCGCCGACGTAGACGATGTTCGCGTCGGGGGCGAGGCCGTGCGTCATCTCGACGTCCAGCGCCTCCTCGCCGGCCACGCCCGCGGTGCCGCCGCAGGCCGTCTGGTTCGTCCACTGCGACGAGTCGAACATGTCCGTGTACTGGCCCGGCGCGAAAGCCTTGTCGCCGTGCGCGGTCGCGAACTGGTTCGCGTCAGCCTGCATGGTCGACGAGCCGTACCAGTCGACGACCGCGATGGTCGCGCCCTTGCCGGTCATCCCGGACTTGGTCACACCGTAGGCGTCGCGCAGCTGCTGCGGCGTGTACGAGCACGGCAGCAGCGCGGTCGGGCCGGGGTTGACGCCGGCCGGCCACGCCGAGCTGGTGGTCGCGCCCCAGTAGGGCGAGCAGGTCTGGTTCGCGGCGTTGCTCGCGTTGACCTTCGCGGAGTCCGCGTGCACCCGCACCGAGGCCTGCGACAGGCCCGAGACGCCGTTGACGTAGTCGGCGACGTCGGCCGGGATGACCGCGGCGGAGGAGGCCGCGTACTTCACCGAGCCGTCGGTGCCCTGGTAGTCCTTGATCTGCGTACCGAAGGCGCGCTGCACGGCGGCGGCGTCACCGACCGCGTCGATCCAGTCGCTCTGCACCCCAGAGACCTTCAGCCCCGCGCCGGTCAGCCACTTCTGCACCGCGGCGACCTGCGCCGGCGTCGCCCCGAAGCGCGCCTGCACCTGCGCCGGAGTCAGGTAGTGCTGGAAGGACGGGCTGTTCGGGTCGGACGCGGCGCGCGCCGCGGCGGCCAGCCCGGCCGAGTCCTGCCCGCTGAGGTACACCCGGGTGCTGATCTGCTGTGCGGCCGGCAGGGCCCCCCGATCCTTGTCGGCCGTCGCCCACGCCGGGTGCGCGTCGGCCAGGATCTTGTTGGTGGTGTTGTGGTGCTGCGTGTCGGCCTGCGCGGGCGAGGCGGACGCGGACGCGGCGACAAGCGCGATGGCGACGGGGAAGACCCCCGCCATCACGGCCTGCGCACGCCGCCGCTGAGCGGCGTTCGGCATTGATGGATTCCCTTTCCCCTGTGGTGGCATCCGTCCTGTCCGAAGTACCGGCGGAGCAGCGACTTCATGAAATCTTCAGGAACGGCGACTGATGTCTATCCACTGGGGAACCCGCAGGACAAGTTCCGGTACGAGACCGTGACCGGTTCGTGTCCTGCAGACCCCGGAATCATGCGTGAGCTGTGGGGTTTCTCACTCCCCGAGGAACCCGTAGGAGCCCACGAGGGTCGCGGCGCCGCGCCGTGTCGGAGCGATGATGCGTTCCGCAGCATTCTGCTGGAAAGCCTGGAAGGCGGCCAGCGGACGCAACGAGTCGGCGTCATCGTCGTCGTAGGCGACGAAGTGAATGAAGCTTACGCCGTCCTCCATGCGGAAGGTCGCATAATGCAGACCTTCGGGCCTCTCGGCCTTGAGTTGCGCGAAGACGGCCTCGACGAGGCGCTGATTCTCGTCGGCCTGGTCCGGCTTGACTTCGTACTGGATGATATGGGTACTCATATCCGTTCTGTCTCCTCTGGGAGTTTCAGAGCCCTCGCAACGCACGTTCTGCGCCCGCTGCCAATACAGACCCGCGCGCCGGGGGAAACTGGTCGCGGGTCGGCGCGCCCTTAGCCTGCGAGCGTGTCGCACACCGTCCCACCTGCGACGCCGTACTACGGTGACCACCGTGACCTCCCCCACAGGGCAGCCCGAGCCGACCGAGCCGACCGAGCCGACCAAGCCGAGCGAGCAGCCCGCACAGCCCACGCAGGACGCGCAGCCCACGCAGCCCGAGCAGCCCACGCAGCCCGCACGGCCCGAGCCGCCGCATCACCGCGTCACCGCGCGCATGCTGGTCCGCCGCCCCAAGCTGTGGCTGATCCCGGCCGTCCTCGCGGCGCTGGTGGCGCTTCTGCTCTCGCTGCTCTACATGGGCGGCATCCTGGACCCGAACGGCAACCTGCACCGCCTCCCGATCGCGCTGGTCGACGCCGACACCGGCGCGCCGCTGCCGGGCCAGCAGCAGAACATCGGCGCGCAGGTGGCGCAGGCGGTGGTCGCCGGGTCGCCGAGGAGCCAGTTCGACTGGAAGCAGGTCGGGCCGGCCGAGGCGCAGGACATGCTGGCCTCGGGCAAGGTCTACGGCGCGCTGGAGATCCCCGCCGATTTCACGACGTCGATCGGCGCGCTCGTCACCGGCGGCGCCACGGTGCGCCCGACGATCACCGTGCTCACCAACCCGGGCCTGGGCAGCCTGGGCTCCTCGCTGGCCTCCCAGGTCACCCAGAACGCGGCCCACCAGTCCTCGCTGACCATCGGCAAGCAGCTCACCGCGTCCCCCGCGGCCTCCAGCCTGGACGCCACCGCCCGGCTGCTGCTGGCCGACCCGGTCTCGGTCACCGTCCAGGTCGGCCACGTCATCGGCCGGCACAGCGGCCTGGGCCTGAGCGCCTTCTACTACGCGCTGCTGCTGGTCCTGGCCGGCTTCATCAGCGGCAACCTGATCCACTCCGGCGTGGACACCGCGCTGGGCTACGCCGACAGCGAGATGGGCCCCTGGCACACCCGGCGCCCGACCGTCCCGATCACCCGGACCCAGACCCTGGTGCTGAAGATGGTGATGACCGCCGGCATCTCGCTGCTCACGACCAGCATGGTGATGCTGGCCTGCATCGCCATTCTCGGCATGGACGCGAGTCATATCCCGTTGCTGTGGATCTTCTCCTACTGCGCCTGCCTGGCGATCGGCCTGGGCGTGCAGGCCATCAACGCGGCCTTCGGCGGCATCGGCCAGCTGGTCTCCATGTTCGTCTTCATCGCCCTGGCCCTGCCCTCCTCCGGCGCGACCGTCCCGCTCCAGGCCGCGCCGACCATCTACCGCTTCCTCGGCGCCTTCGAACCGATGCGCCAACTCGCCGGCGGCGTCCGCGCCATCCTCTACTTCGACGCCCGCGCCGACGCCGGCCTAATGCGCGCCTGGCTGATGATCGCGGTCGGCGTCGCCGGGGCCCTGGTCTTCGGCTTCGCGATGACGCAGTACTACGACCGCAAGGGCCTGCGGCGCCTGACGCCGCAGCCGATGCCGCCGCAGACGGACTAGACCGACCAGACCGACCAGACCGACTTGACGCACTAGACCGACCCGCCTGTTCGCCGTCGGAAAACACGGTTGCCCCGCCGTGGGCCGCTCCGTCACGGTGGACCCCGTGCCGAAGCCACCGTCACCGATCCGGCAAGTCACGTCACGCTTGTCGCATCCCCTGTCCGCGCTGAAGGCCTCGCGGCGTGTCCGGGCCGTGCGCCTGCTGACCTCCGTCAGCCCGGCGCTGACCTGGACCGTCGCCGCGTTCGTGGTCGCCGAGGCGGCGCTGCCGAACCTGACGCTGATCGCGATGGGCCGCGCCACCGGCCGCATCCCGGCCGCCGCGCGCGACGGCCTGAGCTCCGGCGCCGGCCACTCGCTGCTGGTCGCGCTGGCCATCGCAGGGGTCTGCTACGGCTTGTCGCTGCTGCGCGGTCCGGCGGAAGACGCGCTGTCCTCCGTCGTGCGGGCGCGCATGGTGGTCGCGCTCCAGCGGCGGCTGGTGACGGCGGTCAGCGCCCCGGCGGGCATCGCGCACCTGGAGGACGCCGAGACCCTGGACCAGCTGGCCAACGCGCAGGGGCAGCTGATGAACGCCGCCCCGGCCGACGCCCCGATGACCATCGCCGCGCAGCTCGGCGGCCGGCTGTCCGGCACGATGGCCTGCGTCGTGCTGTGCACCTTCCGCTGGTGGCTGGGCCTGGCGATGTTCGCGGCGTGGATCGCGGTCCGGCATCCGCTGGGCAAGCTGATCCGCACCCGGGTCAGCAGCTTCCGGGCCGCCGGCGTGCCGCTGCGGCGCGCCTGGTACCTGTTCGCGCTGGCGACCCGGCCGGGCGCGGCGAAGGAGACGCGGGTCTTCGGCCTCGGCGGCTGGCTCGCCGCCGAGCACCGCACCCACTACGTCAGCGGCCTGACTCCCACCTGGCACGAGATCCGCCGCCAGGCCCGGCGCGTGGCGGCCGTGGGCATCGGGGTCTTCGCGGTCATCGCCCTCGGCGCCGGAACGCTCGGCTGGACCGCGTACCACCACGAGATCGGCCTGGGCACGCTGGCGGTGATGCTGACGATGCTGCCGGCGTCGATGTCGGTCGGCACGGTCTCGATGACCGACTTCCAGCTGGAGATGATGCTCACCGCGCTGCCCGACCTCGACGCGCTCACCGAGTCGCTGGTGCCGACCGCGGACCCGGCGGACAGCAGCGCCGGGAGCGTCGACCCGGCGGGCATGCCGGCCCGGGACGTGGTCTTCGAGAACGTCGGCTTCCGCTACCCCGGCGGTGAATCAGAGGTCTACAGCGACCTGAATCTGACGCTCCACGCGGGGGAATCGACCGCGTTGGTGGGGATCAACGGCGCCGGCAAGACCACGCTGGTCACCCTGCTGGCCCGGCTGCGCGACCCGGGCCACGGCCGGATCCTGGTGGACGGCGTACCGCTGAACGACCTGAAAGTCCGCGACTGGCAGAAGCAGATCGCCGTGGTCTACCAGGACTACACGCGCTATCCGCTCACCGCCGAAGACAACATCACGCTGAACCTTCTAGGCGATCCGGTCGATGAGGCGGCCTTTGAACAGGCCGTCGAGCGCGCCGGTGCGACAGACCTGATCGAGGGTCTGTCGAATGGCCGGCACACGATCCTGTCCCCGCAGTACGAAGGCGGGACCGACCTGTCCGGCGGCCAGTGGCAGCGCATCGCCTTGGCCCGTGCGCTGTACGCGATCTCCCGCGGCGCGACGGTCCTGATCCTGGACGAGCCGACGGCGCAGCTCGACGTGCGCGCCGAAGCAGCGTTCTACAAGCGGTTCCTGGAGATCACGCAGGGTGTGACCAGCATCGTGATCTCGCACCGGTTCTCCACGGTCCGCCGGGCCGACCGCATCGCGGTGCTGGACGGCGGCCGGATCACCGAGCTCGGCAGCCACAGCGAGCTCCTGGCCCGCGCGGGCACCTACGCGGACCTGTTCACCAAGCAGGCGGCGGCATTCACCGGGGGACGGAAGAGGGCATGAGCGGTACGGCACCAGACGCGGCGCGCGGCGCGGCCCCGGACACGGCTAACGGCGCGACTCCGGGCGCAGCTCACGGCGCGGGGCCGAACACGGCTCCTGAAGCGGCCTCGAACTCGGCTCCCGACGACGCGACTCCCACCGCCACCGACGAAAAACCGCCCCGCAGCTTCGAACCGGCCCGCCGCCGCCAGCGCCGCCGCCTGTTCGGCGTCCTCGTCGGCTCCGGCTTCCGCGCCGCCCCGGGCATGATGACCGCCGCGGCGCTGATGAGCCTGCTGGGCACCGCGGCCTCGGTCAGCTACCCGATCGGCTACCGCATCCTCGTCGACGCCGCGCTCCACCACGACGCCACCCGCGTCGTGGTCGGCGTGGTGGTCGTGGCGGTCCTGTTCGGCGCCGGCTGGCTGCTGCAGAACCTCGCCGTCGCGCAGGGCTCGCCGCTGACCGACGTCGTCAACGTCTACCACGCCGAGCGCATCGCCGGGATGGTCAACGACATCCCCGGCCTTGAGCACTACGAGGACCCCGAGGTCCTGCGCGAGGTCGAGCAGCTGCGCGACGGCCGCCGCGGCCTGGCCGCCGCGCCTCGCCAGATCACCGGCATGGTCTCCAACGCCATCCGGATCGGCACCATCGCCGTCCTGCTGGCCACGGTCTACCTGCCGGTCCTGCTGGTCCCGATCGCAGCCATCGCCCCGGCGCTGGCGAGCCGGCGCGCCTCGAAGATCGCCAAGAAGAACGAGACCGACCTGGCCGACGACCGCCGGCTGCTCGGCGACCTGTTCGTGATCACCACCTCCGCGGACACCGCCAAGGAACTGCGCACCTACGGCATCGCCGACGACCTGGCGACCCGCCACCACGAACTCGGCGACGCGGTGCGCAAGTCCGCGGTCGGCGCCGCGCTGCGCGGTGCGGCGTGGGAGGCCGCGGGGTGGCTGTTCTACGCGGCGTTCTTCATCGCGGCGATCGTCGTGCTGGTCCTGCGGGCCACCCACGGCCAGGTGTCGCCCGGGGAGATCGTGATGGTCGTCAGCCTGCTGCGAAGGGTGCAGAGCCAGCTGTCCACGGCCTCTGACACCGCCGGCAGCCTGGCGCAGTCCATCCGCAACGCCAAGCGCATGCTCTGGCTCCAGGACTACGCCAAGACCCAGATCCCGACCGGCACCATGGAGGCGCCGCAGACCCTGGCCGAGGGCATCCGCCTGGAGCACACCGCCTTCGCCTACCCGAACTCCGACAAGCAGGTGCTGCACGACCTCCTGCTGGACCTGCCGGCCAGCTCCACGGTCGCGCTGGTCGGCGAGAACGGCGCGGGCAAGACCACCCTGGTCAAGCTGCTGACCGGCATGTACGCGCCGAGCGAAGGCAGAGTCCTGATCGACGGCACCGACCTGGCCGACCTGGACCTGGCCTCATGGCGCGGCCGGCTCACGGCGACGTTCCAGGACTTCGTCCGCTACCAGACGCCGGCCCGCCAGGCCGTCGGCGTCGGCGACCTCCCGCGGCTGGACGACGACGCCGCACTGGCCTCGGCTGTGGAGCGCGCGGAGGCCGGCGGGGTCCTGGCGCAACTGCCCGACGGCCTCGACACCCAGCTCGGCCGCTACTTCCCCGGCGGCCGCGAGCTGTCCGGCGGCCAGTGGCAGCGGGTGGCGCTGGCCCGCGGCCAGATGCGCGAGCAGCCGCTGCTGACAGTGCTGGACGAGCCCACAGCAGCCCTGGACGCGATCACCGAAGCCGCGGTGTTCGACCGGCACGTCCGCATCGCCGCCGAGCGCCGGGAGCAGGGAGCGATCACGTTGTTCGTGTCGCACCGGTTCTCCACGGTGCGCGCGGCGGATCTGATCGTGGTGCTGGACGGCGGCCGGGTCGTGGAGACCGGCAGCCACGAGGAACTGATGGCTGCCGACGGGCATTACGCGCAGCTGTATACGTTGCAGGCGCGCGCCTACCTGGACGATGCCGATTCGGGCCCCTCGACAACGTCCTAGACCACCACGACCCGCTTCCCCAACGTGTGCCGCCGCACGAAGTCGGCGCACGCCTGCGGGCCTTCGTCGAGGCTGTAGCGGCGGGCGATCGTGGCGCGTAGTTCGCCGCGGGCGCCGGCCTCGGCGACGTCGTGCATGGAGGCGAGTTCGGCGTCCATGTCGAGGATGAAGCGGAGTTCGACGTCGTCGCGGCCGAGCATGTCCGGTGTGGTGATCGGGAAGGTGATCGTCAGGAGTCTGCCACCCGGGCGCAGGGCTTTGGCTACGGCGGACAGGCGGTCGCCCGGCAGGACGACGTTGATCGCGACGTCGACGTCGGCCGGGTAGTCAGACTCCTGATATTCGATGACGTCGGCGGCGCCGAGTGTGCGCACGGTTTCGGCGTCGCCGTCCGCGTCGCTCGCTGTGGCGATCACGTGCGCCTGCGCGGCAGCGAGCAACGGAAGCAACGCCGTACCGACCCCGCCGGTCGCCCCGACCAGCAGCACCCGCTCCCCCGGCCGCACGTTCGCGGCGCGCGCCGTCGCCAGCGCGGCCTGGCCGGCGGTGGCGAGCGCCGCGGCATCCGGCGCGGCGAGGGCGGCGGGGCGGTGCGCGATGAGCGGCGTGTCCGCTTCGACGACGGCGTACTCGGCCATCGCGCCGGTGCCGAGCGAGGGGCGCGTGCCGGCCATGGCGCGCAGGACCCTGGGAACGGCCGTGCCGAACACCTCGTCTCCGACCGCGTAGCTGTTCACGCCTTCGCCGAGGTCGGTGACGGTTCCGGCGAAATCGAACTCACCGCTGGGCAGCTTCACGTCGGCCGGGTTAACAGAGGCCGCGGCGATCCGCACCTGCATCTGCCCGGGCCCCGGTCGTGGCACGGGAACCTCGGCGACCTCGTACTGCTCGGGCAGGCCGTAGTCGGTGGCGACGACGGCTTTCATCACCTTCGAATCCCGCTTGTCCACTACCCCTCCGACCACGCCCGAAGCCTCCCGTCCGCTGCGCGCCGACGCCGCCCGGAACCGCGCGCTGCTGCTCACCGCCGCCGCCGACGAGTTCGCCGAGCACGGCTTGGAGGCTTCAGTAGCGGACATCGCACGCCGCGCCGGAGTCGGCAAGGGCACGGTGTTCCGCCACTTCCCGACCAAGGACGACCTGATCGCCGCGATCGTGCTCGACCGCGTCGAGGACCTGCGCGCCGTCGGCGAACGCCTGCTCACAGCCGAGGACCCCGGGGCGGCACTTCTGGAATTCCTGATCGCCGCAGGCCACCAGCGCCAACAACGCGACCTGTCGTTCCTGATGGCCGCCGGAGAACTGAAGCCCGAAGTGAAACAGGCCCAAGCCGCCCTGTTCCAAGCCATCGAGGACCTGGTCGCCCGAGCCCGCGCAGCCGGCGCGGTCCGCCCGGACGTCACCGGCACCGACGTCTTCCTCCTGATGTGCGCCCCGAACTACGTCAGCGGCTACGTCCCCGACGCCCCACCGGACCTGTGGCGCCGCTACCTCGCGATCATCTTCGACGGCCTGCGACCCGAGGGCGCACACGCGCTGCCGCAGCCTTCGCCGACGCTCTGAGCTGCCCGCTCAATCCAACGTCACACCGCCACCGGCGCCTTGATCGCCGGATGCGGGTCGTATCCGAGCACTGCGATGTCCTCGTATACGTAGTCGAACAGCGAATCCGCCGGCTTCAGCTCCAGCGTCGGGAACGTCCGCGCCTCGCGCGTGAGCTGCAACCGTGCCTGCTCGACGTGGTTGTCGTAGACGTGCACGTCGCCGCCGGTCCAGACCAGGTCGCCGACGGCCAAGCCGGTCTGCGCCGCGATCATGTGGGTCAGCAGTGCGTAGGAGGCGATGTTGAACGGCACGCCCAGGAACATGTCCGCGCTGCGCTGGTAGAGCTGGCATGACAGTTCGCCGTCGGCGACGTAGAACTGGAAGAAGGCGTGGCACGGCGGCAGGGCCATGTTCGCCAGCTCCGCGACGTTCCAGGCGGAGACGATGATGCGGCGCGAGTCAGGGTTCGTGCGCAGCTGGTTCAGGACCTCGGTGATCTGGTCGATGTGGCGGCCGTCGGGCGTCGGCCAGGAGCGCCACTGCACACCGTAGACCGGTCCGAGGTCGCCGTCGGGGGCGGCCCACTCGTCCCAGATCGTCACGCCGTGCTCCTGCAGCCAGCGGACGTTGCCCTCGCCGCGCAGGAACCACAGCAGTTCGTAGGCGACGGACTTGAAGTGGACCTTCTTCGTCGTGATGAGCGGGAAGCCGTCCTGGAGGCGGTAGCGGAGCTGGTGTCCGAACAGCGATCGCGTGCCGACACCGGTGCGGTCGGACTTGACCGCACCGGTGGTCAGCACACGCTGGAGCAGGTCTTCGTACTGCGTGTCGGGCATGCGTGCACGGTACCGCCTACGGCTTCGTGGGAGCGCCCGCGACGCGACGAGGGGGGGTCACAGCGCCGCCGGGCCGCCGACCGGCTCGGGTTCGGCGCGGCCCGGCCGCTCGGCGGAACACCAGTGGGAGGTCCCCTGAACGGAAGCCTCAGGATGCTCAGGCCCGATGCGCCGCCCACGCCGTGCGCGCGCCGCGCACCACCAGATCGGCGCGCCGCAACAGGAACTCCTTGCCCTCGGGATCAAGGAGGCGGTCTAGATCGGCACGGTCCTCGGCGGACAGTTGGTCGGCCAGACGCTCACGCATACGGCTGGTGATGCGGTGCGCCAGCCGGTTCGCGGCCGGCGGGGCGGGATGGATATCGAGGTCGAAGACGCGCTTCTCGGCAACCGTGAACCCGGCACGCTCCAGGTGGCCGGTCCAGTCCGGCCAGGAGTTCCAGCCGTTGTCCGCCGCGGCTTGCCGACAGCGTTCTTCCAAGCCCGGATAGACGCCGTCGGGCAGGAAGCGCGGCATCCCGTCCATCTCGACGACCACGAGCAGGCCGCCAGGGTTCAGCGCCGCGTGGATGTCGGCGAGGACCCGGCCGGGGTCGGCGACGTGGTGCAGCGAGGAGCTGGCCCAGGCCAGGTCGGCGGTGCCGACCGCGGGCCAGCCGGTGTCGAGGTCGGCCTGGGCTGTGCGCAGGCGGTCGGCGATGCCTTGGGCGGCGGCCGCGGCCTGAAGGCGCTCGAGCATGGTCGGCGAGCGGTCGATCACGATCAGCTCGGCGTTCCCGAAGCGGCGCGCGAGCGCCAGGGTCCCGGTTCCGGTACCCGCTCCTACGTCGAGGACGGTGAGCGGCTCGGCCTTGGTGTGGGTGGCGGCCCAGGAGGTCAGCTCGTCGAGGTAAGGGCCGACCACCTCGGCGTCGAGGTCCAGGACGTCCGCCATGGAGGCGGCGGAGGCGGCGTCTGCGTCGTGGTGGTGGCCGTGCCCTTGCTGGTGACCGTGCCCTTGGCGGCCGATGTGATCGTGTTCCATGCCTCCAGCGTAAGCGCGATCTGCGCGAGCGGCATATCATCTTGCCTATGACGCAAGAACCCGACGTCGACGCCATCGTCCGCCAACGCATCCGCAGCCTGCGCCTGGCCCGGGGCTGGACGCTGGATTCGCTGGCCGCACGCTGCGACCTGAGCCCGTCCAACCTCAGCCGCATCGAGACCGGCCAGCGCCGCATCGCCCTGGACCAGCTGGTGCCGATCGCCCGCGCCCTGGGCACGACCATCGACCAGCTGGTCGAGCCGCCGGACGAGGCCGGCGTGGTGATCCGGCCCGAACCGGTCTGCGGCACCCCGGGCGTGACCAGCTGGCTGCTGTCGCGCGAGCGCTTCCTGAACGGCGTCAGCGTCGCCAAGCTGCGCATCACCGCCGAGCGCCCCACCGGCCCGGACCAGCTGCGGATCCACTCCGGGTACGAGTGGTTCACGGTCCTGTCCGGGACGGCCGAGCTGCGGCTCGGCGAGCGCGTCATCCTGGTCCAGGAGGGCGACGCCGCGGAGTTCAGCACGATGACGCCGCACCTGATCACCGCGCACGGCGCCGCCGTGGAGATCCTGTCGATCCTGGACCACGAGGGCTCGCGCGCACACCGGCGCGACACCGACCCGCACTGAACACAACACCGACCCCCGCCAACCCGCCAAGCAGCAATCAGGTCCGGCCGCCAACGACTACCGGCTCGCACCGCCCCCGGTCTGGTCCCGCGCGAGCACATCGGCCACCGCGTCGACCACCGCCTCGATCGAGTCCCGCACCCCGGGCGACAGCTGCTCGTCCTCGGTCAGCCGCGCCAGCCGCCGCCGCGCCGATCGGCCGCGCAGGCCCGGGTACAGCTCCTCGTCCAGGCCGCAGGCGTGCACGATGCTGCCCAGCGCACGATCGCCGGGCGAGGAGACGTTCTCCACCCGCGTCCGTACATACGCGCACCGCTCCAGGTCCACCAGCACCAGCCGGGAGCGCACCCGGCCGCCGGCGTCCCCCCGACGCTCGATCCGGATCACCCCCCGGTCGGCGAGCAGGGTCACGTACTGGTGCAGCGCCGCCGGCTCCGTGGGCCGCTCGCTGAACCACGCCTGCAGCCGCGGCGCCCCGCCCTCGGCGTGCAGCGTGGCCAGCGACCGGTCCACCAGCGGATGGCCGATCGGCCGCGGATCGGCGACCGCGATCCGGCCCTCGGCCACCGCCACGCGCCCGGCCAGACTCAGGTCCAGCGCCTCGGCCCCCCGTAACGCCGGACCCATCGCCTCGGCGGCCTGCACCCGTCCGTCGCGCGGGCTGATCGCGAGTAGGAGTAGATCATCCCCGATTGTCACAGGGCCGAGCATAAGGGTGCTTACTACACTGGTGAAAGACGCGGGCGACGACGAACCCTTACATCAGGGCCCGGACGCCGTACGCCGACGTGCGGGCGGCACGCGAGACGCCGCTGGCGGCGCCGCATCATTCCCCGACGGCAGCGCCGGGGGAAGTACCGTAAGAGGCGCCTTGAGAGACGCTTGAGACGCGCCGGAGACCGCCCCCGGATGCCGGACGACCGCCTCGGCCGACTCCAGGACTCACAGGACTCACGCGCTCAAGGTAACCCCCGCCCCGGCCCGCCGGAACCGGCGCGAGCCAGGCGAACGATTCGCCACCGAGCATGCCATGTCCGCAGATGAGCTGCTTTCGAGTGAATCCTTAGGTGACAACCCCTAACCGTTGAATACCGCTTTACCGACCCCTTGCCATGGTCCGTCTGGTGTCATGGTGCTGATCGGCGCTTGGATCCGCCACGGCGCCGATCTGCGCGGCGTCCGAAACCGGGGCGGAACGTGCAGTGTCAGTCTCTTTATAAAGACACTGAAAAGTTGTCAAGATCTACTTATCGGGCAAGTCCAAAGGCTTCGTCAAATGTCTTGACTTCGCATCGCAGCAAATGAAACCTTCGAAGACGTAGCAGTCCAAGCGAGGACAAGAGTGCCGGAAAAAGACAGGACACAGCTGCCTGCCTGCCGTGGGGGTCCGGTTAGCACGCCGCCCGTCGCAACGCACTGATGTGCGCCGCGCGCGCCCTCCTTCGAACCCGGTCGTCTTGCCGCGTTGACGGAACGGAGGGGGAATGCCGGTCCAAACCACTTACCCCGGCGTCTACATCGAGGAACTCCCGAGTAGCGTCCGGACCATCATCGGGGTCACCACCTCGGTGACCGCTTTCGTCGGGCAGACCCGCCGGGGCCCGCTCAACCAGCCGGTCACGCTGACCAGCTTCGCCGACTTCGAGCGGCAGTTCGGCGGGATCAGCGCCGACAGCCCGGTCAGCTACGCGGTCTCCCAGTTCTTCGCCAACGGCGGGAACGTCGCCATCGTGGTCCGCGCGGCCGCGGCCGGCAGCGGGGCGTCCGCGAGCCAGGCGCTGGCCTCCACAGACAACCAGACCACCGCGACGGCTCTGACGCTGACCGCGACCGAGCCGGGTGCCTGGGGCGACGCGCTGCGCGCCACCGTCAACTACGGCACCGCCACGCCGACCAAGACCTTCAACCTCACCGTCTCCGACACCGGCGGCACGATCAGCGAGTCGTACAGCAACCTGTCGATGAGCTCCTCGGACCCGCAGTACGTGAGCTCGGTGGTGAACGCGGGCTCCGCGGTGGTCTCGGCCGCCGCGACCGGCACCGGCCGCCCGGACCCGTCCGGCACGGTCTCCAAGGACTTCCCGGCCACGCTGCCCGACCTCACCCAGAGCTTCCAGGTGGCGATCGGCTCGACCCAGCACGACGTCACGATCTATCAGAGCCCTGCGGACGGCGCCTCGCCGCCGGCCACGGTCGCGGAACTGGCGACGCTGTTCGAACGCAAGCTGCGCGCCCTGCCGGACGCGCCGGGCAAGCGGGCCTTCGGGGGCCTGCGGGTCTACGCGGTCGGCCAGAAGATCCAGGTCGTCGCCGGCTCCTCGGACCCGGCGGACACCGTCCGCTTCACCGGCACCGAGGCGAACAACCTCGGCCTGGAGGGCTCGGTCAACCCGCCGGCGTTCGCGCTGACCGGCGGCACCGACGCTGGCAAGCCGTCGCCGACCGACCTGATCGGCAGCGAGGCGGCCAAGACCGGGATCCAGGCGCTGCGCGACGTGCTCGACGTCAACCTGCTGTGCCTGCCGGAACTGGCCGGCTACAGCGACACGGTCCAGGCCACCACGGTGATCTCGGCCGCCGAGTCGCTGTGCCAGGACAAGCGGATGTTCCTGATCGTGGACGCCCCGGCGTCCTGGACGACGCTGGACACCGCCCGGGCGCACCTGTCCGACTTCGACCCGGTGCGCAACGACCACGCGGCGCTGTACTTCCCGGCGCTGGAGGCGGTCGACCCGCTGACCGGGCGCCTGCGGGAGTTCCCGCCGTGCGGCGTGGTGGCCGGCATCATGGCGCGCACCGACAGCCAGCGCGGGGTGTGGAAGGCCCCGGCCGGCACCGACGCGCAGCTGATGGGCGCCTCGGCCCTCACCGTGACGATGACCGACCCGGAGAACGGGCTGCTCAACCCGCTGGGTGTCAACTGTCTGCGAAACTTCCCGGTGGTCGGCCCGGTGGTCTGGGGCGCCCGGACGCTGGCCGGGGCCGACATCCTGGCCTCGCAGTGGAAGTACGTGCCGGTGCGCCGGACCGCGCTGTTCCTGGAAGAGAGCCTCTACCGCGGAACGCAATGGGTGGTCTTCGAGCCCAACGACGAGCGGCTGTGGTCGCAGATCCGGCTCAACGTCGGCGCGTTCCTGCGGACCCTGTTCCAGCAGGGCGCGTTCCAGGGCACGTCGGCGAAGGACGCGTACTTCGTCAAGTGCGACAAGGACACCACCACGCAGAACGACATCAACAGCGGCGTGGTGAACATCGTGGTCGGCTTCGCACCGCTGAAACCGGCGGAGTTCGTGGTCGTGCAGATCCAGCAGATGGCCGGACAGCTGCAGGTGTGAGGGGGACCCAATGGCGGAATTCACAGTCAACGCACAACGCTTCGACCCGTACAAGAACTTCAAGTTCCTGGTGGTGTGGGACGGCCGGACGGTCGCCGGGGTCAGCAAGGTCAGCGCCATCAAGCGGACCACCGAGGTGGTCAAGCACCGCAGCGGCGGCGACCCCTCCACGCCGCGCAAGTCGGCCGGGCGCACCGAGTTCGACGGGATCACGCTGGAGCGCGGCATCACCCACGACCTGGAATTCGACCAGTGGGCCAACAAGGTCTGGATGGTCGGCGCGGGCCGCGGGGTGGAGTCCTCGCTGCGGGACTTCCGCAAGGACATCGTGATCGAACTGCTCAACGAGGCCGGCCAGGTCGCGGTGGCGTTCAAGGTGTACCGGGCGTGGGTGAGCGAGTACCAGATCACCTCCGAGCTCGACGGCAACGCCAACGCCGTCGCGATCCAGCACATCAAGCTGGAGTGCGAGGGCATCGAGCGCGATCCGGAGGTCGCGGAGCCTGAGGAGCCCTCCTTCACGTTCCCGTCCTGACCGGAGACGTGGATGCCGGGGGCGGTGGACGTGCTGGCGACCTGGGAGGCCGGGACGACGGCCGGCGCGGCCGAGCGGACGCTGCTGCTGCACGCGCTCGCACGGCCGCGGGCCGGCGTCGCGGACTTGAAGGCGACGGCCGTGGGGCAGCGGGACGCGGAGCTGTTCGCGTTGCGCGGCGCGCTGTTCGGGGACCGGATGGAGGTCGTGGTCGGGTGCCCGGACTGCGGGGAGAAGCTGGAGTTCGAGCTCGGGGTGCGGGCGCTGCTCGGGGATCGGGCACATCAGATCCCTGATGGGCCTGGCTCCTCCGAGCGCGACGGTTCCTCCGAGCTGGACGGCTCCTCCGATCCGCACGCACCGCAGGTGCTGCACGTCGACGAAGGCTCGTGGTCGGTCGACTTCCACTCACCGACCGCGGCCGACCTCGAAGCGGTATCAGGCATCGGCGATGCCGACGCCGCCCGCAAGGCACTGCTGGCCCGGATCGTGATCCGGGCCGAGCGTTCGGGCCGCAAGATCGACGCGTCCCGGATCCCGGCCCCGGTCCAGCAGGCCATCGCTTCGGCCGCAGCCGTTGCCGACCCGGCGGCCGACGTCCGGCTGGCGATGCAGTGCCCTGAGTGCTCCCAGAAGATCAGCGCGGAACTCGACATCTCCGAATACCTGTGGCGCGAGCTGGACGTCTGGGCGCGCGCCATCCTCTCCGACATCCACCTCCTCGCCTCCTGCTACGGCTGGAGCGAGGACCAGATCCTGGCGCTGAGCCCTCAGCGACGCCGCTACTACGTGGAACGGTGCGTCGATGGCTGACTTCTTCGACCGACTGCTCGCGAAGTCCGCGTCCGCACCGGTTGCGCGGGCCGCGGACGGCGACGGCGTCAGAAGCGCCGCCGCACAGCCTCGGCTGCCGCATCCGTTCGAACGCCCCGGCACGGCCGGGGACCTCGAATGGACCGAGCAGCCGTCATCAGAATCCGAATACTCGAGGCGGGGGAACGCGATGGAGCATCGGAGCGAGCCGGCGTTCGGCACTCGGGCCGCCGGGCCCGCGCTGCCGCGCTCCGAGGACCGCGCCGTGACCCGGTCCCGGCCGGACAGCCGATCTTCGACCGAGCCGGGCCTTGGACCTCTTCTCGTCGTACCGGCCGCGGCGGAGCAACCACTCCCCCGGTCGAATCCGCCGACGCTGCCGATCGCCGCATCGCAGAGTTCTTCCAGACTTACCGCTGCCCGCGCCTCGGCCGATTCCCCAGCCAGCGCTTCGGCTTCCGGCTCGCCGGCGGACCGCGCTCCCGCGACCGCGATGCCCACCTCGCGCCAGGCCTCGGCCCAACCTGCGCCGACGCCACGAGCGCGCCTCGCCGAACGCGGCGCACCACCGGCCCAGCGCGCGGCCACCGCACCACAACCGCCGTCGGTCACGGTCCGGATCGGCCGGCTGGAGGTCCGTGCGGCGACCCCGGCACCCGCCGGTCCGGCGTCCCGGCCCGACCGCCGGACGCGCGAACCCGCGCTCAAGCTCGACGAGTACCTGGCCCGTGAAGGGGGGCGCCGGTGAGCAACTTCCTGGCGGTGGCCACGGCCACCGAGGCGCTGCGGCTGTTCATCGTCCGGGCGCTGACGCCCGACATCCCGTTCGCCGTCAACGTGATCTCCGGCCGGCCGCCGGCCGAACCGCCGGCCGAACCGACCATCACCGTGTTCCTGTACCAGGTGACGCCGGATCCGCACCTGCGCAACCGGGACGAGCCGATGCGCGCCTCGGACGGGACGCTGCTCAGCCGACCGGTCGCGGCGCTGGATCTCAGCTATCTGATCACCTTCTTCGGCGACGAGACGCAGCTGGTCCCGCAACGCATGCTCGGCTGCGTCGTGCGCAGCCTGTACGAGCTGCCGATGCTCACCGACGACCTGATCGCCGAGGCCGCGCAGATGCCGTTCCTGGCCGGCACCGACCTGCCGGCGGCGCCGCAGCGGATCCGCTTCACTCCGACGCACATGGACACCGAGGAGCTTTCGAAGCTCTGGTCGTTCCTGCTCCAGACCAGCTACACCCTGTCGGTGACGTATCAGGCCGCCGCGGTGCTGCTCGACGGCCGCGAGACGCCGACCGCCGGCAAGCCGGTCCTGACCCGCACGCTGACCGCCGTGCCCAGCACCGGCCCGCAGATCAGCGAGATCCTGTCCCGCCCGACCTCCGACCCCGGCGCGGTCCCGCAACCCGGGCCGGTGCCGTCCGGCGACACGCTGGTCATCCGCGGCAGCGGCCTGAAGTCCGACGAGGTGCTGGTGCGCTTCGACGCGCTGGAGGTGCCGGTGCCCGCGACGCAGGTGCGGGACACCGAGCTGACCATCGCGGTGCCGGCGACGTTGCAGCCCGGGACGTACACCGTGTCGGTGGTGCACAACCTGCTGCTCGGCGTGCCGCCGACGCCGCACCGCGGGTTCGAGTCCAACGGCGTGCCGTTCGTGCGCCAGCCGACGATCACCGGCGCGGTGACGGTGGCCGGCAAGACCGGCACGGACCCGGTGTCCGCGCAGCTGGGCGTCACGGTGGACATGCCGGTCGGCGACACCCAGCGAGTCAGCATGCTGCTGGACGAGATCACGCCGGCCGCCGGGACCCAGCCGCGCAGCTACCAGTTCGACGCGCCGTTCCCGCTCGGCACGCGCACGAATCCGCAGACGGTGACGGTGCAGGCGACGAACGTCGCGGCCACGTCGTACCTGGTGCGCGTGCAGGTGGACGGCGCACAGAGCCCGCTCGGCATCGGTGCGTCAGGGCACTTCGACTCGCCGTCGGTGAACCTCGGCGCGGCGGCGGCCACACCGGCTCCCGCGAAGAAGGCCGCAGCGCGCAAGACGACGCAGGCCCCGTCGACAGAGCAGCAGGGGAGCTGAGATGAGCGGGGCGCGCCCGGACGGCCGCGGTGAGGAGCACCTGCAGGCGCTCGCCGCCGCGATCTCGGACGTGCTCCGACGGCTGGACGCGCATGCGGAACAGGGAGCAGGCCGCGATTCGAACGCCGACGGCAAGGCCGGTGCCGCTTCGGACCGCGCCAAGACCGGCTCGCGGCACGCCCACGCCTCCGCCCCGGCGGGCGCGGCAAGCGATGAGGCTGCTGTGCTTGCCGGTGGTTCCGCCCTGGACACCGTCACCGCCTGCTTCGGCCTCACCCCCTTCGAGCGCGACCTCCTCGTCCTGGCCGCGGCCGCCGAGATCGACCCGCGCACTCCGGCCGCGTGCGCCGCCGCCTCGGGACCGGAGCTCGCCTATCCCACGTTCGGACTCGGCCTGGCCGCGTTGAGCGACCCGCATTGGAGTGCCCTGACACCGGTCGCTCCGCTGCGCCGCTGGATGCTCCTGTCCATCGACGAGTCCAACGCGCTGACCAGCGCCCGCATCCGCATCGACGAGCGCGTCCTGCACTTCCTGCTCGGCGCGCCCTACCTCGACCCGCGGCTGCACGGCCTCATCGAGGCCACGCCGCGCCCCGACGCGCTGCCCACCTCCCAGCACGTCGCGGCGGAGCGGATCGCCGCGGTGTGGCAGCGTCCTGACACCGAGCCCCGGGTCGAGATCGTCGGCGCGGACCGCCAGACGCGGATCGAGATCGCCGCCCACGCCGCCGCAGCTTGTGGCTTGCGGCTCTACGCCGTACGCGCCGGCGAACTCCCCGCCGACCCAACCGACCGCGACGCTTTGGCGCGCCTGTGGGAGCGCGAAGCCGTCCTGCTCCCCGCCGCGCTGCTGGTCGATGTCGACGGTCCCGAGGACGCGGCCCGTGCCGAGGCCGTGCTCGCCGCCGGGACCACGCCGTTTGCGCTGTCGAGCCCTGATCCGCTGCCGACACTACGCGTGCACCGCGAGCGCGTCGGCGCGACCATGCCGACCACCGAAGAACAGCATCTGCTGTGGGCCTCCACACTCAACGGCACAGCCGCGCTCGCTGAGCCGAAGTTGCGCGAGCTCGTCTCGCAGTTCTCGTTGCCCGCGCACGTGATCCGGGCCGCCGGTGTCGCCGTCCGGCACGCCGCCGAAAGCCAGGACCCGGCTGCGGATCAGGACCCCGGCGAACTCTTGTGGCGCGCCGGTCTCGCCGAAGCGCGCATGGGCCTGGCCGACCTCGGCCGCCGGGTCGAGCCGCGCGCGTCCTGGGACGACCTGGTCCTGCCGACCGCCCAGCGCACGATCCTGCGCGAGATCGTCGCGCACGTCCGGCAGCGCGCGACCGTCTACCGCGACTGGGGCTTCGACGCCGTGCTGCGCCGCGGGCTGGGCGTCACCGCCCTGTTCGCCGGCGGCTCGGGCACCGGCAAGACCCTCGCGGCCGAGGTCGTGGCCCGCGAGCTCGGCCTGGACCTGTTCGTCATCGACCTGTCGCAGGTGGTCAGCAAGTTCATCGGCGAGACCGAGAAGAACCTGCGCAAGGTCTTCGACGGCGCCGAGCGCGGCGGCGCGCTGCTGCTGTTCGACGAGGCCGACGCGCTGTTCGGCAAGCGCAGCGAGGTCAAGGACAGCCACGACCGGTACGCGAACCTGGAAGTCAGCTATCTGCTGATGCGCATGGAGGAGTACCGCGGGCTGGCGATCCTCACCACCAACATGAAGAAGGCGCTCGACAGCGCGTTCATGCGGCGGATCCGGTTCGTCGTCGACTTCCCGTTCCCCGACGTCCCCGAGCGCGCCGAGATCTGGCGCCGCGTCATCCCGGAGCAGACCCCCGCGCGCGGCCTGGACCCGGCGCTGCTGGCCCGGCTGACCGTGGCCGGCGGCTCGATCCGCAACATCGCGCTGGCCGCCGCGTTCCTCGCCGCCGACGAGGGCGAGGAGCTGCAGATGCGGCACATGCTGGCCGCCGCCAGGACGGAGTACCTGAAGCAGGAGCGCTCCCTGCCGCCGGGCGAGGTGGCCGGATGGATCTGATCCGCGAGGTGCACCTGGAGATCGACGAGCTGGTGTTCACCGGGCTCGGGGCGCTGGACGCCGCGGGCGTGGCGAGTGTTTTCGAACGCGAACTCGGTCGGCTGGTGCGGGCGAAGGGGCTGCCGATGGAGGCGCTGCGGCCGGAGCGGGTCGCCGAGGCCGTCGCGGCGCTGGCGCCGTTGCCGGCGACCGGTTCGGCGCGGCGGTTCGGGCTGGCGCTGGCGAACGCGCTGTTCGCCGGGCTGTCGGGCGGCGCGTCCGGCGGCGTGGTGACGCAGACGTCTTCTATCCCGATCGTTAGGCCGCCGCAGCGCCCTGCGACGTCCGGTCCGTCCGGTGCGTCGGGTCCTGAGCCGACCAGGAGCGCGGCATGAGCGCCCCGGCGGCGATGGCGCCGCAGGCGAAGCAGGACTCGAAGAAGGACGGCAGCAAGGGTGCCAAGCGTCGTGAGCGTCAGCCGAAGCAGCGGCAGCCGCTGACCCGGCCGCGTCCGGCGGCTCCGCGTCCGGTCGAGCCGGGCAAGATCCTCGCCTCGGCGGGCCGTCCGCTGGACTGGGGCCTGCGCCGGGACTTCGAGGTGCAGCTCGGCCACGACCTGTCGCGGGTCCGCGTGCACACCGACCGCGACGCCGCCGGGCTGGCCGAGCTGATCGGCGCGGACGCCGTCACCGTCGGGCCGGAGATCTTCTTCGCCGCCGGCAGCTACCGGCCGGAGACGGCGGAGGGTCGCAGGCTTCTGGCTCACGAGATCCTTCACACCGTCCAGAGCCCGCAGCCGCGCGGATCGCTCGGCGGCCGGCGTGACGGCGACGCCGGACTCGGCCGGGTCAGCGTGGCCTCCGAGCCGATCGAGCAGGAGGCCGAGCGGGTGGCGCGCGGGCTGACCGCCGGCCGGGCCACCAACCAGGCGCGGCAGGTGCGCGAGCACCTGGAGCCGACGCCGGGCCTGCTCCGCTACGCCACGGTCAGCGCCGACAATCAGCGTACTGAGCAACTCGATCCGGCGACCGTCGTCGACCGGCTCGTCGCCGGGCTGCTGCGCTCGCTGCGCGGCGACCCGGACGACCGGTCGGGGCGCGTCCAGTTGCAGCTGGCCAAGCTCGCACCCGAGCTGCGTGAGAACGTGCTCAACACGTTGCAGCAGCGGATTCCGTCCTCGGACTTCAGCAAGGTCATGGCGCTGGTCGGCAAGCTCGACGTCGAGGCCAGCGACCCGCCGATCGACTCGCACGAGACGCCGGAGCCGGTGTCGGAGCCCGATCCCGAGAGCGAGCAGGACGACCGGGAGACGGAGCGGCAGTCGCACGACGAGGTCGCCGAGGTCCAGAGCCAGGACAAGAAGACCGAGAAGAACGAAAAGAACGAAAAGAACGAGAAGGAACGGCCCGAGAAGGCCGGCAAGAAGAATCAGCACGACAAGGACGAGCCCGTCAAGGACGAGGCGCCCAAGGATCAGACCGCCAAGGACTCTGAGCAGAGCAAGGACAGCACCGAGAAGGCTCAGAACACCGCAGCCGACGAAAAGACGGCGCCGGGTGCGCCGGGAGCCCAACTGGCGGCCGGGGCGATCGGGGCAGCCGGAATCGGCGCCGTAGTCAGCGCTTCGGCCGGCGATGGCGGGTTCGGGAATGTCGCGGCCGGAGCGGTCGACGACGCGGCGTTCGCACTTGACAGTCCCCTGCTTCACCATGGGTTGCTGCGGCGCAAGGGCCAGCAGAAGCACGACACCGTGCCACCCGGCGAGGAGCCGATCGGGCTGCCCGCCGACGCCACCGCCGAGGTGGCTGCCCCGGCTGAGGTGACGCCGGAGGCGGAGCCGACCGCATCGGGTGCCCGGGGTCGCGGTGTCGGCGGGGCGGGTGCTGGCGGCGCGGCCGGTGGTACGGCTGCGGGTGCGGCCGGTGCCGCCGGGCCGGTATCCGACGGCCTGCCCACATCAGACCTCGATGTCAGCTCGGTCCCGACCGCGGACCAGATCAAGCTGTCGTCCGACGGCTCGGTGGTCGAGCCGAGCGTGCCGGGCTTCCCGGCGCCGCCGAAGGACGACGCCGTCGATCCCGGCGTGCCGCCGGAGCAGGAGGCTCGGGAGCGCACTGCCGACTATCGCGCTGAGCAAGCACAGGAGCAGCGCGAGGGACCGCAGGCGCAGACCGATCCCGGGCAGGTCGGCCCGGACGCGATCGAGTCCGAGCCGGAGACCGAGCCCGCCGCCGAGAGCGCGCCGCCGGAACCGGCCGGACCGCAGGATCAGGGCCTGGACGACCAGTCCGCGCCGTCCGGCCCCGAAGCGCACGCCGGTCCGGACGGCGGGGAGTTGGCGCAGGCCGCCGAGCAGGGCCGGGCCGAGGGCGGGCCGCAGGTCGACGAGGCGTCCGGGGTTCCGGAGAACGGCGCGCCGGGTGCGGCCGAGCCGGATCAGCAGGCTGATGCCGCGGGCCCTGATTCCGCGCAGCAGCCGGACCAGCAGGCCGACGGCGCTCCCCCGGCCGACGGCTCGCTGGAGGCCGGCGGTGGCAGTTGCGGTGGTGCGCCGGAAACCGCGCCGGACACCGACGCCGCAGGCAAGGGATGTGGCGGCGGAGGCGGGGGCGGGGGTGCCGACGCGGCTCCGCCTGCTCCGGCGCCGCCGCAGGTCGCGACGCAGGAGCCGCAGGCCGCGCTGGCGACCGTCAGTACCCTGGCACCGGACCAGATGCAGGCGACCATCGGCGGCGTCGACCAGTCTGTGCAGACCTCGGTCGGCAAGGACCGGGCCGCCCTGACCGCCGCGCCGCCGTCGATCGAGCGGCCGTCCGGGGCGCCGCAGGTGCTCAACGGGCCGCCGACCTCTGCGCCGGCGGTGGCGACTCAGGTCCCGAAGATGGAGGCCCCGCCGCCGCAGCAGAAGGGTCCGGAGCAGAAGCCGCAGGAGAAGCAGGTCGCCAAGGGTCCGGCTCCGGCGGCGAACGTGCAGCCGCCCAGCGTCGCCGGCGACACCGAGGGCAAGGTGACGCAGGAGGAGGCGGACCGCGTCCAGGGGTCGATCAACAACATCCCGACCACCGACCCCTCGCTGCACACCACGGTCGGCGCGGCGCCGACGGTCCAGCTGACCGGGGACAAGGACCCGGCGCAGACCGACCAGCAGATGGACACGCTGCACGACCGGTCCGGGCAGGTCGCGGCGGTCGGGCGTCAGGATGCCGCGTTGCCGTTGGGTGAGACCCAGATCTACCCGAATGTGAAGCCTGAGACGCTCAAGGGTGCGGTGCCGGGTCCGGCCGGGGCGCAGGGCGGGCCTGCCGCTGCCGGCGGTGTCGGCGGCGCGGGCGCGGGTGCCGGCGCCGCGAACAGCATGGCGCAGGCCACGTCGGTGGTCGCCCAGCAGGAGCGCGGGCCGCAGTTCAAGGCCGCGTTCGACCAGGGCTCGACGCAGATGGGCACGCAGCAGCAGAAGAAGGACACCGACACCACCCAGGCGCACGAGCAGAACCAGCAGCAGATCGACGCGGCCGTCAAGGAGGCCGGCACCCAGCAGGCCGACGAGCGCGGGAACGTCAAGCAGCAGGCCGACCAGGGGCGTCAGCAGTGGCGGGACGAGCAGGACCAGAAGATCGCGGACGCGAACAAGGACGCCGACACCCGGCACGGCAAGGCCCGCTCGGACGTCGACGACCAGGCCAAGAGCACCGACAAGCAGATCACCGACCGTCAGGACACCGACAACAAGAGCATCGACGACCAGCGCGCCAAGGCCGAGGACGACGCGCGCAAGGAGAAGGCGAAGAAGCGCAGCGGCGGAGGCGGCTTCTTCGGCTGGGTGAAGTCGAAGATCAGCGCCGCGTTCAACGCCATCTGCAACGCCATCAACGACATCTTCGACGCCGCCCGCAAGCTGGTGCAGGGCATCATCAGCACCTTCACGAAGTTCGTGACCGGGCTGATCGACCTGGCCGCCAAGGCCATCGTCGGCTTCATCAAGGTCTTCGCCGCCGGCCTGATCGCCCTCGGCGACGTGCTGCTGGCGGCGTTCCCGGGCATCCGCGACAAGTTCCGCAAGCTGATCGAGGGCTGGCGCGACAAGGCGATCGCCAAGGTCAACTCGATCGCCGACGGCCTGAAATCCGCCGTCAGCAAGCTTCTGTCGGCCCTGGGCTCCCTCCTGTCGAGCATCCTCGACGGCCTGCAGGCCGGGCTGATCGCCGCGGTGAACTACGTCCGCAACCAGATCAACAACCTGATCACCTGGGCCCAGCAGGCCCTGGCCGTCTTCGGCGAGTTCGCCTCCATCATCGTCGACATCGCCCAGAACCCCGGCCGCTGGATCAGCAACCTGGCCACCGCCGTGAAGGACGGCGTGCGCCTCTACCTGTTCGGCGCCATCGTCAGCGCCGTCAAGAACTGGTTCACGCAGAAGATCGAGAGCATCATCGGCCTCGGCAAGGCCATCTTCGACATCCTGGTCAAGGGCTGCATCAGCATCGGCCAGATCGTGAAGATGGCCTGGAAGGCCCTGATAGCCGCACTCCCCCAGATGATCATCCAACTGGTCATCGAGAACGTGATAGCGGCCCTGATCCCCGCGGCGGGAGCCGTCCTCAAGATCATCCAGGGCCTGGTCGCCGCCTACAACACCATCAGCCGCATCATCGCCGCCATCAGCACCTTCATCAAGTTCCTGAAAGCGGTGAAGTACGGCCAGGCAGCCTGCCTGTTCGCCCAGACAGTCGCCTCCGGCGCCGTAGCCCTCATCGACTTCATCGCCAACTGGCTCCTGTCCAAGCTGAAGGGCGCCGCCAGCGGCATCACCAGCAAGCTCAAGGGCATCGCCCAGAAGATCATGGCGGCCCTGGGCCGCGGCGCCAAAACCCTCCGCAAGGCAGCCGGCAAAGCCTTCACCGCCGCCAAAAAGGGCGCCAGCAAAGCCATGGCAGCCCTCAAGAGCGGCGCCAAGAAACTCGGCACCCTCACCAAGAACGGCCTCAAGCGCGCCGCCGCCCTCGCCAAACGCGGCTGGAACGCCCTCAAGCGCGGCGCCAAAGCCCTCGGCCACCGCCTGGCGAACACCAAGCTGGGCAAGGCACTGCTCAACGGAGCGAAGAAGGTCAAGCAGGCCTTCCAGACGTGGAAACAGAAGGCCTCGGACTGGTGGAAGAAGAAGCACCCGCCGAAGAGCCCTGAGGAACGACTCGCAGCCGCGGTCGCGCGGATCCAGCCGAAGGTCGACTGGATGCTCGGGAAGGGCGTTCCCGGTTTCGCCCTCAAGGCAGCGCTGCGGGGCATGCGGATCTGGTACCGGCTCGCATCGTTGGCGATGACAGGAAGCTCGGACTTCCAGATCGCGGCCACCATCAACCCGACGGTGACGTTCTCGAACGGCGCGACGGTGGATCGCGACATGTTGTTGCGCTTCCTTCGGCAGGTTTCCCAGGAAGTGATTTTCTCGCCGAGCAGCAAAGCCGGCGCGGAATCCGGTATATCGATGTCCAGTCAAATGCGCGGTGTCGTCCCGAAAAACCGCAACGTGGTTGAGGTCAAGAACCGGGTCGGCCTCAATTCCCTCGCGAACTTCACTCAGACGAAGATGAGCCCACAGCTCACCTTCACTCGCGAGGACATCGATTTCGAGCGCCCCGGCGGACCGCCGTTGACGGTGACCTGGATGCAGGGCTACATGAACAAGCTCCAGACCACGTTCCAGAAGCTCCGCAACAAGTTCGTCACCATCCCGAAGCTGCCCAAGAGCGTCACTCCCCTGTCAGCACCGGCTCCGCCCGGCACCAGCGGGTCGTACGCGCGCCTCATCCGCGATGTTCAGCTATTGCCCGGTGGTGCCACGCTCGCCGCCGAGATGGCGCAGGTCGTGGGTGGAGACCGCACCGGTATGGCGAACCCGGATTGGGCGGCGAGCATGGCCGTCCTCATGACCGATGTCGAGAGCATGAGAGGCAAGGCCACGATGGCCACCGCGGCGATGGTCATGCAGAACGCGATGACGACGGGCGATCTGGCCACGGAGCTGGGCAGGTCCCCGATGATCCCGCAAGGCGCGCAGGCCGCCGCGGACGAGGTGAACACCTATCTCTCTTCTGGAGGACTCAGCGGCAAGACCGAGTCCTCGCTCAGCGGTGGCGCACAGGCGATGATCAAGGCCGAAGTCGATCTGGTGGAGGCTTGGATCAAATTGCAGGACATCAAAGTCGACCACGGCTCCAAGAAGAGCGTCGAGGATCAGCTCTGCGACCAGATCAGAAAGCGGATACACGCGTTCTACGGCACCGCACCGCAAGACGTGAAGATGTTCCAGATGTGGCAGGATGCCAAGCGACAAGGGATTGACTTCCAGACATTCACCCGGCTTTACCGGGCGCGAAAGGGCTGACATGGCATCCGGCACACTCCATAAATCGGACTCGCAGGTGTTCCGCGCGGCGGAGGGAGAATCGGAGGTGGCCCGCGCCGCCGAGATGCTGGACTGGCCGCTCAGGGGCGTGATCGACGCCGACCCGGCTGCCGGTGTCCCCTACGAGGCGCAGTGGGGGATCGGAACCGGACCGACGTTGCACTACGTGATGCACGGGCTTTCCGACAGCTCCTTCTTCTTCGCCAGCGCGGACGATCCGATGGCCGCCGCGTCGGCCGCCGGACTCGCCGCCCCGTACCTCGACGTCGAGACCTTCGATGAACTGCTGGCGGACGTCGACCGGGCGAAGGGCCTGAACCAGATCGGCAGAGCCTTGTTGCGTGCGGCGCTGGGTGCCCCCGAGGCCGTCGACATGCGGCTGGTCGACCGGATCAGCAACACGTTGCGTGATCGGGATCCCCAGCTCCGCGAGGCGGCGATCTGGGCGATCACGATCCAGCCGTGGACCGACTATCGGCTGTTGCTGACGAAACTAGCGGCCGACGACCGGGATCAGCGCATCAGGGATCTGGCCCAAGTCGTCCTAGAGGGATACGAGGCGCACCTGTCATGACCATCACCTACGCCGACCTCCCCAAACCCATCCGCTCCGGCATAGTCGTCGTCGACCCCGTCACCGGTACGCCCACCGTGGCCATCGTCATGCAGTTCAACCCCGACAGCTTGCAGCGCACGCTGGTGCCGCAGGCGGCGACGGACGGGCAGCAGGGGGATCGGTTGGAGGCTTTGCGGTTGGTGGGGCCGGCCAAGGAGGACTGGAAGATCGAGGTGGAGATCGATGCCACCGATCAGCCTCAGATCGAGGCTCCGGACGGGATCATGCCGCAGCTCGCTTTGCTGGAGATGCTGGTGCAGCCGAGCTCCGCCACCATTCGGCTGAATCAGGCTCTTGCTGATGTCGGCACCATTGAGATCACGCCGGTGGAGACCCCGCTCACGCTCTTCACCTGGGGTGCGAGTCGGGTCATGCCGGTGCGGATCACCGAGTTCTCGGTGACCGAGCAGCTCTTCGACGTCGACCTCAACCCTGTGCGGGCCACGCTCAACCTGACGTTGCACGTCCTCACCACCAGCGATCTGCCGACGCATCACCGCGGCGCGGAGCTCTATCTGGCGCATCTGGCGCAGAAACAGGCTCTGGCGCGGAAGGTGCCGCAGGGGGTGCAGCTCGGGGTGCTCGGGATCGGAGGGATCGGATGACCATCGACAACACTCAGGCCGCTCTGGCCGCGGCGGCGACGCCTTCGTCGTATCCGCGGACCAGTCGCTACTACGCCGTGCCGACCGCCGTCCACACGACTGCGGACGGCACGCAGATCCCCTACCTCACTCGGCGGTTCCTGCCGGATCCGAGCGCGCTCACCGCCGTGGACTCCTACAAGGTCAAGGCCGGGGATCGGATCGACCAGATCGCCTACCGCTTCCTCGGCGATCCGACGCAGTGGTGGCAGCTCGCCGATGCCAATCCTGCTCTGGATCCGCAGGAGCTCACCGCGACGCCCGGTGCCACGCTGCAGATCACTCTGCCCGGCGGGATGCCCAGTGCGACGCCGGGGACCGGGGGTTTCGTCAGTGGCTGAGGTCTCGCTGATCCGGCTGCACCTGCTGATGGGCCCGCAGATCGCGGTGCCGGTCCCGCAGCCGGTGACCGACGCGCTGCTCACCGCGCAGGTGACGGTCACCGCCGGCCAGCGCAGCGGGTTCCAGCTGGCCTTCGACCTGACCAAGAACTCGCCGCTGAACCAGGTGCTGCTGCCCGCCGGCTTCTTCGACCCCAAGACGCGCGTGGTCATCGCGGTCACGGTCAACGGCACCATGTCGGTGCTGATGGACGGCGTCATCATCCGGCAGGAGGTCGGGATCAGCGGCAAGGCCGGGGCCTCGACGCTCACCGTCACCGGGGAGGATCTCACGGTCCTGATGGACCTGGAGGAGAAGCCCGCGACGGCCTTCGCCGCCATGCCGCACTTCGCGCGCTGCGCCGAGATCATCGGCAACTACGCGCAGTACGGCATCATCCCGCTGGTCATCCCGGAGATCTTCCCGCAGACGCCGTCGCCGACGCAGCGGATCGACTTCCAGAAGGGTACCGACCTGGCCTACCTCAACCAGCTCGCGCAGGCCAACGGCTTCGTCTTCTACCTCGACCCGGGCCCGATCCCCAACCAGAGCAAGGCCTACTGGGGCCCGGAGGTGCGCCTCGGCGTCCCGCAGCACGCCATCAGCGTCAACATGGACGACCTGTCCAACGTCGACTCCCTCACCTTCGCCTTCGACGGCACGGCCCGCGAGCAGCCGCAGGCCCGCATCCAGATCCCGTTCACCCGCACCTCCACGGTGCTGCCGGTGCCCGAGGTCAGCATCCTGCGACCCCCGCTCGCGCTGCGCCCCGCCCCGGCGCTGAAGAAGACCGTCATCGACGACACCGCCAAGAAGGACGCCAGCCAGACCCTGGCCGAGACGCTGGCCGCCGCCGCGCAGTCCGCCGACGCCGTCAGCGGCTCCGGCCAGCTCGACGTCACCCGCTACGGCCACGTCCTGCGCCCCCGCGAACTCGTCGGCGTCCGCGGCGCCGGCATCACCTACGACGGCCTCTACTACGTCAAAAGCGTCACCCACAACCTCAAGCCCGGCGAGTACACGCAGAACTTCACCCTCGTCCGCGAGGGACTCATATCCCTGACACCGGTCGTCGTGCCGTAAGTCGTGCCGTAAGGAGCCAAAGCCGTGACCGAGCCGACCAAGTACATCGGCAAGTACCGGGGCAGCGTCGTGAACAACATCGACCCGATGAGCATGGCGCGCCTGCAGGTCCAGGTGCCGGACGTGCTGGGCGCCGAGATGTCCTCCTGGGCCCTGCCGTCCTTCCCGGTGGCCGGAAACGGCATGGGCATGCACGTCATCCCGCCGGTCGGGGCCGGCGTGTGGGTCGAGTTCGAGCAGGGCGACCCGAGCTACCCGATGTGGACCGGCTGCTGGTACGGCGGCGCCACCGAGCTGCCCTCCGACGCGCAGACCGCGGTGCCGGGGCAGGCGCCGATGGTCCTGCAGACGCAGGGCAAGCACACCCTGGTCATGTCCGACACCCCCGGCGGGCCCGGCATCACGCTGAAGTCCCCCTCGGGCGCCTCGATCGTCATCGACGACACCGGCATCCACATCAGCAACGGCCAGGGCGCGAGCATCGACCTGGTCGGACCCAGCGTGACGATCAACGGGGAGGCGTTCAAGGTCACCTGACCTCACGCCAGAAGCACCAGCAGGAAAAACGGAGGGGAACAGCTCGTGTCCGGAAATCTGCTCCACACCCAGGCGACCATCACCTGCCCGCACGGCGGCCGCGCGAACCCGGTCCCGGCCCAGACCCGGGTCCTGCTCGGCGGCGATCCGCTCGACGGGTTCTCAGACGTCTACACCGTGACCGGCTGCCCGTTCACGCTGCCCAACGGCAAGCCGCAGCCCTGCGTGACGATCCGCTGGGTCACGCCGTCGTCCCGGGTCGCGGTCGGCGGCGCGCAGACCCTGGATCAGGGCTCTGTCGGCATCTGCCAGAGCGTCGAGCAGATCCCGCAGGGCTCGCCGCTGGTCTCCGCGGTGCAGCAGCGCCGACATCTTCAGCTGCAACTCAGGGCCCTTCAACACCAGCGGCGTGGAGATGGGCGCGCTGACCGCGCGGATCAGCGCCGCGATCAACCGCACCACGCTGCTGATCGAGGCCATCGCCGGGGTCTTGTGC